>NZ_JBLYUB010000003.1:0-385166 GCF_049999945.1 Planosporangium spinosum | reverse complement strand
AACACAACGCCGCCCTCATCTGCCTGGCCCGACGCCGCATCGACGTCCTACACGCCATGCTCCGCGACAAGACCACCTACCAGCCCCGCCCCGTCGCCGCTTGACCAAACCCATAGGGACACCCCCCTCAGATTTGAACATGTTCAACACGACGACCGTACCAATCGATGTGAACATGTTCAATGCCGTGGCGTAGCGACACCGGTCGGCGGCCGTGGACGGGTCAGCCGGCCGCCGCGGGCACGCACCCGAGGTGGCGACGGGCGTACGCGATGGCGGCGGGGGTGTCGGGGAAGACCAGTCCGTCGCGGCGTAGCCGCTCGGCGATGCCCAGGGCGGCCAGTACCTGGTCGTGGCCGGGGGCGACGCCCGACAGCAACACGGTGATCCCGCGTCGGTGCAGCCGGGCGATGGCGTCGCCGAGTACCTGCGCGCCGGTCGCGTCGATCGTGGACACCCGCGACATGCGCAGGATCACCACCCGCACGTCGGCGACCTCGGACAGCTCGATCAGGAGGCGGTGCGCGGCGGCGAAGAACAGTGGACCGTCCAGGCGGTAGGCCACGATGTGCTCGGCGAGCAGGGCATGCTCCGCGGCGCTGTGGTCGCCGGGTTCGAGCGGTACCTGTTCGACGCGGGCGGTCCGGGCCACCGCCCGCAGGGCCAGCACGACCGCCACCCCGATCCCGACGGCAACGGCGGTGACCAGGTCGAACACGACGGTCACGGTGAACGTCAAAATCAGCACCAGTGCGTCGCGGCGGGTGGCGCGGGCCAGCGCCCACAGCGACCCGGCCTGCACCATGCGCACGGTCGTGGCCAGCAGCACCCCGGCGAGCGCGGCCAGCGGGATCCGGCCGACCAGCGGCGACGCGGCCAGCACGATCACCGCCAGGGCGGCGGCGTGGGTCAGGGCCGCCAGCTTCGAGCCGGCCCCGGCCCGCACGTTGACGGCGGTCCGGGCGATCGCCGCGGTGGCCGGGATGCCACCGAACAGCGGCGCGGCGAGGTTGGCCAGCCCCTGGCCGAACAGTTCCCGGTCCGGGTCGTGGCGGGAGTCGACGCTCATCGCGTCGGCGACGGTGGCCGACAGCAGGCTTTCCAGCGCCGCCAGGGCCGCCACCGCCAGCGCCGACGGCAGCAGCTGCCCGACGGCGTGCCCGTCGAGGAAGTCCAGCGACGGCGCCGGCAGCGCGGTGGGCAGGGCGCCGATGCGGGCCAGGTCGAGCGGGGTGGTCTCGGCCAGCACCGTCCCCGCGGCCACCGCGACCAGCGAGAACGGCCACCCGGGCCGCCAGCGGGCACCCAGCAGCATCGACGCCGCGACGGCGAGGGCCACCGCGACCGGGGCCGGGTGCGGATGCGCGGCGAAGCGGGCGACCGCGTCGGCGGCGACCGCCCACACCTTCTCACCGTGCGCGCCCGCCACCCCCAGCGCTGCCGGCAGCTGCTGCAGGGCGATGACCACCGCGATGCCCGCGGTGAACCCTTCGATCACCGGGGTGGGCAGGTACCGCACGTAGCGGCCCAGCCGCGCCGCCGCCAGGGCGACCAGCACCACACCGGCCATCGCGCCGACCATGAGCACCCCGGTGGCGCCGAAGCGCTGCACCACCGGTACCAGCACCACCGTCATCGCCCCGGTCGGCCCCGACACCTGCAGGTTCGACCCGCCGAAGACCGCCGCGACCGCGCCGGCGACGACCGCGGTGACCAGGCCCGCCTGCGCGCCCAGCCCGGAGGTGACCCCGAACGCCAGCGCCAGCGGCAGCGCCACGACCGCCACCGTCAATCCGGCCACCAGGTCGCCGCGCGGGTCGCGGCGCGCCGCCACCCAGTCCGCGCGCTGCGGCAGCAGCCCGACCAGCCGCCCGCCCACCAGCCGGACCGCCGAGCCCGGCGTCACCGGTCCGGCCCGTCGGCGCGCAGCTGCACCAGCAGGCCGTCGCGGTCGGCGAGTACCGCGCCGAGGATGCGCCGCCCCGCGGCCAACAGGTCGGCCACGTGCGGAGTGCTCAACGCGTACGTCACCTGCCCGCCCTCGCGTGCGGACGTCACCATCCCGGCCCGGCGCAGCACGGCCAGCTGCTGCGACAGGTTCGACGCCTCGACGTCGATCGCGGCCAGCAGCTCCCGCACCGGCCG
Organism: Planosporangium spinosum; assembly: GCF_049999945.1. Taxonomy (NCBI): domain Bacteria; kingdom Bacillati; phylum Actinomycetota; class Actinomycetes; order Micromonosporales; family Micromonosporaceae; genus Planosporangium; species Planosporangium spinosum. Next base: position 383,021 of record NZ_JBLYUB010000003.1, on the reverse strand, counting down.
CGGGCCGTCCTGCAGCAGCTCCAACACCCGGATCCGCACCGGGTGCCCGAGCGTACGGAACAGCTCGGCCTTCGCCTGGTACAGCGGCACCGACACGCCCGCCCACCCCGTTTCCTCGTACCGTTCCTCGGCGTGAGGACTTTAGCAGTTGCAAACTTCTTCAACTGTCCAGGTGGGAGCGGCGTGTCGCGGACGGACCGCCGGCGGCTGCCGCACACGCCGGTCGGACACCAGCCGACCCCCCGGCTACCCTTCCGGGACAGTCCTTCGCGCGTACCCGGGAGCCAGCCATGACCGAGTCCGACCCGACCTCGACCGACGTCCGGTTCCGCAGTGACATGGTCGTCGACCTGGTCAAGCATTCCGCCGCCGACTCGGACGTGGTCTTCGCGGCCCGGGTGTCGACACGCGGGGCACGGTCGCAGGCCGACATCGACGCCGACGCCGACCAGCACGCCGGCCTGATCAACTTCCTGATGCGGGACCGGCACGGTTCGCCGTTCGAACACTCGGTGTTCACCTTCTACGTCGAGGCGCCGATCTTCGTGTGGCGCGAGCACATGCGCCACCGGATCGCGTCCTACAACGAGGAGTCCGGCCGCTACACGGTGCTGGAGCCGGTGTTCTACCTGCCCGACGCGCAGCGTCACCTGGTGCAGGCCGGCAAGCCCGGCGCGTACGTGTTCGCGGCGGGAACCCCGGCGCAGTACCAGCGGCTCGTCGCGCGCAGCCGGCGGGTGTGCGAGGTCGCCTACGCCGCCTACCTGGAGTCGCTCGACGACGGGCTGGCCCGTGAGGTGGCCCGCATGGACCTGCCGGTACGGCTGTACTCCTCGGCCTACGTCACGATGAACGCCCGCGCGTTGATGAACTTCCTGTCACTGCGGGTCAAAGACGACGCGGCGAGGTTCCCGTCCTTCCCGCAGCGGGAGATCGAACTGGTCGCCGAGGCGTACGAGCGCGAGTTCGCCCGGCTCATGCCGGTGACCCACGCCGCGTTCGTCCGCAACGGTCGGATCGCGCCGTAACCCAGGCCGGAGCGGGCCGGTACGTCGACCGGGACCTGCAACGCGAGATCAACGACGGGCTCAACGTCGTCGAGCCCTGGAATCGGGCCAACAGCGTGATCTTCTACGGCAAGGGTGGCGACATCGCCACCAGCCGCCGCGACGAGCAGGAACTCTCCGTGCTGTGGCTGCGCGTGCTGCAGAGCGCCCTGGTCTATGTCAACACTCTGATGGTCCAGGACGTCCTGGCCGACGTCGGCTGGACCGCCACGCTGACCGATGCCGACCGACGCGGACTGACCCCGCTGTTCTGCACCCATGTCGCCCCGTACGGTGCGGTCAAGCTCGACATGACGGGCCGTCTCGCCTTGGGCGCTTCCGGGTCTTCATGCCGCCGCCCGGGGTGGCGGCGCCACCACACCTAACCGGGTATCCCTACGACCAGGCCGGGGATGCTGCGGTGGCGGAACCTGCGCCGCCGAAGGGTCCAGGTGGGTGCTGTACGAGTTCGGGGTTGAGGAACATCGGTACAGCGATTGGCGCTAGCGACGATCTTGGCTTTGAGGCCGCAGGGGCGCCGATTACCTGATGTGTCGATCCGTAGGCTTGTCCAGGAGCGGCACGTCGGCGACGGTCTCGGCGAGGGTGGTGCGGTGGCAGGTGCGAATCGACGTGGCCTCGGTCAGGTGTTCAACGAGGTCCCCGAGCTGTACGACAGGGTCCGGCCCGGGTACCCCGAGGCGCTGTTCGCCGACCTCGTCACCATCACCGGCACACGCGAAAGGTCGTCGGTACTTGAGGTCGGCTGCGGCACCGGGCAGGCAACACGGTCGCTGGCGGCACTCGGGTGTTCGGTGACCGCCATCGAGCCGGGCCCGGGTATGGCCGCGCTCGCTCGCCAACGGCTCGCCGCCTTCGACAACGTCACCGTCGAGTCGTCGACGTTCGAAGAGTGGGATGATCGCGGTCGACGCTTCGACGTCCTCGTGGCCGCGTCGGCGTGGCACTGGGTCGATCCTGCGATCGGCTGGAGACGAGCACGCGAGGTGCTCCACCCTGGATGCTGGATGGCGCTGCTCGGCCACGTCGTCATCCGCCGGCCCGGCGAGCCGGAGGTGTATGCGGAAACTGCCGATCTCCACGAGCGATTCTCCCCGGGGAACCCCGACTGGGGTCATCCGCCGCTTGAGGGTGAGGTGCGCGGCACCGACGAGGGCTGGGGACTGGTCGAGGACCCCGGCAGCCTGTTCGGCCCCCCGATCGTGCGCTGGTACCCCACGGTTCAGTGGTTCGACGGCGATGGTTTTGCCGACCTCCTGCGCTCGCAGTCGCCGTACCGCAGGCTCGATCGCGACGTCCGTGAGCCGCTGCTCGACGCCATCGCCGAGCGCATCCGCACCCGCATGGGCGACCGAGTGGCACGCCGGTACCTGAGCGTCTTGCGTATCGGTCAGCGCGCGGACTGAGTTCCGAGCGGTAATCCGGTCACGCTCTTGAAGGCGTCCGTTTGGCGATCGGCCAGTGAGACACCCTCGGCGCATCCCTTCCGAGCCGCCGACCAGCGCCGACGCTGTCTCACATGGGTGGTCCGGGCAGTTGTCCGGTGACCGGGGGCTAAACGGCACGATCAGCCGGTGGGGGAACTGGTCGGCTACGCCCGATGCTCGGCCGTCCTGCAGGATCCCACTGCCCAGCGCGAGATCCTCACCTCGCTCGGCGTCCCCGCCGAGCGGATCTATCTCGACAAGGGACTGACCGGCACCAACCGTGCCCGCCCCGGCCTCGACCAGGCCCTCGCGGCCGTGCGCGCCGGCGACACCCTCGTTGTACCCAAGCTGGACCGGCTCGCGCGGTCCGTCCCCGACGCCCGCGCCATCGGCAACACCTTGCCCGCGCCCGCAGCCCCGACGCCACGATCGTCGCTAGCGCCAATCTCTGTACCGATGTTCCTCGACCCCGGAGTTGGCGAACGCGGGACTCCTGGAAAGGATCATGACACCAACACCAGCGGGACCTGCACCGACGTCAATCCGGAGACGCGCCGCCCCGATCGCGGCGGTACCGGCCATCGGCCGTACAGCCGCGATCGGGGCGGTAGTGCACCTGCTGGCCACCGCCATCGAGGAAGGCCGGGACCTGACCTCGATGAGCGCCATCCTGGCCGACACCGCCTACCGTCTGCTTCCGGCCTGACGGCCCGGCCTCACTTCAGGTGCCGGGCGAAGAACCGGTTCCCGTCGTCCCCCTCGAACTGCGGGACGCCGGTGTGCCCGCCCATATTGGCGTGCAGCGTCTTCTCCTTGGAGCCGAAGGCGTCGAACAGGTCCAGGGCCAGCTGCCGGTCGTTTCCTTCGTCGTCCCACTGCAGCAGGACCTGCAGCGGAATGGTGACCTGCCGGGCCTCCTCGAACATGGTGCGGGGCACGAAGCTCCCGGCGAACAGAAGGGCGGCCGAGATGCGCGGCTCGACCACCGCCAGCCGGAGGCCGATGGCGATCACGCCTCCCGCGTACCCGACCGGGCCGCCGATCTCGGGCAGCGAAAGGAGGGCGTCCAGGGCGGCCCGCCATTCCGGGACCGCCTTTTCGACCAGTGGGAGGACGAGCCGGTCGACGATCTCGTCGTCGACCGGCTCGCCGGCCGCCAGCGCCCGGCACAGGTCGGCACGGGCCTCCTCGGCGGCGGCGGAACGGGGCCGGTCACCGCTCCCGGGGAGCTCGATGGTGGCCGCGGCGAAGCCCTCCGCCGCGGAGTGCCGGGCCCGGGCCACCAGGCGGGGGTACATCTTGTGCAGTCCGCCGGGGTGGCCGACCAGGATCAGCGGCGCCGGTGCGGATGCGGATGCGGATGCGGGCGTCCACAGGAGGCCGGGGATCTCGCCGAGGGTGAATTCGCGTTCGAGGACGCCGTCGTCGAGGCGCTGTTCGGAAGTGAATCGCATGGTCGTGCCTTTCGGGAGTGCCTTTGAATGGCGCTCCCGGACGACCTATCGTCCGACCGTGACCCCGGAGGGGAGCACCCATGTCGATACTGCGTTCACGGGTACCACCTCCTCGTTCTCTCGCACGGCCTCGGGGAGGTTAGCAGTAGGCGCCGTGGTCCGCCAACAGGTTCTTGCGGTGGCGGGCGGCCCTACATCGAGCACGTGTCACCACCCGCGTGTGCGGCTGGTGACACGCTTCTTACCGGCCGACCTGCGGACCGTACTGCGCCATTCACACGTCGAAGAACTGACGAACGCACCAAAACGCCAGGAGAACGTTTCCTCAGCAATCCGTTCCCCTGTGACGGGAACGTCTGGTCAAGCTCCACGCTGCCGCGACTCATCCACTCGTCACTTCACCTGAGAACTCGCGCAGCCTCGCCAGGGCCTCACGTCGCTCGCCGCAGGGGATGCGAAGCGACACCGCCGGTGTCATCGCCCACTCCACCCTCGACGGATCATCGCCCGATTACCGTATTTCCAATACCGGTAATTCGATAATGCGCTACATCATAATGCCAGTTATGATGTAGTCCGGCCGGCCGTGGAACCGCGTCTTCGTGGCCGACAATGCGCCGGCACCTGGGGACGGCACGGCCCGGCAGGGACCCAGGACCCGCTGAAGTGCCTCGTGGTCGCAAGGTGTCCGGTGGTCTCGGGGGACATGTCGCAGGAGCGCGGCGAGACCCTGCCGCAGCGGTGCCTTCGTCTGCCGGGATTCCTGTCGGCGACGGCAAGGGGCCGGTGACGGTGGCGGCCGCACATGGTGCCTCGTGGATGGCACCCGCGACCCGACCCCCTTGCGCCGGTACCACGTCGAGACGTTCCGGGACCCGGGCGGGTGCCGGTACCAGTACCGGCACCCGCCCGGCCGACCGCGGCCGGCGCCCCGAGCCGGTCGTGGCGCCGGCTTCTCAGGCCCCGGCGGCGCTCCGGTCACCGTGTGCCCCGGAAGCGGTGTAGGCTCTCGGATCGATACAGTGAGGGGCCGCCGGCCGCGGCGGGCGACCCCGGCTCGCTGACCGGCGGCCCGAGTAGGACGATCTCCCGCCGTCCGCGACCGCACTCGCCGGTGCTGGGTACGGCACGTCGGGGTGACAGACCAGGCGAAGGTGATCATGGAGAGTGCCACCCCGAAGGCAACCGTCGTCGTGCCGACCTACAACGAGCGCGACAACCTGCCCCGGCTCGTCGAGTTGCTCGCGGCGCTGCAGATCCCGAACCTGCACCTGCTGGTCGTCGACGACAACTCCCCGGATGGCACCGGCGAGGTCGCCGACAAGCTCGCGGTCGACGGGCCGATCCCGGTCGGGGTGCTGCACCGGACCGTCAAGGACGGACTGGGCCGTGCGTACGTGGCCGGCATGAGTCGGGCCCTGGCCGAAGGCGCGGACGTCGTCATCCAGATGGACGCCGACCTGTCCCACCCGGCCACGGCCATTCCCGACATGCTGCGGACGTTGGCCACCACGGACGCCGCCGTCGTGCTCGGTTCGCGGTACGTGGCCGGTGGCGCGGTCGCCAGCGACTGGCCGTGGCACCGCAAGGCGCTGTCGGCCTGGGCGAACTTCTACGTCAACACGATCCTGCGGCTGGGGGTCAAGGACGCCACCGCCGGTTTCAAGGCGTGGCGCGCCGACACTCTCCGCGCGATCGACGTCGCATCCGTGCAGAGCAACGGCTACGCGTTCCAGGTGGAGATGAACTACCGGACCGTCCAGCGTGGCATGAGGATCGCCGAGGTGCCGATCCGGTTCGAGGAGCGCAGCGACGGCGTGTCCAAGATGAGCCTCGCCGTGCAGGTGGAATCCGCCGTCGTGCCGTGGAGGCTGCTGTTCGGCGGGCGCCCCCGCTGAGGTCCGCCCGGGGAGCTGGCACCGGGCGGGGATTTCCCGTCGGAAAATGTCATACCCCCGTGATGTACTGCATTCGTACACATGTGCGAACGGGTGGAGAGGAGTTCCATGTCACCCGAGCAGACCATGCGGGAGGCGGCCGACCTGGCCATGCGCCTGCTGCCACTGGCCGTGCAGGCCGCCGGACCGATGCGTGACCACGAGGACCAGGGTCGCTACCTGGAGCGGGTGCGGGCACTGGCCGTCGACCTGTGGATCGAGAGTGGCCCGCGGTCGGAGCTTGCCCGCAGGCTGGCCGAACTGACGAACGCCCAGGTGTTCGTCGGGGTCCTGGCCGACGTGACGATCGAGGCGTCCAGCACCCGGGCCATGTTGACCCTTACCGTGGTTCGCGACGGCGAGGCGACCGAGGAGATGATCCGCACCGACCGCACCGACGGCCCCGCCGGGCGGGCACTGTGGGAGACCGCCCGGACCCTCACCGGCCACCGGGTCGCGATCTACAAGCACATGGAGACCCGCGCCGACCCCAACAAGAAGTACCGGTGCGCCAAGCACATCGTCGACCTGGGGCCGGCCGACGACACCGGCGACGCAGGCCCGACGCCGACCGGTGCCGCGCCAACCCGTGCCGGGTCGACCGGCGCCACCCATCCCGTGCCCCGGATCGTGGCTCCGCGCGTGCCGGGCAGCGACCCGGCGGACGCCCGCGCGGAGGTCATGCGGGCGCTGGAGCGCGCCGGTCACGGCGACCCGGCCTACCGGCAGGCGGCCTGCGCCGGGATCATGGACCGGGCGACCGCCGCCAACGGAACGGTCACCAACCTCGACGTGCTGCTGCGACTGGCGCGGACCACGCCGCCGGCCGACAGTCCGGCCGGCCGGATGATCAGTAGCCGGTACGGGCAGCCACCGCAGCGACTGTCGGCCTGACCGGGCCGGCGCCGGGCGACCGCCTCAGCCGTCAGGTCACCGCCCACCGACCACCGACCATCCGGCCAGCCGCGTCGGTCGACCGGCCACTGCCGTGATGATCAACAGAGCGGCACAATCGACCGTTGTGATTGTCGCCGCCGCACCCGCCACGCACTGTCCCGACTGCCGCACGCTGCTGGTCACCGAGCGCGGCGCGCAACCGTGGTGCCCGGCGTGCGAGTGGAACCTCGACCGCTACGAACCCGACCGGCACTCTCCCGAACTGGGCTGGCGGTGGCTGGACCGCCTGACGCACCGGGTGGCGTACCGGCTGACCGCCCGCCAGTACGCCGCGCTCGCCGGCCGCCCGGTCGACCGTCCCGGCACGACCCCGGCGACGGTGGTCCTGCTCGGCACGGCGGTGCTGCTGCTGGCCGCCGACGCGGCGCTGCTGGCCGCCGACGCGGCGCTGCTGGCCGCCGGCTGCTGGCTGATCGTGGCCGACTTCCCGAGCCTGCGCCTCGTACCCGGCGTCCTCGCCGTGCTGCTCGCGGTGGCGCTGCGACCACGTCTCGGGCGCCGCGACCCGACCCTTCGCGAGGTCACCCGCGACCAGGCACCGACCCTGTTCGCGCTCGTCGACGAGGTCGCCGTGGCCGTCGGCGCGCCGGCACCCCACGTGGTGACGGTCGACGCCGACTTCAACGCCTTCGCCGGCGCGGTCGGGCTGCGCCGCCGCCGGGTCCTGTCCCTCGGCCTGTCCCTGTGGGGTGCGCTGCCGCCCCAGCAGCGCGTCGCCCTGCTCGGCCACGAACTGGGCCACTTCGTCAACGGCGACGTCCGGCGCGGGCCGCTCACCAGCGTCCCGATGACCACCTTCGGGACACTGGCCGACGTGCTGCGCCCCACCGACATGCCCGCGCGGGCCGGCGGGCTGGCCGGGATCATCGGCGGCCTGCTCCACGCCGTCGTCCTCGGCGCGCTGCGGTTCCTGGTCCGCTGCGGCCACCTGGTCCTGGTGTGGATCGGCCTGCGGGAGGCACAGCGCGCCGAGTACCTCGCCGACGAGCTCGCCGCCCGCGCCGGTGGCAGCACCGCCGCGGCGCAGCTCGCCGACACTCTCACCGCCACCGACACGATGACCATGGTGGTACGGCGGGAGGCCCGCAAGGGCGGTGACGCCGCCGCCTGGCGGGCGGCCGCCGACCAGGCGCGCCGTGACGTCGCCGCGCGGCTGCCCCGCCTGCGCCAACTGTCGGTACGCGACGACGTGTCGCTGTTCGCCTCACACCCGCCCGCCGGACTGCGCGCCCGGATGATCGAGTCCCGGCCGGCGCACCCACCGGCCGTGCTGCTCGACGTGGCCACCTCGGCGCGCATCGACGCCGAACTGGCCACGGCGTACGCGGCCGCCCGCCGCGACCTGGCCGCGAGCTGACGCCGCGACACCCGGGCCGGGATCCGACCCCGGTCACCGAAATCCACCCCGCCGAGATCCATCTCACCGGGTTCGCCCAGGTCATCGCCCACGAGCCCGGCCTGCGGCCACACCGGTCGACCTACAGTGGGACCGTGCACGACACCGAACAGATCCGCATCGCCCCCATGGCGGACCTCCACGCCGCGGAGGTCCTCGACATCTACCGGGCCGGCATCGACGGCGGCCAGGCCACCTTCGAGACCGAACCGCCGACCTGGGGCCGGTTCGCCGCCACCCGGCTGCCCGACCACCGGTTCGTTGCCGTCGACCCCACCAGCCGGGTCCTCGGCTGGGTCGCATGCTCGCCGGTGTCGCAGCGCGGCGCCTACGCCGGGGTGGTCGAACACTCCGTGTACGTGCACCCCGACGCGCGGGGGAAGGGGCTGGGCCGCGCGCTGCTGCACGCCCTCATCGACTCGACCGAGGCCGCCGGCATCTGGACGATCCAGTCGGCCATCTTCCCGGAGAACACCGCCAGCCTCGCCACGCACCGCGCCGTGGGTTTCCGGGTCGTGGGTACCCGCGAACGCATCGCCCGCCAGCACGGACGCTGGCGCGACGTGGTCCTGGTGGAACGCCGCAGCCCCGCCGTCGTCTAGGACACGCCGTCTCCCGGCCCGTCCGCCCGCCGCCACACGCCCCGGATCAGCCGCCAGGCCGCGTCCCACGGGCGCGGCACGGCGTATCGGGAACAGTCGCACCGGCCGCAGTCGGTCCCGCGGCGGTAGTGCCGGTGGGCCGCGCGGTCGTGCCCACACCGGCAGATTCGCACAACAAAACAGTAGCCAGCGCAAACCCGCACCCGCTCCGGCAGGTCGGCTAGGCTCGTCTGATCATGAGCCTGCCGATCCGCGCCGAGCCGCCCGGGGCCGTCGCACGCCCGGCCGACCTCGCCGACTTCACCACCGCGTGGCTACGCAACCGGCGACTGTCCCCCCACACCCGCCTGGCCTACCAGCGCGACGTCAACACCTGGCTGCAGTGGTGCGCCCGCCGCGACGTCGACCCCCTCCACGCGACCTTCCTGCACGTCAATGAATACGCCCGGGAACTGGAGTCCACCATAGACACCCGGTCCGGCCGGCTGCTCACCCCCGCGACCGTCGCCCGCCGAATGTCCGGGCTGGCCAGCTGGTACGACTTCCTGACCCGGCTGCGGATCGTGCCGGTCAACCCGGTCGCCGGCGCCGACCGGCCCCGCGTCGACCGGGACCACTCGGTCACCGTCGGACTGACCGCCGACGAGGTCGACGCGCTGCTCGCCGCGGCCGCCGCCGACGGCGGTCCACAGGCACTGCGCCACCGGGCCATGCTCACCCTCCTGGCCGACCTGGGCCTGCGCGTCGGGGAACTGGTCGGCCTCGACGTCACCGACCTCGGCCACGAACGCGGCCACCGCACCATCCGCTTCGTCGGCAAGGGCGGCAAATCCCGCCGCCGGGCCCTCGCCCCGGCCACCGCGGCCGCCCTCGACGCATACCTGGCGACCCGGCCCGGGCAGGCGGACGGTCCATTGTTCGTCACCGCCACCGGCGCCCGCGTCGACCGGGCCGCCGTGTTCCGGCTGGTCCGCCGGCTCGCCCGGGCGGCCGGCATCCCCGCCTGGGCCGACCTGTCACCCCACTCGCTGCGGCACGCCTTCGCCACCACCGCCCGCGACCAGGGCGTACCCCTCGAAGACGTCCAGGACGCCATGGGACACGCCGACCCGCGTACCACCCGCCGCTACGACCGCGACCGCCACAACCTCGACCGTGATCCGACGTACCGCATCGCCGCGGCCCGCGCCGCCCGCCGGTCGTGACCGCGCACGTCCCCACCCACCCCGGGAGGCCGCCATGCCCGAACCGGTAGCCGAGGCGATGCGCGCCGCCGCGGCCGCGTTCATCGCCGGACTCGACGACGAACGCGGCCGCGCCTGCCACCCCTTCACCGACGCGATGCGCCGCTGGATCGAGTACCGGCCCCGGCCCCGACCCGGCATCAGCCTGGCCGACCTGACCGCACCGGCCCGCAAGGCCGCCCACCGCCTGCTCGCCACCGCGCTGAGCCCCCACGCGTACGCCCAGGCCATGACGATCATCGCGCTCGAAGAGATCCTCGACCGGGCCGAAGGCTGGGCCCGCGGCCGCCACAGCAACGACTACCGGGTCAACGTCTTCGGCGACCCGACCGGCGACGCCCCGTGGGGGTGGCGGTTCGAAGGCCACCACCTGTCGGTCACTATGACCGTCGACGGCGACCGGATCCACCCGACCCCGGTGTTCCTCGGCGCCAACCCGGCCACCGTCCGCTACGCCGACCACCCGGTCCTGCGCCCCCTCGCCCTGGAAGAGGACCTGGCGCGGGCGGTGATGGATGCCATGGGCCCCGACGGGCGCGCCGCGGCGGTCACCGCCGACACCGCCCGCCCCGACATCGCCAGCGCCACGGCACCCCGCGCCGTCGCGCCGGTCACCCCCCTGGGCGTCGCCGCCCACCGACTCGACCCGGGCGCCCGCGACCTGCTCGACCGGCTGCTCGCCGTGTACCTCGACCGGCTACCGCCCGCGCTGGCCCGCCACGAGTCCGCCCGCATCGACCGGCGGGAGGTGCACCTGGCCTGGGAGGGCCCGCTGCGGCCCGGCGCCGGGCACTACTACCGCATCCAGGCACCGGACCTGCTCATCGAGTACGACAACAGCCAGAACGACGCCAACCACGCGCACACCGTGCTCCGCCGCCCGGACAGCGACTTCGGCGGTGACGTGCTGGCCGCCCACCACGCCGACGCCCACCGTCCCACCGCGGCCGACCACCGGTAGACCCCGCCGCCATACCGGCCGGTCACGGCAGAGCCGGCACCGGGGGCAGCGGCCACCGGCGGGGCGTCACAGCAGCCGCGGCGGGGTGTTGCCGGCCGCCACGATCGCCCGCCGCATCGGCACCGCCGCGAGCGCGACGAACCCGACCACGAAGAACGCCACCAGCGACACGATCGCCACCCGGTAGCTGCCGGTCACCTGGTAGGCCAGCCCGAACAGCAACGGCCCCAACCAGCTCGTGCCCTTGTCGGAAATCTCGTAGATGCCGAAGTACTCGGCCTCCTTGCCGTGCGGGATGAGCTGGCTGAACAACGACCGACTCAACGCCTGGCTGCCGCCGAGCACGATACCCAGCAGCGCGCCGAGCATCAGGAACGCCATCGGCCGGTGCGCCGGCAGCACATACCCGGCCGCCAGCACCACCGTCCACAACACCAGACTGCCCAGCACGGTCTTCCACGCCCCGAACCGCCGGGCCAGCCACCCCAGCACCATCGCCCCGCCGAATGCCAGGAACTGCACCAGCAGGATCGTCTGGACCTGGACCGCCTGGTCGAGCCCGAGCTCCTTGTCGGCGTACACGCTGGCCATCGCGATCGCGGTCTGGATGCCGTCGTTGTACACCAGGTAGGCGGCCAGGAAGAACAACGTCAACGGGTACGCCCGCAGCCCCCGCACCGTGTGCCACAGCTGCCGGAACCCGTCAACGAGAGCCGGACCGCGCGCCTCACCGGCCACCGCCGGCCGGTTACGCAACCACACCAGCGGCACCGTGGTGAACGCCGCCCACCACACACCCGCCGACACGATGCTCCACCGGGCGATCTCACCCTTGCTCAGGCCCGCCGGCTCGATCGTCAGCACCACCAGATTCAACGCCAGCAGCAGACCACCGCCGATGTAGCCGATCGCCCAGCCGATGCTCGACACCCGGTCACGCTCGTCCGGCCCGGCGATCTGCGGCAGGAACGAGTTGTACACGACGATGCTCGACCCGTACGCCAGGTTGGCCACCAGGAACAGCACCGCGCCCAGCAGGTACCGCCCGCCGGTGCAGAACACCAGGCCGACCGTCGCCGCCGCCCCCACATAGGCCAGCGACGCCAGCAGCTCCTTCTTCCGTGACGTCCGGTCGGCGACCGCACCCACCACCGGCAACACAACCACCTGCAACAGCACCGACAACGAGACCACGTACGCGAACAGCGACCCCGCCGCGACCGGGATACCCAGCGGATACACCCGGCCCTGCGCATCCGCGGCGTGCTCGGCCACCGAACTCAGGTACGGGCCGAGGAACACGGTCACCACCGTGGTGTAGAACGCCGAGTTGGCCCAGTCGTAGACGTACCAGCCGACCCGTTCACGACGGGTACTCAACTCCTGGTGCACGCGTGCGTCGGCGACCATCGGTCCTCATCTCGTGTCGGTGGGCCACACCCCACGGGCGCTGAACACGTCGCGCAGCACCTCGATGCGATCGGTCATGATGCCATCCACACCGAGATCCAGTAAGTGGCGCATCGCGTCCGGGTCGTCGACGGTCCACACATGCACCTGCAGACCCAGCCGGTGGGCGTGCGCCACGAACCGCGGCGTCACCACCCGCAGCCCGGACTGCGCCACCGGCACCTGCGCGGCGACCACCCCCGGCGGTACCCGCCCGGCCCGCCCCAGCCGGGCACCCGCCCACAACCGGGCCACCTCCCGGGTACCCATCGACGTCGCCGCCGCCGGCCCCAACTCGCGGCGGATGCGGCGCAGCCGGTCGTCGGAGAACGACGCCAGCAGCACCCGGTCGAGCGCCCCGGCCCGGCGTACCGCCGCCAGCCCGGGCGCGAGGGCCTGCTCGGACTTGACGTCGATGTTGAACCGGACCTGCGGCCAGGCATCCAGCATCTCGTCCAGGCGCGGCACCGCCGCCGCACCACCCACCCGCAGCGCCGCCAGGTCCGCCCAGCGCACGTCCCGCACCCGCCGCCGGTCACCGGTCATGCGCACCAACGTCGGATCGTGGAACACCACCGCCACCCCGTCACTGGTGGCGTGCACGTCGGTCTCGATGTACCGGTACCCCAACTCCACGCAACGGGTGAACGCCGCGGCGGTGTTCTCGTCACCGGCGGCCGCACCGCCACGGTGGGCGAACGCCAACGGCGTCGGCGCGTCGAGGTACGGGTGCGCTGCCATGGTCAGCAATTGTGCCCACCGCCGGGAACCGACCGTGACCCGGCCGGCGTCCGTACCCGCACCGACACCGACCGGTGACCGGACGATCACAAGCGGCGAACCCCGGCCGGACGGTGAACCATCGGGACACCGCCACGCGTGATGTCAACGACGGCGCCGGACACCCGGCGGCACCGGACCGTGAAGGAGCGTGGGCGTGACAACGAACGGAACCGACCGCATGAGCGCCGAACCGGACACCACGGCGGGGGAGCGCGCCAGCCGCGACCGCGCACCCGACCGCGTACCCACCGCGCCCACCGACCTCGCCCCCGAACAACGGGCCCTGCTCGAACGGCTGGCCACCGGCGCCACCATCGCCGCCGCCGCCCAGGCCGAGTACCTGTCGCTGCGCACCGCCAACCGGCGCATCGCGCAGGCCCGTCAACTCCTCGGCGCCTCCACCACCCGGGAAGCGGTCGTCACCTACCTGCGGATGCGCCGCGACGGCGACCGGTCACCGGCCCGCCGGCCCGCCTAGCCGGACCCGGCTACGGCAACTCCGCCAGCCGCGCCTCGATCTCGGCGAGCTCCGCACGCAACCGGTCCGCCTCCGCTTCCGCCTCGGCCCGGGCCGCCGCCACGATCTCCTCGACGGCCTCCCGCACCCCGGGCATGTCGATCATGCCCACCATCTTCAGTGCCTCCGCCGGCTTGATCACGTACGGCTTCGCGAGCACCTTCGTGCCCTGCTGCGCGGCGACCAACCATTCACCGTCGGCGTACGACAAGGTGACCGTCAACGCCGCCGGCGGCTTGACCCGAGGCGGTGCCTTCCGCGCCGCCGCCTTGGCCGCCGGGCGAGCCGGCTGGTCGCGGCCCTCACCGGCCGACACCGGCCGGGCCACACCGGACGCCCGGCCGGTGTCAGAGTCCTTGTCGGCACCGGACACGTTGTCAGCACCGGACGCCTTGTCGGCACCATCGGTCGCAGGACGGGTCACAACGATCTCCTCGTGGGGGGCGGGCACGGCGGCGACGGGAGGCTTCGCGGCGAACGCCGCATCAGCAAGCGGCGGTCCCGGCGGAGCCGCCGGCGTGGACACGGCGACCTTCGGCGGCCGGCGGGGCGGGGCACCCTTCGGCGCGATCGCCAGATCGGTGGGGGAGAAGGGCAACTCGTCCCGACCGAACCGCACCACCACCCACTCGTCGCTGACCGCCGGATCAGCCAACTCCACCACCTGGCCCTGCTGGCCGGCGATCTGACCGGCCGACGGGGTGAACACCACCTTCGGCCGCCGCCCGTTGGCCAGCGCCTCCCGGATCTGCTCCAACTCCGGGGCGGACAATCCACGAGCTGCACTGCGACCGGCCATCGCGAAACTCCCTCGACGTACATCTGTACGTATGTTCTAGCAGCCGGCCCCGACAATTCCCGCCCCAGGGCACCGCCTCCCAGCCACGGGCACCACACACCGTCGCCGTACCCTCACCGCGACACCCGCGCTCACGCCGGAGCGCCGCAACCTCCACAAAGGACACATAGGCCGGTAGCGCGGGGGAGTACCGCCGACCCGCCGACTGACCAACCACCGTCGGCCGACCGGCGGGGGACACCCGCCCCATCGCCGACCGGCCGACGAACAAGACACACACCGGCCGGCACCCAACGCCCGGCCAGCGGCGCACGGCCGGACCCCGGCCGGCGAAGCGAATCGCCGGCGCCGGCGCACGGAACGCACCGACACCGGCGACGACACCACCGGCACACCGCGACCGGTCACGCGGTCGCCATGACCCGCTGGCTCACCTCGTGACCGACGCGCTCCCAACGGGTGGCGCTGTCCTCCTTCATGACCAGGTTGGCCTGCAGGGCCTGCGCGCACCGGGTGTCACCCATCATCGTCGCCTTGCCGACCAGGCCCTTGTACGTGGCACTGCCGAAGTGGGCCAACTTCGACGAGGCGCCGGCGACGTACATGTCGAGCACCTGAGGCGACGGGTTCTGGCTCATGAACTGCTGGCTCTCCGCACGCATCCCGTCGATCGCCAGACACGGGACATCCTGCTGG
This sequence comes from Planosporangium spinosum, assembly GCF_049999945.1. Lineage (NCBI taxonomy): Bacteria > Bacillati > Actinomycetota > Actinomycetes > Micromonosporales > Micromonosporaceae > Planosporangium > Planosporangium spinosum. Next base: position 367,732 of record NZ_JBLYUB010000003.1, on the reverse strand, counting down.
CGCTTACCCAGCGCCTGGAAGCACGTCTCCAGATTCTTGATCTTCTGCTGCCCCTCCTGCTGCTCCGTACGCAGGACCTGCTGCACGTTGGAGTCCCGGATCTGGCCGATCAGCTCGCCCTTCCACTCAATGCCCTTCTTCTCGGCGTCAAGTGCGCCGGACAGCTCGTACAGGAACAGGTCCACCGGACTGTTGAGTGCCATGAACTCCTCCTGATCGCTCATCTGGCCTGCCGGACGCAGGGCGACTACCCGCACCGACGCGCCCTAGTCGCGGCCCGGCCGCGATTTCGCCACGCCCGGCGGGGGTACCGCCGCCGGGCCGCCTGACACTCGTACACCCGTCGGGGACAGCATCGCCCGGTGGCGCGTCACGCCCAGAGGAACGCACTCCGGTCCGGCACGAGACACACGCCGGCGCCGGACCGGCCATCAGGACGACAGGTGGCCGGCGTGTGTCTCGACTGTGACCGGCTCGGGCGGCACGCACCGCGGCGGTGAGCGGGAAAGGCAGACCGGGCGGGTGGGCCGGACGTGGGGTTGGCCGGCAGGAATGAGGCATCCGGCACTGCGGTAAGGGATGGTCGATAATGTACATTATGTTAAGTAACCAGGTGGGCGGCCCCGATCGGCCTCTCCCGGCGGGACCGGCGGGAATCGACCCCGCCCCCGACCCCGACACGTTCGGCCACGGTCACCACCGGTGCCGGGTGCCTCGGACCATCCGCACCCGGCACCATCCGGGTCCCACGCTCACGGCTCGCGATGACGGGCACGTCGACCGTCGCGCCTGCCGACTGGTCGCTGGCGACCACACCACGGCACCCGGGTGTCGCCGGGTGCGATCCGGCGCCCGGGTGTGTCCGAACCGCTGGCCGTTCCGCGACGCCGTGCGCGGGCGGGTCGCTCACGTACGGTCCGGTCGACACGACACGAGCGGTGATACGAGGCGGATCCGGGATCGCGCGTGGACGTTCCCGGCGTCGGCAGGCGCGTGGCGACGCCGCAGTACGGCCGGTGTCAGCCACTCGCCCACCACCCCTCGCGGAAAAGCGAAAATGATGCATAATATTCCTTATGCAGGACAAAAGGGATGAACTGGTACTAACCCTCATTGAGGAGTTCCTGGCAGCGCGTGCCGCGCGCAAGCCGTCGGCGCACACCCTGCAGGCGTACCGGCGCGACCTGCTCGCGGTCGCCCGGTTGGTGGCGGATTCCCCGGCCACTCCCCTCCCCCTGGCCGAGTTGACGTTGGCGGCGTTGACGACGCGGGCGTTGCGGGCGGCATTCGCGGAGTTCGCCGCTCCCCGCGCGGCCGCCTCGGTCTACCGGGCGTGGTCGACCTGGAACAGCTTCTTCGGGTTCCTGGTCACTGACGGGGTGATCGCCGGCAATCCGATGTCGGCGGTGGACAAGCCGCACGTACCACTCCCCCTGCCGAAGCCGTTGCGCGGTGAGGACACGCCGGAGCGGCTGTTGGAGGCGGTGGCGCACGAGGAGGGACGGCAGCGGGATCCGTGGCCGGAGCGTGACCTGGCGGTGCTGGCGTTGGCGTTGTGTGCCGGGCTGCGGTTGTCGGAGTTGCTGGCGTTGCGGGTGGGGTCGGTGACCGGGCGGCCGGGTGAGCGGCGGGTCGAGGTCGTCGGTAAGGGTGGCAAGTTGCGGGTGGTGCCGGTGGAGCCGGAGCTGGACGCGGTGCTGGGCCGGTACCTGGACAGTCGGGTGCGCCGGTTCGGTGCGCGGACGGTGGTGGTGGAGTCGGTGCTGCTGGTGGATCGGCGGGGTGAGCCGCTGCGCCGTGGGGGGCTGCAGTATCTGGTGGAGTCGTGTTACCGGCGGGCGGGGATCACCGACCGGGTGCCGCGGGGGGCGCGGTTGCACGCGTTGCGGCACACGTTCGCGACCCGGTTGGCCGAGGACGGGGCGACCGCGTCGGAGATCATGTGGCTGCTGGGGCACGCGAGCCTGACGACGAGCCAGAACTACATCGACGTGACGGCGGACCAGCGGCGGGCGGCGGTGCGGGCCAACCGGACCAATCGCGCGTTGGGTGGTCTGTTTCCCGCTACGGAGGGGTCGTGACCTGACCGCGGTGTGCGGTCGGTGGGTATCGGACGGTGTGGTTTGGACGCCCACTCCCCCTGTCGTCGGCTCACCCTGGTGTCGGCACGCCCGTCGACGGTCGGCATCGTCGGTATTCCCGCCGGCGGTCGGTGGGCGTGCCGCCGGCACTGGTCGGACATCCTGCGGGTGATCGCCTCCGTCCGCACCGGGAGACTTCCGCCGACGACGCGATCCGGGTGCTGCGGCACAACGCGCGGCTGACCGGCTTCGGCGACGCGCTCGCCCACTACGGGCGGGTCTTCAAGACCCTGCACGTGCTGCCCCCGGCCCAGGAACTCGGCCCGTCTTCGGGCGGGGCCGGTCGACAGTCGAGGTAGGCGTCCAGCGCGGCAGCGCCGCTGAGCATAGCGCGGCTCTTGGCAGACAGGCGGGCACGCCAGTCGCGCAGCATGGATTCGAGCGGCGCGATGCCTCCGGCGGAACGGACCTGGGCAATCAGCGGGGCTATCTGCTCCAGCAGGTAGCCACCTCGTCTGAGCTGGTGAGCCAGGAGGGCGTCGCGCACGTCGGCCGCGCTGTAGACCCGATAGCCGGTCTGCGGGTCACGGCGCGGCTGGACCAGGCCGGCGCGTTCCCACTTGCGCAGCGTGGCCGGGCGAATGCCGAGCCTTTTCGACAGTGGACCGACGAGCACGTTGCCTCGTTCCGGCGGCGCGGGTTCGAGGTCACGAACAGCGGCTTCGACGGCCTGGAGGGTGCGGTGGTCGTCAAGAAGCTGGGCGTGACTGGAGTCGATGAGGTGGAGGGCATCCTCGGTCGCGTCCCGGTTGATCGCCTGCATGATCGACGTTGCCGTCTGGTGGCCGTGTCCGGGCGCGAGGGCGAGGAATGCACGCAGCGCCTGTGCGTGCAGCGGCGTGTAGGTGCGGTAGCCATGCGGGGTGCGTTCAGCCGCCGGAAGGATGCCGGCCGCTTCATAGTTGCGGACCGCCTGCGTGGACAGACCGTGCGCTCGCGCCAGGTCAACCGGCCTGAGTTGTCCGTCGCTTTGAAGGTTTCGCATTATCGGGCCGCCAATATCGATGAGAAGTTTCCACCGTTGGTTCAACGATACCGTTGAGGGTATGACTGCTGGTATCAAGAAGGCCGCCCATGTCGTCGACGCTGCTACCGTCATGGGGCTGCTCAGGGCCAGGCCGCGGCTGCTTGCCTTGGGTGAGCCGACCCATGGCGAGGACGTTCTGCTCGAGCTACGGAACGATTTCTTCCGGCAACTCGTCGAGCAGGAGGGCTACCGGACAATCGCCATCGAGAGCGACTGCATGATGGCCCTGGTCGTGGACGACTACGTCACCTCGGGCCCGGGCATTCTCGACGGGGTCATGGAGCGCGGCTTCAGCCACGGGTGGGGCGCCTTCGCGGCCAACCGCGAGCTGGTGCGCTGGATGCGTGCGTACAACGACGGCCGGCCCGCATCCGAGCGGCTGCGCTTCGCCGGTTTCGACGGCCCGCTGGAGATCACGCACGCCGCGAGCCCCCGGCAGGTCCTCATCGCACTCCACGCCTACCTCACCGCATGGGTGGACGCCGACCTGCTTCCCTGCACCGCGGAAACGCTCGACCGCCTGCTCGGCGCCGACGACCGGTGGACCAACCCCGCCGCGATGATGGACCCGTCGGTGTCGGTGGGGCACACGCCCGAGGCGACACAGTTGCGGCTGCTCGCCGACGACCTGGTAGCCCTGCTCGACACGCAGTCACCACACCTGATCGCGGCGTCCTCGTGGGACGACTGGGACCGGGCACGCCTGTACGGTCGTACCGCCACCGGGCTGCTGCGCTACCACTTCTGGATGGCCGACACGTCACCGAGCCGCATGACGCGGCTGTGCGCACTGCGGGATTCGATGATGGCCGCCAACCTGTTCGCCATCGCCGAGCGGGGCCCGGCACTGGTGCACGCCCACAACGCACATCTGCAACGGCACAAGAGCACGATGCAGATGTGGCAGGGACCGGTGGAATGGTGGAGCGCCGGAGCGATCGTCAGCGCCCAACTGGGCGAGGGGTACGCCTTCCTGGCCACGGCCCTCGGCACGATCCGCCACCACGGTGTGGAGACCCCACCCCCGGACACCATCGAAGGGCTCCTGTACGCGCTCCCGGAGGACCGGTACGTCGTCGACGCCCGCCGACTGGCCGCCATCCTCGGCGACGTGACTCCCGCTCCCCGTGTGTCCCCCTGGTTCGGCTACTCCCCGCTGGACCCGGCCCACCTGGCCAGCACCGACGGGATCATGTTCGTCAAGGACTCCCCGCCGAACTAGGCTCCTCAGCGTTCAGCGCCGGCTGGCCGTCAACGGTCCACGTGGCGACCGGGCATCGTCGGCGCCCGGGTCACGCAGTGGGCGTAGCGCCCGGTCGGTACGCGGACTGAAGGCATAGCGGCCGAGCGTGTTGATGTGGGCGTGCCCCAGCGGGGACAGCCGGGCAACGCCCTCATTGCGGGCCGGGTGCCCGTCGGTGCTCGGAATCCCCGTGCAGGCCACCCGAGTGGCCGCCCTGCGCCGGTCCGACCGGCAGTTCGACGACGAGATCCTGGCGCACATCTGGCCGACCCACCGCAGGAACGTGCACTTCTACGGCACCCACTCGGTCGACATCGACGGTGAACTCGCCCAGCTCGACACCGACGGCTACCGGCCGCTGCGGCTGACTAAGGTCGTCTCGGCAGGCAGCTGATCGACGTCTTCGTGAGCGGCGGCTTCTCTTGCGGGTCGCCGCTCACGTCTGAGGTCCACCGCGCGCCGCGGCCGCCGGGCTCTACGGGAAGAGGTACACCTCGGGGCGAAAGCGTCAACTGACGGGCCTGGTTCGCGGAGAACCCCCGGCCCGGTCGCGACGCGACCGGGCCGGTCCGTTCGCCGCCGCGATCGGTGTTCGAAACGCGGCAGTCGTCCCGTATTGCTGCCGCCGGATCCACACCATGCTCGGCAAATTGGTCTAGAAACTCTTTCCTGGCGGCAACGTTTCAATGCGGTCACAGCGTATGTAGTTGCTATGACGATGTTGGCGAGGATGGTGAGGAAGCATGCGCAGCCAGGACGACGAGGAGGTAACAGCCTTCGTCAGGGCTAGCTACGGTCGCTTGCTTCGTGAGGCCTTTCTGCTCTGTGGGGATGCTGGCCGAGCCGAAGACCTGGTGCAGACCACTTTGGCGAAGACAGTCGTGGTGTGGTCGCGTCTGCAGCGGTCCGAGGGGATCGACAACTATGTGCAACGGACCCTGATCAATGCCTACCTCAGCGCGCGGCGCCGCCGGGCCTGGTGGGAGCAGCCCTTCAGCCGGCTGATGGAAAGCCAGGCCCGGGACGAGTACGTGGGGGTAGAACAGCGGGACTGGCTCCGTCGGGCGCTGGATGCGCTGCCGGCACGACAACGTGCCGCGGTCGTCCTGCGCTTCTATGCGGACCTGTCCGAGCAGGACGCGGCGCGGGCGTTGGGCTGTTCGGTGGGCACGGTCAAGAGTCTTTCGTCAAGGGGCCTGCGGACGCTCCGCCAGCGTTGGGTCGAGGTCGACGCCACAGCTGAACACGAGGTGCGATATGCATAGTGAGACAGAGTTGCGTGACCGCCTCGCTGCCCTGGCCGAGCCGGTGAAACCTGTCGAGGGTTACGACGACAAAGTCATGCGGCGGTCACGTCGGCTTCGTTGGCGGCGGCGGATGACCGCCGGTGCGGCGGCCGCCGTGTGCGTGGCAGTACTGGTGACCATGGTCAGGGTGGTCGGAGTCGGCTCGGCGCCACAGCTTGCCGCACCACCCCCGGACGGCCCGTTCCTGGGCTGGTCTGCCGTCGGTGACGTCGATGCCAGCCTGGTACGTGAGGCCACGGACGTCTGGGATGCTGCCGGAACAGCAGGGCCGCACACCGCTGTCCGGGCTCTCGTCGCCATGCGGAATCACCAAGAATTGCACTCGATCGCAGTCCTGCAGGGGTACGACAAGCAGGGTGTCGCGCGGCTGGCGTTCTTCACCAGTGATGGGAGCGCGGCTCAGGCTTTGCGGCTACGGGCGGATCGGCCCGCACCCGACCCGGTCAACACTCAGGTGATCAGCCTGGTCAGTCCCCGGTTGACCGGACCGGTCGGAGAAGTCAGCAAGGATGGGTGGGGTACCTACGCCATCGCTGTCGCTATGCCAGGCGTTACTACAGTGCGGGTCTCAAATACGGTCATCGACGACGAGATGCTAGGCGAGCCCGACGCGCCGACCAGCCGCCTTATTGTCAAGGGGTTCCCGCTGAACGCGACAGCGCAAACAACGACTATCTCCGGCTTTGTCAAGCCGAATCGACCGCTGGCCAAGATGACGAAGGTGTTCGAGGTGCCAGGCGACGGCGGTGCCGACGGCGACGCGCGAGCGGTACCGGGCACGGTGTTGGCTGCAACCGGCCAACAGATCGTCGTGGCTTTCCAGCAGAACCAGGCGGTGCGGCGAGGTCAACTCGCTGTTGTGACCAAGGGTTTGGTCGGACGCGTGACCGCGGTTGACGTCACGCGTGGCGAAGCGACAATTGACCTGCTTACCAGTACCGGATTCGCCGGCCCGGCATACACCGACATCAGCGATGTGCCGGGCTCCGTGCGTGGCACCGGAACGAGTCTCGTCATGGAACGCATACCGACAGGTGACAAGGTGTATACGGTGTCTGCGGGAAATCGTGTTCTGGTGCCGGATCCGTGCCAGCCGAATGACCAGGTCGGCGCTGTTACGGTTGGACGAGCTTCCTCGGACAAGGCGGCGGAAGCGAGCAGTGTGGAACTGACACCGACGGTTGACCTCACCCACGTGCGCGAAGTGTCAATCATGACGTCGCCCACTGGCGGCGATTGCTAACGCCGAAAAAGCGTGCGGAAGGCGACTTGCCTCCCGCACGCTTTACGCGGCGGCAGTATTCGCCTCGATCTCGGCAGCGCTGGGTTTCGCGGTGTTCGGCTTGACGTCGGCTGCTTCTGCCGTAGGCGCCGCCTGAACCGGAGCAGCCAGTAGCAGCAGCCCTGCGGTCGCAGCGCCGGTGGCGGCAGCGAGCCACCTCTTGAACGAGTGTGACACTCTGCAATCCTCCCCGTTGCAGTAAGTAGTGGGTTGATCCTTCCGGGAAGCGATCGACCGTCATAAGATTGACGTCTGGCTATAACTTGTGAGCCTTGTCGCCCGCCTTCGGTGGCCCATGCACAGTGGACATATGTTATTGAGAAATGCCGATTAAAAGGTGAGGGCCGGAGGTCTGGTGACACGCTTCGCCGACCAGAAGGCACGCCACGGGGGTCTTACCTGCTCAACGGCGCGGTCGAGGGCGCGGTAGGTGCGGGAACCTGGGTGCCACGCCCATCGACCGCACCATCAGCTCCGCTGACGGCCGGAGGGGTTGGGATGCTGACCCCCGCGGCAGGTAGGTCAGCGCGGGGTTCGAGGCGCCTGACCTGCTCGTTACTGGCGCACACCTGTGACAGAGAATCCCGTATTCTCTGTCACGGTGCGATGATCCACCCATCGCCACCTGCGGGACACCATCACTGCGGCGAGGGCGACTCGGCCACATTCTGTGTCACATCACCGGAAGAGGTCGCCGAGGTGTCCGTGATCCCGCTGCCGACCGCCCACCGCCCGGTGGCGCTCGTGGTCGCCGTCGACGCGTTCCTCGACCGGTTCCGCGACGACCCCGGCACCCGCGCCACCTACACCGAGCCCCTGCGCCGGCTGCGCGAGACCGCCGGCGATCAGGTGCCGGTCGCCGCGCTCACCCCGGAGATCTACGAGCAGACGATGACCCGCTGGGACCAGTGCGCCGCGAACACCTGGAACAAGCACCTGTCCGCGCTCACCTCGTTCACCGCCTACTGCCGCCGCCAGGACTGGCTGACCACCGACCCCGGCCGGCGCCTGGAACGCCGCAAGGTCACCCGGACCCGGGACAAGACCATCCCCCGCGCCCGCCTGGAGCGGCTGTTCGCCGACGACCGCAACCCACTACGCGAGCGGGTGCTGTGCCCGCCACCGGCACCTGGCGACGCTCGGCATCTACGTCCGGCTCGGTGAGGAGACCTCCGCCCGGGCCATGTACCTCGGAGGGGACTACCACCGATTGCGCTCGGATCGCGGTACGTGCCCAACCGGAGTCGCGTGCATGCATGAGAGATCATGAAGCATGCGTCCAGATGGCTGGCACCTTACCGAAGACATCGACGCCTTTTTCGCCCGAGCCGGGGATTTCCTGCGCTCGCGCCCCGCCCTACACAACACGCAGCTGACAGTGGTTGAGAGACTGCGAACACGTGGGACGGGCGCAGATGGTGCCGAAGCCACCGTGTTCGGCCGACTGGAGTCAGGGGGCGAGGTCCGCGCCATTTTTTACCGCCGTCCGTCCCGCCGCCTGACCCTCACCCCCCTCTCTCAGGAACAGGTCGACACTCTCGCCGCCCGCTTGGCCGACCTCGGCCACCCTCTCTCCGGCGTCACCGCGGACCACGACACCGCCACCGCTTTCGCCGAGGCATGGCAGCGGCATACAGGCGCAACCTCGGTGCCCAGTTGGTGGGGCAGTCTCTACCGTCTCGGCACACTCACCCCGCTGGAGCCGACCCCAGAGGGTCACGGACGAGTGGCGGGTGAGCAGGACCATGAGCAAGTCATCCGGTGGTGCGGTGAGTTCGTCGCCGCCGTCGGAGAGGCTCCCCCCATAGACGCCGGCTCCTGGGCCGACTCGCGCTTCGCGGACAAGCAATTCACGTTCTGGGAGACCCCGGATGGCACTCCGGTCTCCATCGCAGGCTCGACTTCGATGGTCGGCGGCATGATCCGGGTGGACCCCGTCTACACCCCGGCCCACCTCCGGGGCCGCGGCTACGCGGGCGCCGTGACCGTCGAGGCGAGCAGAGCCGCGCTGGCTACGGGTGCGACGGACGTCGTCCTGTTCGCGGATCCGGCCAACCCCACCAGCAACGCCCTCTACCAGCGAATCGGATACGTCCCGGTTACCGAATTCACCGGGTACGACTTCTCCTACGACGCGTCAGAAGCCGGTTGAAGAACACGGCCTGGCCAAGGACGGCGATCAAACGCTGGAGTACACATCGGGCGTTGGCGTCCTGCTTCGCCAGGACGTGGACTTGGGTGCCGGTAGAAACGTGTCACCAGCCGCAACGGCGGTGAGCGCGCAGGCCAGCGGTGGTCAAGCGGTCGCCTCGGCCTTCGCCGCAGCACGATCGAGGACTCGGTACACGGTCGGCCGGGAGACGTTGAACAGTTCGGCAAGCCCGGCGATGGCGTGCTCGCCAGCGGCGTGGAGTTTGACCAGGTGCGTCTGGCGGGGCGCGGACAGCTTCGGCGCGCGGCCCTTGAGTTTGCCCTTGGCCCGGGCGATCGTCATGCCTTCGCGGGTGCGCATGCGTAGCGGTCGACTTCGAACTCGGCGAAAGGCGCTACCCGTCCCGGTCTGACCGCCACCCTCGATCACATGCGCGGCGAACTGATCTTCACCGTGTTCGCGGCCCGCTCCATGTCCCTCCAGGCTGATGAGCGTCGCCCACGAAGTCGTCGAGATTCCGGCGCTCCAGCACCCGGTCATCGGCAGCTCCGGGTACGCGATCAAGAGCCGGACCGTGTCAGCGTGCTACACGGGCGGCGCCTGGTCGGGGGTACCCGTCGGTGTCGGTGGGGCGCGCGCCCGAGGCCAGGCAGCTCAGGATTGATCTCGGTTGGGTCTGCCCGCACGCTGCGCGCCGCCTGGCAGCTCATCACGCTGGTGGAGGGGCGGCCGTACGCCTACCTGCCGCGGGAGGGCCGGCGGGCCTACCGGGACGAGCCTCGGCCCGGACGGCCACACCTGGCTGCGAGCTGCCGGTGCAGTACTGCCTGCTGGATCCGCCGGCCCTGGCTACCCGGTAACCGTCGTCTCGCGCTCGTACCAGGGATCCGGAGCGGGTTCGGTTCGAGTGACGTGCACGGCGAAGGGTTCCAGGCCGACCTCAGCCCGCCGCTCGTCCAGCCGCTCGGGATCCACGCACGGCCACGGCACCGGCGCGCCGTCGCGGACGCCGGCGATCTGGGTACCGTAGATCTGTTCCTGACCCTCGTTGACCAGCACCCGGTCGCGCAGCAGGGCCAGCTCCCGCGGGCTCGCCTCGCCCACCGCCACCGCCTCGGCCAGCAGCGCGAGCGCCCGCCGCTGCACCTCCAACTGCCGGTCCGCGTGCTGCGCCAGCTTCCACGCGCTGACGGCCGCCGCCGGCCCGACCAGCCGCGCGGTCGGCCAGCCGTGCTCGGCCATGAGCTCAGCCAGCCGGTCCCCGTGCCCGGTGGTCACCCGTCGCCACGCCAACTGCGCGGCGTGGTCGTCCTGGTTCATGGCCTCGCGCGTTGCGTGAAGGTCCACCGCCGCCATCGCGACCAGCTCATCAGCCAACGCCCGGTACCGCTCGTCCACCACGTTTCGCCCCCGTCCTGTCCCTCGCCACGGTCACGGCCCGGACCACGATAGGAGGCGGGCCCCCAGAAAAGACCATCCCGCGGGTCGATGACACGCACAGTCGCCTCGGGTGACAATGGATTTATCACCGCTCACGAGTACCGCACCAGCCGGCCCAGGCGCGTTCCGCGCGCCGCCGGAGGCGCGGTATACGCGCTCGTACGAGGTTTCGCGTCACGTTCATCCTCGACGGGAAGACCGCCACCGGCCTGCCGGTACCCGACGAGGTCGTCACCCCGCCCGGCGCCGTCGCGCTCACCGAGGTCACCGAACTGCTTGACGCCGCTCCGCGGCAGCTGACCGTACTGCCGAAGCGATGCTCCTGTGCGTCAAGGCCGTGCCGCGACAAGGTCAACGAAGGCATGGACGTGTGCCGGGGTCTTACTCTGCCGGGTAGTCGATCGCAGGAGGCAGGGATGGGATTGTCAGGCCGGGACTGCACTGACTGTGGTCGCAGCGTCCGCGAGCCGTTCGAGAAGACGATCACCGGGCGGGAGGTCTGCCCGGACTGTGCGAACACGCTGTTGATGGGCTCCGCTGCAGGGGCGATCACCGGTAACGTCGGTTCCGGGTACGGGGTCTGGGCGATACTCATGCGCAAGATCCGACGCTTCGGCTGAGTTCCCGGAAGGTCCGCCGGTCGGCCGTGAGCGCTGTGACGATCTCGCGGGCGAGGTAGCGCTTGATACAGCGGACGGTCTCGCGTTTGGTCTTGCCCTCGGCGGTGCGCCGGTCAGCTCGTCTGCCGGTCCAGGGCGACCGTCGGCGGGTACGCGAGACCGGGGATGGCGCGCAGGGTGCGTTCGACCGTCTCGGTCGGGTAGGGCGTGGCCCGGCTGACGCCGAACAGGTCCCAGTAGAAGTCGTTCATGGCCGCTGCCACGGGCGCGTACCGGCGGATCGTCGCGGCGATGCGGGGTGGGGCGCCGACGGGCTCAGCGCCGGCGGCGCAGGCGCGGATGTACTCGTTGCGTCGCGCCGGCCCGCCGTGTCGCGGTACCGGGATGCCGCACACCGTGGTGACGAGCCAGTTGACCAACCCCATCAGTGCGTAGCCGAGGTCGTGGGTGCGGTTGCGGGCGAGGAAGTCGGTCTCCTGGGTGGACAGGTCGAACCGTGGCGAGGTGGCCAGCCCGAAGTCGGTGAGGTACAGGCGTCGGCCGTCGGTGAGGATGTTGCCGAAGTGGGCGTCGAAGTGCATCAGACCGTTGGTGTTCAGGAACGCCAGGTCGGTCGGCAGCCGCGACTCGAGCAGCACGCAGGCGGCTGCCACGGCGTCGGGTCCGGCGGTGACCTGGGCGGCGAGCCAGTCGCGGAGGGTGTGCGGGACGAACTCGGCGAACAGGACGAGGCTGGCTGAGGCACGGGCGAGGGCGTGCAGGCGGTCGCGTACCGCCGGCGATCCGCCCCAGTACGCCACGGCGCGTTCGATGTCGGCGTGCTCGTCGGCCGGCGGGGGCGCGCCCGGCCGTACCCGCCAGTGGTACAGCAGCGGGAAGGCCGCGCTGCGCCCGGCGAGTACCCACTCGGTCGTCGTGGTGTGTGCCGCGAGCTCGCGCCAGGCGCCGAAGCCCGGTGAGCCGACCGCGACGACGCCGTACTGGCACATCGGGGGCAGTCCGAACAGGTTCGCTGTGGACATGACGTTGTCGGGGTGGCGTTCCAGGTCGGTCAGGGGTATCCGTTTGACGAACACCGGCACGTCACCGACGTGCAGCAACGCCGATGTGCCGCCGATGCCGGAGCCCAACGCCCTGGCGTGTGCCAGCGCCTGGTCGAGGTGCCGGTCGCGGTACGACGCCAGGGTGCGTGACACCTCCTGGTGTCTGCTGACGCGTTCGTCGTGGGACATGCCCGCGTCCGGCGTTCCGCTGTCCGTTGTGTGCACCCGCACCACCTCGTGGTTTCGACCCGGCCGGTGGGCACGCTACCCGTGCGGGTCAACCGCCGTCGGCGGTGATGGCTGTCACGGCGGTGGCGCCCGCCGCGCCGGCGGGGAGCAGCGTGCCGGTGCGCCTACAGTCGACGCCATGAGCGATGTGCCTGACAGCGCAGATGTGAACGACGGCGCAGGCGTGAACGACGGCGCAGGTGTCGTCGGCAGCGCACTCGTTGACGCGGCGGTCGCCGACGTCTGTCGGGAACTCGGGGTGGACACCCCGGCCCGCCTCGACGTCGTCGCCGCCGACCCGCTGCTGACGTCGCCGTACCGGGTGGAGGTGGCCGCGGCCGCGACGGTCGCGGCGGCGACCACTGCGGCGGGCCGGTTGTGGCAGGCGCGGGGCGGGCCGGCCCCGGCGGTGACCGTGGACGTGCGGCACGCGACGCTGGCGTTCCGTAGCGAGCGGTACCTGCGCATCGACGGCGCGACGCCCCCGGTGTGGGCCGACCTGTCCGGCGACTACCGGGCCGCCGACGGATGGGTGAGGCTGCACGCCAACTACCCGGCGCACCGCGACGCGATCGCCGCCGCGCTGGGCGTGCCGGGCGACCGTGACGCGGTCACGGCGGCGGTGGCGGCCCTGCCCGCGGTGGCCGTCGAGGACGCGGTGGTCGCCGCGGGCGGCGCGGCGGCGGCGCTCCGCACCCCGGCCGGCTGGGCCGACCACCCGCAGGGCCGGGCCGTGGCCGGGCTGCCGCTGGTGGCGATGGACCGCGTCGGCGATGCCCCGGCACGGCCGCTGCCGGCGGCCGACCGCCCCCTCTCTCGCGTACGGGTACTCGACCTGACCCGGGTGATCGCCGGGCCGGTGGCCGGGCGGACCCTGGCCGCCTACGGCGCGGACGTGTTGCGGGTGGGCGCCGGCCACCTGGCGTTGGTGCCGACGCTGGTGGTCGACACCGGTTTCGGCAAGCGGTTCACGCACCTGGACCTGCGCACCGACGCCGGCCGGGCGGCGCTGCGTGACCTGGTGCGCGACGCCGACGTGCTGGTGCAGGCGTTCCGGCCGGGCGCGCTGGACGCGTTGGGTTTCGGCCCGCAGGAGTGCGCGGCGCTGCGCCCCGGACTGGTGTACGTGTCGATCAACGCCTGGGGGCACGCCGGCCCGTGGCGCGGCCGGCGCGGCTTCGACAGCCTGGTACAGCTCGCGACGGGCATCGCCTGGAACGGGCCGGGCGCGCCGGCGGCACTGCCGGCGCAGGTGCTCGACCACGGTACGGGCTGGCTGGCGGCCGCGGCGGCGATGGAAGGGCTGCGCCGGCGGCACACCGACGGCGGTTCCTGGCATGCGCGGCTGTCGCTGGCGGCCACGGCGCGCTGGCTGGACGGCCTGGGGCGCCGCCCGGTCGACGTACCGGCCGGGGAGCCGGGCTACCCCGACGACCTGGTGGCGCGCATGGACAGCGACTTCGGGACGGTCGACTACGTCCGGCCGCCGGGCCGGCTCGACGGGTACGTGCCGTCCTGGGCGGGCCCGCCACACCGGCCGGGCGCGGACGCACCGGGGTGGCGGGCCACCGGGCGGTGACGCTGTACCTGATCGTCACAGTCAGGTGCGTCGTCACGGCGGCGACGGCGCGGCCTCCCACCGCTCCCACCCGCGCCCGCGGTTGCCGGCAGGCGTAAGCGAGGACTAGCCTTTTCTAGGGTTTTTCGAAGAGGGCACCTCGTTCGGTGAGGCGTCTTCACGGACACAGGCCACTGATCCCACCCGTCGAGAGACGCTCCGGATCAGGACAGGTCCTCCCGGGCTAAGGGGGGACCCCAGGTGGCTTCCCTGCTGAGGGGATTACGCCGTGAAGTGCCAAAGCTCTGACGAGTCGGGGTGAACCGGCCGCAGCGGCGGGCCGGTCCGCTCCTTGCCGAGTCGAGACAGGCGCGAGTTCATGCGCGTCCCGGCCGGAAGGAGGCGAGAGACATGGATTGCAGTAGTGGTCCGGGCCATAGACGGCCCGCCGTCCGCTTGTCCTCGCGTTCTTCCGGCACGCGGTAACCACCTCTCCTGCGCGGCGCCCGGCCGCGCCGTACGTCCACGCCAGCGATCATGATCGCTTGGCCGGTTCCCCACGCGTTCCTGCAGGGGGGATGGTGGCTGCGTGCCTTCCGAAACCCGCCCCGCTCGGGGCACTGGGAGGCCACCATGAACGACGCGATCCTGATCCAGGCGCCGCGCGCCACCGCGGTGCGCGACGAGGCGCACCGCGGCGACATCCACGGCGCGCTGGGCACCATCCGCCTGCACGACGCCGCGGCCCGCCGGGGGCTGTCGGCGAAGCTGAAGACGCTGCTGGCGATCATCGGTCCGGGGCTGATCGTGATGGTGGGCGACAACGACGCGGGCGCCTTCGCCACCTACGGGCAGGCCGGGCAGAACTACGGCACCCGGCTGCTGTGGACGCTGCTGCTGCTGGTGCCCGTGCTGTACGTCAACCAGGAGATGGTGCTGCGACTGGGGGCCGTCACCGGCGTGGGGCACGCCCGGCTGATCCTGGAGCGGTTCGGCAGGTTCTGGGGCGCGTTCAGCGTGATCGACCTGTTCCTGCTCAACGCGCTGACGCTGGTGACGGAGTTCATCGGCATCACCCTGGCCAGCGGCTACCTGGGCCTGCCGAAGGTCGCCTCCGTCGTGCTGGCCGCCGTGGTCATCGTCGCGTCGGCGTTCACCGGGTCGTTCCGCCGCTTCGAGCGGGTGGCGATCACGCTGTGCGCGGCGTCGCTGCTGCTGGTGCCGATCTACGTCATGGTCCACCCCGCGGTCGCCCGGATGGCCCGCGACTTCGTCGTGCCGTCCCTGCCCGGCGGGTCCGGTCAGTTGGCCACGGTGATGCTGCTGGTCATCGGCATCGTGGGCACGACGGTGGCGCCCTGGCAGCTGTTCTTCCAGCAGTCGTACGTGATCGACAAGCGGATCACCCCGCGGTTCGTGCGCTACGAGAAGGCCGACCTGTGGCTGGGCATCGTCGTGGTCGTCGTCGGGGCGGCGGCGATGATGGGCTTCACCGCGGGCGCCTTCGCCGGCACCCACGTATTCGGCCACTTCACCGACGCCGCCGGGATCGCCGCCGGGCTTCAGGCGAAGGCGGGCACGGTGGCGGGGGTGCTGTTCGCGGTCGCGCTGCTGGACGCCTCGATCATCGGCGCGTTCGCCGTCTCGCTGTCCACCGCGTACGCCGTCGGCGACGTGCTGGGCCTCAAGCACTCCCTGCACCGTGGCGTGTCCGGGGCAAAGGGCTTCTACGCCGTCTACGCCGGGCTGGTCGCCGCGGCGGCGACCATCGTGCTGATCCCCGGCGCCCCGCTGGGGCTGCTCACCGAGGGCGTGCAGGCCCTCGCCGGCGTGCTGCTGCCCTCGGCGTCGGTGTTCCTGCTGCTGCTGTGCAACGACCGGGCGGTGCTCGGCCCGTGGGTGAACGGGCCGCGCACCAACGCGTTCACGTTCGCGGTGATCGGGGTCCTGGTCACCCTGTCGGTCATCCTGACCGCTGCCGTGCTGTTTCCGCACCTCTCGGCGACCGCCATCCTGCAGGTCATGGCCGCCTGCGGGATGGTCGGGGTGATCGCGGCCGGGTACGCGTTGACCGGCCATCTGCGCACCGGCACCGCCGAAGACCCGGCCGGCCGCACCGGCCGCGACAGCTGGCGGATGCCCCCGCTGCAGACGCTGACCCGGCCGGTCATGTCGACCGCCCGCAAGATCGGCATGGGGGCGCTGCGCACCTACCTGGTCATCGCGATGGCCCTGGTGACCATCAAGATCGTCCAGGTCGCGCTCGGCCGCTGAGCAGACATCGCCGCTGCGGGTGCCTCGCGGTCCCCGCAGCGCCCCAGCGTCCGGCCGGCCGGGCATGTCGCCTGCCCGCCGGACGCCGGCCAGTGGCGCGCGTCTGGCCCGACCGTTGCGGCTCTGCCGTCCCGAAGGAGGTGTCCCGTGCCCGCACTGACCATCCTCGACTTTCTGACCCGGTTGGCCACCGGTGTGGCCTGCGGGGCTCTGATCGGCGTCGAGCGTCAGTGGCGCGCCCGGATGGCGGGCCTGCGCACCAATGCCCTCGTCGCCACCGGCGCCACGCTGTTCGTGCTGTACAGCGCGGCGACCGGCGACCCAGGCAGCCCCACCCGGGTCGCCTCCTACGTCGTGTCCGGCGTCGGCTTCCTCGGTGGCGGCGTCATCCTGCGCGACCGCGGCGGGGTCCGCGGGCTCAACACCGCCGCCACCCTGTGGTGCTCGGCGGCCGTCGGCGTGCTGTCGGCCACCGGCGAGACCGCGCTCGCCCTCATCGGCACCGCCACCGTCCTCGCCGTCCACCTCGTCCTGCGTCCCGCCGGACGCCTGCTCGACCACGTCCCGTCGGCCGGCTCCGACCCCGACACCACCCAGCCCGCCACCATCCACCTGATCTGCGGCCGCGGCGACGAGCCCCACATCCGCGCCCTGCTGCTGCAGGCCCTTGCCTCCAGCGGCGTGGCCCCGACCGGGCTGCGCGCCCAGCGCGGGCAGACCGAGTCCGTCAGCCTGCGCGCCACCGTCACCGTCAGCGGCGACATCGCCCCGGCGCTGGAGCCCGTCATCGCCCGCCTGTCCCTGGAACCCGGCATCCGCGACCTGCACTGGCATCTCGACGAAGACGACACCGTACGCGAGTCCGTTCCCGTCTGACCGGCCCTCGCGCACCGCCCGATAGGCTCGGTACATGACGGCCCTGCCGCCGGTCGCCTATGGCGTGCCGTGCACGCACGGGTGCGGGCCAGCCTGGCACGGGCTGATCTACCTCGCCGTCCTTGCCGCGGTCGTGCTCGCGGTCGTCGTCCGCGCTGGGTACGTCGGCCAGCTGCTCCGCTACGTTCACCGCTTGCGACACGGTCCTCGCCGTCCTCGCCGCAACGATCACCATCCGTCAACGGTCGACGGTCGTCGGCACCCTTGAACACTGCAGATCGGCGGCGCGGAGGCCGCGCGAACCGTGCGGCTGCGGGATCCGGAGCAGGAAGCAGCCGGGACCGCGCAGGCCGCCGAGCGTGGCCAGCAGATCAAAACCGAGCGGTTCGCCCCGCGCCGTCGACGCACCATGCCCGTAGCCGCGTAACGTCGCGTTCCTCACCACCACACACGAACTGCCGGCGGCCAGCGCCGGTTACTAGCTGCCCAGCAGGTGCAACTGCTGGGCGAGGTAGACGACCGAGACCACGGTGACCGCACCAGTGATCATCCAGGCGGTGGTCCGCAGCGGCCGGCCGGCGGGCTGCCCGCGCATCAGCCGCGAGTTACCGGCGACGAGCACGAGCATGACCAGGCCGATCGGGGTGGCCACACCGGCGATGATGCTGGCGACAAACAGCAGCCGGATCGGCCTGACCCCGGCCAGCGCGAGCACCGTGCCGAGCACCGCGCCGGCAGCCAGGACGGCGTAGAAGCCCGGCGCGTCACGCACCGGCTGGGACAGACCGCGTCGCCAGTTGAACGCCGAGCCGGTGGCGTACGCGGTCGAGGCCATGATCACCGGAAGGGCGACCACCGCGGAGGCCAGCAGGCCAACAGCGAACAGCAGGCTGGCGAACCGACCCGCCACCGGCCGCAACGCCTGGGCGGCCTGCGCGGCGGTGTCGACGTTGAGGTGGTGGACGCCGAGGGTGGCGCCGCTGGCGACCAGAATGAACCAGAACACCACCACCGCCAACACCGTACCCATGACCGCGTCGAACTCCCGGACCCCCAGCCAGCGCCGGCCGGGCCGGTCTTCGACCTGCTCGACGGTCTGCCACACGTACATGTACGTGGTCAGCGTCGTACCCAGCAACGCCAACGCCCCGGCCAGGTAGTCGGCGGAGAACCCCAGTTGCGGCAGCAGGCAGCCACGCGCCACCGCCGCCCAGTGCGGGTGGGCCAGCACCGCGGCGACGCCGTAGGCGAACAGGCACAACAGCACGTACTTGAGCACCCGCTGCACCTCGTCGTACCTGCCGATGATCAGCAGCCCGAGCAGCAGCAGCGCCAGGGGTGCCACAAACCAGGTCCACCGGTCGCCGGTCGCGATGCCGATCGCCGCCGCGCCGGCCTCCAGGTCGGCAGCGATAGTCACCACGTTGACCGTCAGGATCGACACCAACAGCAGCACGCCCCACCGCCGGCCGTAGGCGTCGGTGACCGCCTTCTGCAGATCCCGGCCGCTGACCAGCCCGACCCGGGTCGCGAGGGTCTGTACCACGGCCAGCATCGGCAGCAGCAGCAGCGTCAGCCACGCCAACCCGTACACCGTAGTCGCGCCGACCACGACGAGGGTGGCCACCGTGGTCGGGTCGGTGTCGGCCGCGCCAGCGACCACCCCCGGGCCGACCGCTCCGAGGTAATCCCGGCGCCGCGGCATCCGCCGGGAAGTCTCGTGACCGGTGGAGTCCGCCGTCCGTGCGACGCTCACCCGGCCCACACCGGTCAGCTGGCGGAAATTGCTCATCCGCTGTCTAGGTACCTCGCCCACACCAGCGCAAACCCGGCACGCAGGACGATCAGGAGCAGCTACGACACGTGTCACCAATCCCAAACGCGCGCCCCGGCGCCACGGGCCGGTAACACCTACCCGGTCAGCGCCGGTCGAGTGGCCCCCACTCGGTCGAGCCGAGGTCCTCGATCAGGGCCTCGCACTCGGCCAGCGCCCGGTCGGAGATCCAGGCCATCGGCCGTACCCGGGTCACCAGCGGTTCGTTGTCCGGGCCGCGCCCGCACTGCTCGGCGACCATCACCCAGGGCCGCACCCCGGGGCCGCGCAGGTCGCGTAGATGCCGGTAGTCGTACAGGCGCCGGGCCACCCACACCCGCACCGACCGGTCGCCCCACCACGGCTCCACCCGCAGCGGGTTCGCCGACAGACCGGGCAGGGCGACGCCGGTCAGGGCGTCCCGGCTGCTCCGGTCGCCGTCGCCGCGGGCGTCGAGGTCGACGTCGGGCCCCGTGGACCACCTGATGTACAGGTCGTCGCCGGGGGCGGCGGACTCCACGAGAAACGCCAGGCCGTCGAGGTCCTCGATGGTGGGCATGGCCAGGTCACGGTCGCTACGGGTCACCCACGCCCGATGCCCGCTTACGGGACATTTCATGCATATGGCGGCTTTACGCATCGCGGGTTGGCGATGCGCCGTGCGTCGCGACTACTCGGCCTCCGGCGCCGACACACCCACCCCACCGCGGGTCTGCGCCCCGTAGCGGGACTTCTCCCGACCGATGTCCAACGGGCCGAACCGCGGCCCCGCCCGCAGGGCCTCGTCGTCGAGCAGATCGGCCGGGATCACCCACACCACCTCGAACTCCAACCCGTCGGGATCCTTGGCGTACAGGCTCTTGGTCGTCCCGTGGTCGGACGCCCCGACCAGCGCACCGGCCGCCGCCAACTGCCCGGCCAGGCGTTCCAGCTCCCCGAGGGTGTCCACCTCCCACGCCAGGTGGTACAGCCCGACCGTGGCCCGCCCCGCCTGCGACGCACCCACCCCAGCGGCCTCGAACAGACCGAGATCGTGGTCGTTGGTGGAACCGGCGGCCTGCAGGAACACCGCCCCCGGCAGCGACATCACCGCCCGGAACCCCAGAACGTCCTGGTAGAACGCGACACTACGGGCGAGGTCACCGACGTACAGCACGGCATGGTTGAGACGGGTGACCGGCATCGAAAGCCTCCTCGCGGTTACCACCGACCGTAACAGCTTGTTGAACGTTCAAACGCCCGACGCCCGGACGGTACAGTGACGCACATGGCCCAACCCCGCTGGCTCGACGACGACGAGCAGCGCACCTGGCGCGCCTTCCTCGGCGCCAGCCAACTCCTGCTCGACCAGCTCGACCGGGAACTGCAACGCGACGCCGGCATGCCCCACGCCTACTACGAGATTCTCGTCTGGCTGTCCGAGCCCCCCGGACACAGCCTGCGCATGAGCGAACTCGCCCGGCGCACCCGCTCGTCCCGCAGCCGCCTGTCGCACGCCGTCGCCCGGCTCGAAGAACGCGGCTGGGTCACCCGCCGTGACTGCGCCACCGACAAACGCGGCCAGATCGCCGAACTCACCGCCGACGGCCTCGCCGCCCTCACCGCCGCCGCACCCGGACACGTCGCCGGCGTACGCGCCCACCTGTTCGACGCGCTCACCCCCGAACAGGTACACCAGCTCCGCCGCATCAGCGAAGCGATCATGCGTCCGCTCGACGACGACGGCATCCTCACCACTCCACCACCAGCGGACGGTGATCCGACACCGTGACCGGTGGCGTCCGCGCCTCCCGCGGCGGCGGCAACCCGGCCGCACCACGCGGATCAAGCAGCACATGGTCGAACTGCACCCGCGGCGTCGGAGACGGATACGTCGGCCGGTGAGCCAGCATCCGCCATCCCGACACCACCCCGGCCACCCGTCCCGGAATGTTCAGATCACCCAACAGCAGCCGAGGCGCCGGCAACGTCCGCAACACCCGGATCGCCTGCCGCAACTGCCGCACGTTCCACCCCGGAATGAACGACAGATGCGTCGTCGCCACCGTCATCGCGCCCCACGGCCCGTCCACCACCGCCGCCAACAGCACCCGTGGCTCGTCATCGAGCAGGATCATCCCGCCGCCCGACGGGCCCGGCACGTACACCGGCGCCCGCATCCGCGCCGCCGGCAACCGCGCCACCCGCCACTCCCGCACCGGCCACCGCGTCGCCAACGCAACCCCGTAGTGCGGCTCGCCCACCCCCGCGTCCGACGCCGTCACCGTACGGAACCGTTCCCCCGGCGTACCGATCACCGTCGGCACGAACCGGTGAGCGGCCCGGTCACCCAACGCCGCCGCCGCCAACGCCGCCAGATCGGCACCTCCGCTGCGCGGCTGATCCCGATCCACCTCCTGCATGCCGAGCACATCCGCGTCCAGCCCGGCCACCGCCGCGGTCAACCGCGCCGGATCGACCCGGCCATCCTGCAACGACCGCCCGTGCATCAGGTTGAACGTCACCAGCCGCACGAAACGTAACGATATGGCGCCCCACGCCCCAGCGCACACACCGACCCGTCCGCCCACACCGCGACCGACTTGGCATGATGAGCCCATGCAGGTCTCCGCGCGCGGCGACTACGCCGTCCGGGCCGCCCTCGGCCTCGCCGCCACCTACCCGGCCACGGTGTCCGCCCAGAGCATCGCCGACGAACAGGCCCTGCCCCGTAAATTCCTCGAAGCGATCCTGGCCGACCTGCGCCGCGCCGACCTCGTCCGCGGACTGCGTGGCGTCGACGGCGGCTACGTCCTCACCCGCCCACCCGCCGAGATCAGCGTCGGGCAGGTACTCCGCGCCGTCGACGGCCCACTCGCCGCCGTACGGGGACTGCGCCCCGAAGACACCGCCTATGAAGGCACCGCCGCCCACCTCCAACAGGTGTGGGTCGCCGTTCGCGCGGCCGTCCGCAACGTCCTCGACGAGGTCAGCCTCGCCGACCTGGTCCGCGGCCGACTCCCGGCACACGTACGACGCCTCACCGCCGCCCCGGAAGCCTGGCAACCGCGCTGACGCGAACGATGCCGCCGACTCAACCGGGGCGGACGCCGCCGCGCACCGCGGTAACGATCTCCCGCAGTTCACCGAACCGATGGTCCGTATGCCACCTGGCGCGCCCCGCCACCCACACGGCCGGCAGGTCTAGCCGCCGAATCGCGACGGGCCGGGTCCGCCGGCCTCACCGCGAGCCAACCACTGCCGCCGGGTGATCTCATACTCGACCTCACCCAACTCACTCCCGGCGATCGGTTCCTCCCAGTCCAGATGGAACGTACGGACATACCGCATCCCCACCGCGGCCATCGTCGCGCGGGAAGCGGCGTTGACCGCCATCGTCTCGGCGAAGATCCGGGTCAACCCGAGATCGTCGAACCCGTGCCGGATCAACTCCCGGGCTCCCTCGCTGGCCAGACCCTGACGCCAGGACGCACGCAGCAGCCGGTACCCGAGCTCTGCCTGCCCCTCGACCGGCCCCTGGCCGGCGCGCTCCGGCGGCTCCAGAATCCACCATCCGACGAACTCCCCGCCGACGAAACCGACCCAGAAGCCCAGCCCCGCCACCCGGCCCGCGACCGCCAGGCGGCGACGATGCAGATCCTCCACCTCCTGCCGGGTACGCGCCCGACCGCCACCCAGAAAGCGCATGACCTCCGGGTCCGAGTCGAGCTGGACCTCGTACTCCAGATGCTCCTCGGCCAACGGCACCAGCCGGATCCGGTCCGTCCACAACATCACCTGCGACACAGGGAGCATTATCCGGCGACCGCCGCCGCCATGTTGACCTTCACCCAGGGGCAAGCCACACCCTCGTCCGCGCCGACCACGGCGACCCGGACGAGGAGGAACAGTGCGGATCCACCCGACGAGCACACGGACGGCCCGATCGCTGGGCGCCTACCCGGTCGACCGCCGCCCGCTGGCCATCGCGGCGTACCGGCGACTGTGGACCGCCTCGGTGGTCTGCGCGGTAGGCGGCTCGTTCAGCGCGGTCGCGGTACCGGCCCAGTTGTTCACCCTGACCGGATCGTCGGCGACCATCGGCGCCTCGGCCGCGGTGGCGTTCATCGCGCTCGTGCTGGCGGCCCTGTACAGCGGCGCCCTCGCCGACCTCATCGACCGGCGGGCGATCCTGCTGACCGCCCACTGCGGACTGGCGACGACCTACACGGCACTGTGGGCCCACGCAGCCCTCGGCGGCCACTCGGTCCCGGTCCTGCTGGCCCTGGTGGCCTGCCAGGCACTCACCCTCGGAACGATCATGACAACGATGGGCGCCGCCGTACCCCGCCTCGTCCCGACCGAGCTGCTACCAGCGGCGAACAGTCTCAACTCACTGGTCCGCTACGCAGGATCGATCCTCGGGCCGGTACTGGCCGGAATCCTGATCCCACTCGTCGGGCTCGGCACGCTGTACCTGCTCGACGCCGTCGCGCTACTCGCCGTCGTGCGGGCCGTCGTCACACTGCCGCCGCTGCCACCCCACGCCGGCCCGACCAGCCCGTCGGACGACCCGCAGCCGCACGCGCGTCGACGCCGCCCCACGATCCGCCAGGCACTGGCCGGGTTCCGGTACCTGGCGGCCAGCCGGCTGCTGGTCGCGGTGATCGCGGTGGACCTCGCGGCGATGGTCTTCGGCATGCCGGTGGCCCTGTTTCCGGAGCTGGCCCGACACACCTACGGCGGGCCCGCCGGAGGCGGCCCGCAACTGGGACTCCTCTACGCCGCCTACCCGGCCGGCGTCCTCGCAGCCGGCCTGATGTCGGGCACGTTCACCCGCACTCGACGCCACGGCGCCCTCATGGCCACAGCCGCAGCCACGTGGGGCGTCACCGTCGTGGTCCTCGGGCTGGCCGCGCACCTGTGGATCGCACTGGTGGCGCTCACCCTCGGCGGGGCGGCGAACTTCCTGCTGAGCACCTTCCGCAACGCCATCGCACAGGCACATACCGACGACGCCATGCGCGGCCGGATCCAGGGATCGCTCACCGTCGTGCTCATCGGCGGCCCGCAGATCGCGAACCTGCTGCACGGGGCCGCCGCAGCGACGCACGGCCCCCGAACGGTGATCTGCGTCGGTGGCCTGCTGAC
This sequence comes from Planosporangium spinosum, assembly GCF_049999945.1. Lineage (NCBI taxonomy): Bacteria > Bacillati > Actinomycetota > Actinomycetes > Micromonosporales > Micromonosporaceae > Planosporangium > Planosporangium spinosum. Next base: position 343,598 of record NZ_JBLYUB010000003.1, on the reverse strand, counting down.
CACGGTGACCGTGGCAGCGATCGCATGGGCGACGCCCGAACTGCGGCACGACACGGCCGGCCGACGAAACCACTGACCCGCCGAGGCGCACGCACACCCACGCGACCAGCGGATCGCGTGCACGACCAACGGATTACGCGCGCGGATCCCGTCGGCTGCCGCGTGATGTCCGATGACGAGCGGCGCCGGGCGGCGCGCCATGTGCCACGACACACTCCCCCGGACCGGGACGAGGCGCCCCGCCGCGTAGCGGCGAATGGGCGCGTGGCGTGAGCCACGCCTCTTCAGGCTTCCTAGGATGCTAGGTGAGGGGATACGACCTGCGCGGGCACGGTGGAAGGCGTACTACCGCCCTCTCGGGGTGCCTGAGGACGATTTGGACGAGATGGCCGACGATGACGTGGACTCCATCGTCGACCCAGACGGTGTCGGACCACGGATCTGGTTCCAGCCGGTCCCCGAGACCAAGGCTGTCAAGAACCGGCTGCATCTGGACATCAAGATCGCTGATCGAACGGTAGCCCTAGAGACGCGTCGGGAGCAGGTCGACACCGAGGTGCAGCGGTTGACCGGGCTCGGCGCAACCGTGGTCCGCGTACTGGCACAGCCAGGCATGGATCATTACGGGGTAACCATGCGCGACCCCGAAGGCAACGAGTTCTGCGTGGCTTGATCTCCTAGCTTCAGAGAATCCGATTTATCTGAAGCAGAATCCCGGCGTGACGTCAGATAAAGCGTTCCAGGGCGGTCCGCTGACGCCGGACATCACTTCAGATAAATCGGAGCCACTCGCCACGCCCCGGCGCCAGGGACGCCAACCCGCGCCGCTGCCGCCGCGCTACGCCGACGTCCATGCCTCGTCGTGCGGCTGGGCAAGGCGGCGGCTACCGCGAGATCCCCGTCCACCCCACAGCTACGCCCCGACCTCGCCCTATGGATCAACCACGAACGCCCGTCCGGACAGGAGCCGACGGCAACCCGGCGCTGCTACTCAACCAGCGCGGTGGCCGGCTCGGCGCCCGCGGGTTTCTACCGTATTCCGGTCGCCCCCGTATATGGCGTGGCGGGAGCCACGTCGGCTAAAGCATCCTAGGATGCTTGGTATCGCCCGGCGCGCCCGCGTCGGCGCGATCGGCGCCCGTGACCATCAGCGCGACCAAGGCCCGCACCGCGCTGATGGTCGCGCTCGGTGCGGGTGACGCGGCAGCCGCACGCGACTGGTTCGACCGGCGGTAACACCGGCCGGTGACGACATCCGGGTAACGGTGCGGATTCCGCCCGGCGACCGCGGACGGAGACATTGGACAACCGCACCGGCCGGAGGCGCTGGACGGTCGTACCGGTCGATGACATCAGGCGCGGTACGGGCCACCGCGTCCCCTACCGGGTGGCGGTCTGCACCGCGCGTACGGCATCCTAGGAAGCTAGCTTCGTGGCGGGCGCGGGGCTGTCGGTTATGACCGACCTGCGCCGTTGGCGGGCGGTAGTCACCGGATAGCCTGAGAGACAGTCGCGGTCGACAGGGGGTATGGGTGACGCATCGAGGCAGCGCCGGCGCCACCCCGGCCGAGCGCACCACTCCGACCGCGCGCAGCACCCGGGCCGGGAACCGCACCCCCACCGGTCCCATCCCGGTCCCGCAACGCACGCCGACCGATCCCACCCCGGCGGAGGGCACCACCGCGGCGGCTCTCGGATCGGACCTACGCCGCGCGTACGCGGACGCACTCCCCGGCGCACGGGCGGCCATCCTGTCGCGGCTGTGGGGAGCACTCACCCGGGAGCCGATCGCCGGCGTCACCGGCGTGACCCGTGACGGTGGCGACCTCACCGTCACCCTCACGGGCGGCCGTCGCCTGCGCGGCGCGGGCGACGCCGCACGTCCGTTCGCCGTCGCGCCCGCTGGCCTGGCCCTGACCCTCGACGGCACACCGTACGACCACCCGACCCCGCTCCTCGCCGCGCTCGGCCTGCCCGGCCACGCCGACCGGTTGTGCGCCGAACTCGACGAGTCGGTCGCCAACCTGGCGCTCGCCCGCGCGGCGCAACCGGTACTCGATGGCGGTCCACCGATGCTCGAGCGGCTGGCCCGCATGACACCGCAGGCCGCGACCGCGCTGGCCGAACAGCTCGTCGTCGACGGGCATCCGTTGCACCCCTGCTGCCGCACCCGGCGCGGACTGTCCACCGCCGACGTCCTCGCCTACGCCCCGGAGCACCGGCCGGTGGTCGAGCTGGCCGTCGTCGAGGTGCCGGCCGACCGCTGGGTCAGCACCGGCACAGGGCTGCCGCCCCGGCTGCTGATGCACCCCTGGCAGCGCGACCACGTGCTGCCAGGCCATCCCGGCCTGGTCGTCTCGGCCGAGACCGTACCGGCGCGACCGCTCATGTCCCTGCGGACCCTCGCGCCCGTCGGCGACCCGGCCTGGCACGTCAAGACCGCCGTGGACGTGCAGATGACCAGTGCCGTACGGACCGTCTCCGACGCCGCCCTCCACAATGGACCGGTGCTGTCGGCGCTGCTGGGCCGGCTCGTCGCCGGTACCCGCGGGTTGGACCTGTTGACGGAGGTCGCCGCCGGCGCGGTCGTCGTCGACGGCGCGCCCAGCCGCAGCCTGGCCATGGTGCGGCGGCGGGCACCCCGCCCTACCGGCGGCGACGTGGTCGTCCCCCTGGCGGCGCTCACGGCCCGCTCCCCCGCCGACGGGCGGCCGCTGGTGTGCGAGGCCGTCACGCTGGGCTACCCCGACCGGCCGGTCGACCTGTTCGCCGACCTCGTCCACCTGCTGTTCCCGGCGACGACCACCCTGCTGCACCTGGGCGTCGCCCTCGAGGCGCACGGTCAGAACATGTGCGTGGTGCTGCGCCGGGGCCGGCCGGTCGGCCTGTTCTACCGCGACCTCGGCGGAGTGCGGGTCAGCCCGCGACGGCTGGCGGCGGCCGGCGTGGCGGCCCCGCCGCTGCGCGGCGACCTCGTCAGCGACGACCCGGACGTCCTGCGGACCAAGCTCGCCGCGGCGCTGCTGGGAGGGGTCGTCAGCGAACTGGTCGCGGTGCTGGCCCGCGAGTACGACCTGCCGCCCGCGCGGCTGTGGCGCGCCGCCGACACCGCCCTCGCCGGGGCCTACGCCGCGCTGCCCGACGCCGCCCGCGCCGACGGCCTGGCGCTGCGCACCGGACCCTGGCCGCTGAAGGCGACCACCGCGATGCGGCTGGCCGACGACCCGCTCACCGACCGCTGGACGCTCCACGACAATCCGCTCGAGGCCCGATGACCACGATCGCCGAGACCGCCCTGGAGGTCGCCGTCGCGTCGGCGCGCGACCAACTGGCCGTCGCCGCCCCCGACCTGTACGCCGGGTTCACCGACGCGCTCCCGCGCGCGGTGCACACCGTCGCGGCCCGGCTGGTCGGCGCCGCGTACCGGGAGGACCTCGCCGGGTTGCGCGATCCCGACCGGCTGGCCGGGCTCGCCGACGGAGTCACCCGGCACGCGTTCGACCGGATCGAGGCCCGACTGGTCCGCGACCCGGCCCGGGTACTGGCCGACCTGCCCGCACGCATGCGCGGACACCCGCGCGGCGGCGGCGACCTGGCCGTCGAACTGGCCGACGCCGCCGTACACCTCGCCCTCGCCTATGCGCGGCGCCCCTCGTTCGGCGCCGCGGGTGCGGGCAGTGCCGGGGGTGCCGAGATCGGGGTCGGCGGTGCCGCCGCGCGGGACAGCGTCGCGCTGGCCAGCCGGCTGGCCGGCGACGACCAGACCGTGTTCTTCGAGCGGCTCGCCACCGAGGGGCACAATCTGCACCCCTGCGGGCGTACCCGGCTGGGCTGGAGCGTCACCGACGCGCTCGCCCACGACCTGGAGGCGCCGTCGACCACCGTCGGGTTCGTCGCGGTCCGCCGCGACCTGCACACCGGCGACGACGTCGGTGAGCTGCTCGGCGTGCCGGCGTACCGGCCGGGGTTCGCCGTGCAGCCGGTACACGCCTGGCAGCTCGACCGGGTGGTCCGCGGCCGCTACGCCGACCTGGTCGCCGACGGCGCGCTGGTGCCGATGGACGGGCTGACCCTCACCGGCAGCCCGACGGCGGCGCTGCGCACGCTGCTGCTCGACGCGCGGCCCGGCCGGCCACGCCGGTACCTCAAACTGTCGCTGGACATCCAGGTCACCTCGACCCGGCGGACCATCTCGGTGGCCAGTACCCGTAACGGGCCGGCCCTGTCCGCGCTGCTGCACCGGCTGCTGACCGTCGAGCCGCAGATCCTGCTGCTCGACGAGGAGGCCGGCGCCGCCGGGCTGGTCGGCCGGCAGCAGCGCGACCTGGCAGCGATCGTGCGCCGGGGCCTGGACGGACGGCTCGAGGGCGGGCCCGCTGGCGGCGACGCGGGCGGCGGTATGGTCGCGGTCCCCGGCGGCGCCCTGTACGCCACGTCGCCGGTGACCGGGTCGACCGTGGTCGCCGAGCTGGTCGACCGGTACGCCGCCGGCCGGCGCATCGGGTCCCGGCCGGACGCCGCGGCGCGCTTCGTCGCCGCGTACGCCCGGCTGCTGCTGCCCCCGCTGCTGCGCCTGGCCACCCGGCACGGCATCGCGCTCGAGGCGCACCTGCAGAACTGTGTGCTGGTCTTCCAGGACGGCACTCCGCGCCGCCTCGTCCTGCGGGACTTCGCGGGCCTCCGGCTGCACCGTCCCCGGCTGGCCGCCAGCGGCCACCGGGTGGAGCTGTGGCCCGGCTCGGTCATCGGCACCGACGACGCCGACGTCATGCGCGCCAAGCTCGCCTACACCGCGCTGCAGGCGCACCTCGGCGAGCTGGTGGTCCAGCTGACCCGCTCGCACGGCCTGGATGAGAACGCGGCGTGGCGGTCGGTGCGCGAGACCGTCGACGAGGTGTACGACGAACTGCGCGGCGACCCGGTGGTCGGCGCCGCCGCCGCCGACGACCACCGGTTCCTCACCGCGCCGCTGGTGCCGCACAAGGCACTGGTACGGATGCGGCTACGCGGCGGCGGCGACGTGTACGTGCCGGTCCGGAACCCGCTGTGCTGATCCCGGCGACCGTCACCGGGGCACTGGCCGCACTGCCGCGCCCGGTCTGCGCCTACGTCTACGACACCGGCGTGCTGGCCCGTACCACCACCGCGGTCCGCGCCGCACTGCCGGCGGGCGCGCGGCTGCTGTACGCGGTCAAGGCCAACGGCCACCCCGACGTCGTGGCGGCCCTGCTGCCGGCCGTCGACGGCCTGGAGGTCGCCTCCGGCGGCGAACTGGACCTGGCGGTGACGGCCGGTGCGTCCACGATCGCTTTCGGCGGCCCGGCCAAGACCGACGCCGAACTGGCGGCGGCCGTCGCCAGCGGCACGCTCGTGCACGTCGAGAGCCTGCTGGAACTGAGCCGCCTGGCGGCGGTCGCCGGCGGTACGCCGGTGCGGATCGCGTTGCGGGTCAACCGGGCCGGTGCCGGGCCGGCCGGCAGCCACCGGATGACCGGCGTGCCGACCCCGTTCGGCATCGACGAGGCGGCACTGGGCGAGGCGGTCGCGCTCACGAAGGCCCTGCCGGCGCTGCGGCTGGTCGGGTTCCACCTGCACGCCGTGTCCAACAACCTCGACGCGGCCGCGCACGCGGCGTACGTCGCCGACGCGCTCGACTGGTCGACGCGCGCGGCCCGCCGGTTCGGCGTGGACCTGACGTACGTCAACGTCGGCGGCGGGTTCGGCGTCGACTACACCGGCGACCGGCGCTTCGACCTCGACGCGCTGCGCGCCGGCCTCGCGGCCGTGACCGTGCCCGCCGGGGTGACGCTCGTGTTCGAACCCGGCCGCTTCCTGGTCGCCGCCGCCGGCTGGTACGCCGCCGAGGTGATCGACCTCAAGCGCACCCACGGCCGCTGGTTCGCCGTGCTGCGCGGCGGCACCCACCACTTCCGGCTGCCCGCCGCCTGGGGCTACAGCCATCCCGCCGCGGTCGTCCCCGTCGAGGAGTGGCCGTACCCGTTCGACCGGCCCGAGGTGGCCGGCCGGGCCGTGGACGTGGTCGGCGAGCTGTGCACCCCCCGCGACGTGCTCGCCCGTGACCTGCCGGTGGACCGGTTGCGCGTCGGTGACCTGCTGGTGTTCGGCAACGCGGGCGGGTACGGCTGGGACATCTCGCACCACGACTTCCTGCGGCATCCGTACCCACACATGGTGGTCGTCGGCGGCTGAACGGCCGGCGGCCGGTTGACAGCGGTGTCCACAGTGGCGGTATGCGACGGGGACTGGTCGCGGCGGCGGCCGCGACGTTGATGGTGTTCGGTACCGCCGGACCCGCCGTGGCGGCACCGGCGTATCCGGCTCCCGATGGCCGGTGCGTCGACACCACCGGCGTCCTGGGCCGGCAACTGTGCGACCGGATCACCGAGGTGCTACGTGCCGACGAGAGCCGTGCCGGCGACCAGATCGCGGTTGCGGTGGTCCCCACGACCGGGGACGCCACCATCGAGACCTGGGCGACCGGCCTGTTCAACGCCTGGGGCGTCGGCCAGCGGGGCCGCGACGACGGCGTGCTGCTCGTCGTCGCGGTCGACGACCACCGGCTGCGGATCGCCACCGGCCGGGGCATGGCCGACCGGCTCAGCGACGGCCAGGCGAACGAGATCATCGCCGCGACGATCACGCCCGCGTTCGGCCGGGGCGCGTACGCCGCCGGCATCCTCGCCGGGCTGGACGAGATCCGCCGGCGGATCGGCCACCCGGTGCCACCCGGCACGGAGCTGGTCGGGCTGGCCGGCCTCGCCTCGGCGGCACCGCCCACCGACGCGACCGGCGTCGCTCCGGACGACGTCCCCGGTGCACCGTCGGCGGCCGTACCGGATTCCGGCGACGCCGACGGGTCACCGCCGGTCTGGGTGTTCCTGGCCGTGTCGGCCGCGGTGCTCGTCGTCTTCTTCGTCGCGGTAGCCCGCTGGGACCGTCGTCGCGGGCGGGGCGCGGGCACGGGTACGGCGTCGGCGTACGGGCCCGTCGCCGGATCGGACGGTGGTACCCCGACCTGGTTCGGCGGCGGGTCGGACGGCGGGTTCGGCGGGGGTGGCTCGGACGGCGGCGGGTCGTCGGGCAGTTGGTGAGCCGGACGGCGGCCGTCCGCGACGGCGCCCCGTCCACCGCCGGTGCGCACCGGGGGTGTACCCGAAGGCGCGGCGGAACACGCCGATGGACGCGCGCGCCGACGCTACCGGTGCAGCAGGCCGGGCAGTTCAACCGTGCTCTGCTGCAGCGGGCGCGGCCTCGGGAGGGTGTTCCAGCACCCTCCCGGGGGTCCGTCCGACTGGACGGCGCCTACTCGCAGAAGACACGCACTTTGGCATCGGGCTGGTCGACCTCCACGGTCATCTCGTCGAGGTGCTCCACGAGCGCCTCGAGCTGTTCGGGCTTGAGCTGCGTCAGGTCGAACGGCACACCCGACTTGTTCAGTTCGGCGTTGGCCTGCCCCAGTGCCTGCGGCGGGATCAGGGCCACCAGCCGCACGCCGGCCCGCAGCAGCTGCAGCGGCACCCGCACGTTGACCCGCCCCGGCTCTCCGTTCTCAACGGCGTCCACCACCACCCGCAGGTACTTCGCCTTGCCCTTCGGCCGGGCGTCGAGGCTCGACGCCGCCGGCGGCTGGTCCCGTTCGAGCGCGGCGATGAGCTGCTCCGCCTCCTCTGCGGTGATCTTGCCCTCGGCCAGCATGTCGAGGATGTCCCTGCGCTGTTCGCTCATCGGAACCTCTCCTATCGGATAGTTACGAGCACAGCCGTGCGGCCCTGCTCGATGTCGACCCGGGTGCCGGGCAACGCGGAGACGATGCGCCAACCGGTGCCGAGTGCCCGCACCACACCGACGCGGTACACGAGGCAGGCCACGGCCGCCACCAGTACGGCCAGGACCACGACCGGTGAGCACACGAGCACTACGGGGAGTACCGGGACCCAGATCCGGATGGGACGACCATCCGGGCGGTTGACCCGTACGGTCAACAACTGCGGCATCACGTGCGGCCCTCCAATTCGGACAGTGCCTGCCGTGCGGTGATCTCGCCGCGGCGCAACCGATCGATGATGTCGGCCCGCGACGGCGCCGGATCGGTCTCGACGAAGTCGAGCAGCTGCGTGATCCGGTTCAGTCGTGATTTGATCGTCGGGTAGCTCACCCCGAAGATCCGCTCCATCTCCTTGATGGAACCGTGACACCGCACGAACGCCGTGACGAAGACCTGATCCTCGACGGTGAGCTGAGCCAGTTGCGGTAGCTCGAACTCGCCCTCGATCGCGACGCCGCTGCCTGCCAGGCGCACCCGCTCGACGACGAACGGCTGGCCCCGGGTCAGGTTCGTGAGCTCCTGCCAGTCCATCGCCTGCTCTGTCATATCTAAAGTTGTACCCGGCGCTCCTTTAACTTTCAAGAAGTTGATCTTAATTTTCTTACACTCGCGCGTCCTCCGGGCTCCCTGCCGGTCCGCCACCCCGCCCTGCCGCCCGTCACGGCCCCGCCGCGTCACACAACCCACGCTCGTCCTGGACGGCGGGGCCCGGCCGGCACGACGCAGCGGGCGTCACTCGTTGCGCGCGGTCTCCGGTCCGGTGATCCGTTCCAGGAACGGGAGGGTGGAGGCGATGATGCCGAGCGACGCGGCGATCCCGGCGAGAACGATGAGGTGGTACCCGCTCCCCGGGAACCGCAGCGAGTAGTCCATCTGCGCCCGGAGGAACAGGTGGGCGGCGAGGAAGCCGGTTCCCACCGCGACCACGGCGGCGACGAGCAGCGGGACGGCGCTCTCCAGCGCGACGACGCGGCGCAGCAGGCGCACCGGCACACCGGTCAGCCGCAGCAGGCTGAACGGGCGCTTGCGCTCGGTGAGCCCACCGACGACGCTCACCGCCAGGCTGCAGCCGGCGATGGCCAGGCTGGCGAGGATGACCACGTCGGCCAACCGTTGCCATCCGGTGAGGGTGTTGGTGAAGTCCGACTCGAAATCGCCGTCGGCGAACGGCGGCTGCCGGAGGTCGGGGTAGGCGACCTCCAGAACGGTACGCGCCCGCTCGATCGCCGTCGTCGACCCGTCCGTACCGACGACGACCGACGCGACCGGCAGCCGCTGGAGGTCCTCGGCGGACATCGACGCGGTCGGCCAGACCGTCGACGGCCGGGGTGGTTCAACCCTCTCACTGAGGTCCGGCCACACCTGCGCGACGGCCGCGCCGTCGGCGCAGCGACCGAACGCCGGAGTCCGGGCCAGGTCGGCGCACGAGACCAGGCCCGGCAAGGTCCTCGAGCCGCGGTCGAGCGCGGCCGGGTTCCAACGGACCACCGTCGCGCTCCGCACCCCCGGAGTCGCACGCAGACCGGCCATGATGGCATCGGGTACCGACGTCGTCACGCCCGGGTCCGGAGCGCCGGGCCAGAGCCGGTACAGCGTGCCGCTGGCCTTGCCGTCCCGCGGGGCGCCGCGCTCGGCGACGATCGTCGTGATCACGCCGGCGGCGACGCTCGTGACGAAGAGTGCGAGCACCAGCCCGCTGATGGCCCGGAAACCGGCCTGCGGGTTGTCCGCGAGCCGCCGCGCGGCGATGAGAGCGGCGGGCCGGCTGGAGCGCCGCGCCATCGCCCGGGCCCCGACCATGGTCAGCCAGGGTCCGGCGATGACCAGCCCCGCCATGATCAGGAGAACGCCGGGAAGGAACGCCGCCACCTGACCGTCGCTGGTGCTGGGGCGCCGGCCGATGAAGAAGGCCAGTTCACCGATCCCCAGCAGGAGCGGGACCAGCCGGTACGCCCGCGGGGCGCGCGGCGTGACCCGCCGGGTGACGCCGAGCGGAGAGATCCGTACCCGCCGCAGTGCGATCCGGGCCGCCACCGCCGCGCCGACCGGGATGCCGAGCGCGACCAGCAGGACGTCGAGGACGTTGAGCGACAGGTCGGCGGGGAAGAACGGCTCGCCGGTGAAGGGAATCGCGGCCAGCCGGTGACGGAACAGGAAGAACAGGCCGAATCCGACGGCGGTGCCGGCGACGGCGGCGGCGGTCGACTCGACGGCGGAGATCACCGAGATCTGCCGGGGCGTCGCGCCGATCAACCGCATCGCGGCGAACCGCTGCTCCCGACGGGCCGCGGCGAGCCGGGTCGCGGTACCGATGAAGATGAGCACCGGGAACAGCAGTCCGCCCGCCACGACGGAGAGGACGAGGTCCAGAGCGGCGACGGCGCGACCGGCCGGAGTCGTCCGGATGCTGGTGGCCTGGACCGCTCCGTCCAGGTGCGACAGCTGGTCAGGGGTACGGCCGACGACGATGACGAGGGAGGTCGGGCTCGGCAGCGCCGCCGGGCCGACCGTGCCGATCCGCTGTCCGGGGAAGCGGTCGGCGAGCTGCCCAGCCGGGGTCGAACCGAGCAGCTCACTCAGCGCCGGCGAGGCGTAGAACTGGCCGGGTCCGGGCAGGTGCGGAATACCCGGCGGAACCGGCGAGTCCGGCCCGGTCGCGGCGACGTCGAGCCGGACGATCTTGTGACCGGCGAAGTAGTCCTCGCGCACCAGCCACCACACCGGATCCGTCGCCGGGGCACCGGCGGACTGCCCCGCCGTGGACCCGGCGCCGGTGGCCTGCCAGGCGAACCGGGCCGTTACCGCGTTGACCGCGTTCATCCCGGCCAGGGTGGCGAGCAGCAGGCCGACGCCGAGCGCCACGGCCGCGGCGATGACGACCAGGCGGGTGACCGCCTCCCTGCCACTGGCCACCGCGAGCCGGAGACCGAAGCGGATCATGAGGCGATCCGATCCGGCAGGGGCGCGCCGACCCGTCCGTCCCGGACGATGACCTCGCGGTCGGCGTACGCGGCCACCCGGGCCTCGTGGGTGACCAGCACGACGGTGGTGCCCTGCTCCCGCGCCGTGCCGACCAGCAGGTCCATGACCTGCTCGCCGGTGAGCGAGTCCAGCGAGCCGGTCGGCTCGTCGGCGAACAGGATCTCGGGGCCGGTGACCAGCGCACGGGCCAGCGCGACGCGCTGGGCCTGCCCACCGGACAGTTCACCGGACCGGCGCCGTTCCAGGCCGTTCAGGCCCAGCCGCGCGAACCAGTCCCGGGCCTGCCGCACCGCCGCCGACCGGCGGACCCCACCCAGCAGCAGCGGGAGGGCGACGTTCTCCTCGGCGGTCAGCTCGGGGACGAGCTGACCGAACTGGAAGACGAACCCGAAACGCTCCCGGCGCAGGATGCTGCGCCGGGTTTCGGCCATGGCGTCGACCCGCTGGCCGTCGAACCAGATCTCGCCCGACGCCGGAACCAGGATCCCGGCCAGGCAGTGCAGCAGGGTCGACTTCCCCGACCCGCTGGGACCCATGATGGCCAGGATCTCGCCGGGGGCCGCGGCCAGGCTGGCGCCCCGCAGCGCGGGGGTCTCGCCGAACGACAGGACGACGTCACGCGCCTCGATGGCGGGGCGCTCCGCGACGTGCGGGCGCTCCTGCGGGACAGGGCGCTGCGCGGAGATCTCCGCGTACCGGTCGGCGCCGCTCATGACCGTACCTCCCGAGCCAGCGCGTCCAGCCGGGCCGCGGTCCCGTCGATCCAGCGCAGGTCGGCTTCCAGGTGGTACAGGCCGTGGTCGGCCAGCATCGCGTCGACCAGGCCGCCGGTCCGTTTGAGCTCGGTCAGTTCCCGCATCCGCCGCAGGTGGGCGCGGCGCTGGGTGTCGAGGTACTCCTCGGCCGGGCGGTCCAGCATCAGCGCGAGCACGACCTTGGTGAACAGCACGGTCTGCAGATGCGGCTCCGGCTCGACCGGCTCGGTCAGCCAGGTGTCGACCTCGGTCGCCCCCGAGTCCGTGATGACGTAGCGCTTGCGGTCGGGGCCGTCACCCGGCCCGACCTCGCTGACCACCACCTTGCCGTCACGGGCCAGGCGGCCGAGGGTCGAGTAGACCTGGCCGAACGGCAGCGGCTTGCCGCGGCCGAAGTACGCGTCGTAGTCGCGCTTGAGGTCGTACCCGTGGCTGGGCTCCCGCTCGAGCAGGCCCAGGAGGGTGAGAGGAACGCTCATGCCGCGACCATACACTGAGGGTATACACCGCGTATATACCTGACCCGCGACGACCACACCGGACCGTCGAGTAGGGACCGGCCACCCGGCTGGCCCGCCGCTGCGGCCTCGAAAATGCGTTGAGCGGCCCCGACATTCCCACCAGGCTGGACTCCCGCCACCACAGCTGGGAGAACCGTCCGATGCGCCTGCTCCGGGACCTCTGGGCCACCTCACCGCGGCGCACCGCGGTCGTGGCCTGCCTGATCGTGCTCGGCGCCGGCGGGCAGGCCGCGGCGGCGGCGCTGGCCGGCGCCGTCCTGCTGCACCGCTCGGCCGGGCTGTTCGCGGTGCTGGCCGGGGCGCTGGTCGCGGCGGTCGGCAGCGACCTCGCGGTGGGTCTGATCACGGCCCGGCTGACCGCGGACTGGGCCGCCGACGTGCGCCGCCGGCTGTGCCGGGTGGCCCTCGGGCAGGACCTGCCGACCCTGGAGAACACCCCGGTCGGGGAACTGCTGGACCGCATCGACGGAGATGTCTACCAGGTCGCCTCCGAACTGCGCGGCAGGGGCGTCCGGGTCGCCCAGTTGATGGCGACCGGAGCGCTGTCGATCGTCGCCGCGCTCGTGGTCTGGTGGCCCGCCGGGCTGGGGATGCTGGTACTGGTCGTGCTGCTCACCGTCGGCCTGAGCGACGCGACCCGCCGGATCGGCCCGGCCCGGATGGACGAGGAGGAGGCCTGGTCGGACGTTGCCGCCGTGATGGAGGAGGCGATCCACGGCCAGGACGACGTCCGTACCAGCCTGGCCAGGCCGTACGTGCTGCGCCTGTACGCGCGGCAGGCCAGCCGGGTACTGGGCCGGGGGCGGCTGGTGTGGTCGATGTCGGCGCGGGTCGCCACGATCGCCTCCGGGGTGACCCGCGCCGGCATCGCGGCGGTCGTGGTCGGCGGGGTCTGGGCGCTGGCCACCGACCGGATCGACGGCGCCCGGCTCACCGCGGTGTGGCTGCTCGCCCTGGCCTTCGGCGCGACGGTCGAGCACGGCAGCCGGATGGTGCCGGAGGTGCAGTACGCCCTCGGCGCGTGGGGCCGGGTCCAGCTGCTGCGGGCGGCCCGGCAGGAGCCGACCGGCGGGGCGCCACCGGCCGACGGAGACCTCGCCATCCGCGGCCTGACCTTCCGGTACGGCACCGGTGCCGGCGCGGACACCGGCCGGCTGCCGGCGCTGCGCGACGTCCACCTGACGTTCGCCCGCGGCCGGTCCTATGCCCTGGTGGGGCGGACCGGCTCGGGCAAGTCCACCCTGGCCAAGGTGCTCACCCGGGCCGTCGACGTCCCGCGCGGCACGGTCTTCCTCGGCGGGGCCGACCTGCTCGACCTCGACATCGAGGCGCTGCGCCGGTGGATCGCGGTCGTCCCGCAGCGCACCGAGATCCTGGCCGGCACGCTTGCCGAGAACATCGCCCTGTTCGACCCGGACCTGCTGGAGGCGGCGGACCGGGCGGTACACGAACTGGGGCTGACGTCGTGGGTGGACACCCTGCCGGACGGGATGCGCACCAGGCTCGGCGACGGCGGGCACGTGCTGTCGGCCGGGCAGGAGCAGCTCGTCGCGTTCGCCCGGATCCTGGTGCGCGACCCGCACGTGGTCATCCTCGACGAGGCCACGGCGCGGCTGGACCCGGCCACCGAGGGCCGGGTGCAGCGCGCCACCGAACGACTGCTGCGGGGGCGGATCGGCATCGTCATCGCCCACCGGCTGTCGTCGGTACGCCAGTGCGACGAGGTCGTGGTGCTGGCCGACGGTGAGGTGGTCGAGGCCGAACCGCTGCGGGAGTCGACGCGGTTCGCCCAGCTGCTGGCCGCGAGTCACGCGCCGGTACCGGCGGTGGTGGGCGCGACGACGGGCATCCTGGCGGACCCGGTGGCGGGCACGGCGGCACGGCCGGACCGCGGGGCCGGCCCGGACCGGATCGGCCTGGCGGTCGCCGCCGACGACGAACCGGACGCGCTCGACGGCTCCGGCGAGGGCGGCCCGGCGCCCGACGGCGGGCGGACCCGGCCCACCGCGTGGGAGCAGGCGGACCCGATCCCGAAGGTCGACCCTCCGCCGCTGCCGGAGCCGGCACCGGCCCGGACGATGCGGGAGATCTTCCGGCTGGCCACCAACGACGCCCGGTACGGGCTCGGTGCGCTGGCGCTGTTCCTGCTCGTCGTCCTGCTCGGGCTGGACGGGTCGGTGCTGCCGTGGCTGTGGGCCGACCTGGTGGACGGCACCGGCGACCTGTTCTGGCCGGCCGCCGGGATCGTCGCCGGCCTGATGGTCACCCTGCCGGTGCCGTACTACACCGGCAAGTGGTTTCCGGAGTGGTGGGTCCGCCAGATGCTGCGGATCAGCCTGCGCCTGGTGCACGGGCAGACCGGGCCGCGCCGGGTCAGCGCGCACACCCCGGCCGAGGTGGTCGCCCAGGGCGGCGACACCGAACGGGTGGTCATCCTCGCCGACAACCTGATCGACCAGTTCGTGTGCGGCGTCATCGTGGTCTCGATGACCGTCGTGTCGGGGACGGTCGTGCCGGCGCTGTTCTTCGCCGGGACGATGCTGGTGTCGGGGCTGGCCGCGACGCTGTTCGGTCCGCTGCTGGAGCGCTCCGCGCGCCGTACCGTCGCCGCCCGGGCCGCGTTCGCCACGGCGCTGGTGTCGTCGCTGTCGGCGGCCCGCACGGTGAAGCTGGCCGGGGCCACCCGGCCGGTGCTGGCCCACCTGGCCCGGCTCGACGCCGTGCGCAGCGACCGGCAGTGGCGGGAGATCGCGGTACAGGTGTGGGCCCGGTCGACACCGTCCGTCGTCAGCGGACTGTTGCCGGTCGGCGCCTGGGCGCTGTACCTGTCCGGTGGGCTGTCGTCGGGCGCGACCCTGGTCGCGGTGTCCACTCTGGGCGCGGCCCGGTGGTTCGCCTGGACCACCGCGTCCCTGGTCTCGCAGCTACCGTCGGCGCGGGTCTGGACCCGCCGGACGGTCGCGATGTGCGGGGCCGGCGCGTACTCGGCGCCCGTACCGGGGGTGGACCTGTCGGCCGGGACGGCGCCGGCACCTCCCGCCGCACCGCGGCATCCGCTGCGGCGGCTGGAGCTGGCCGGGTTCACCGCCGTCCACGAGGACGGCACGGTCGGGGTCCACGACATCGACCTGACCGTCGCGTGCGGGGAGCTGGTACTGGTGGTCGGGCCGGTCGGTTCGGGCAAGTCGTCGCTGCTGCGCGCCCTGGCCGGGATCGTCCACCACACCGGGTCGCTGCGCTGGAACGGGCAACCGGTCACCGAGCCGGAGCTGTTCCTCCGACCGAACCAGGTCGGGTACGTGGCCCAGCTGCCGCGCGTGCTGTCCGGTACGGTCGCCGACAACATCGCGCTCGGCCACGACGTGGACCCCGCCGGCGCGGTGTCGACCGCCCAGCTCGAGCACGACCTCGCGGCCGCCGGGGGCGGGCTCGGCCTGCTGATCGGACACAAGGGCACCCGACTGTCCGGAGGTCAGCTGCAACGGCTCGCGCTGGCCCGGGCCCTGGCGCCGCGCACCGAGCTGCTGATCGCCGACGACGTGTCGTCCGCCCTCGACGTCACCACCGAGCTGGAGCTGTGGCGGGCGCTGCGCGACCACGGGGTGACCGTGATCGGGTCGACGTCGAAGCGGGCCGCGCTCGTCCGGGCCGACCGGGTCGTGGTGCTGTACGCGGGTACGGCCGTGGCGCAGGGTACGTGGCGGGAACTGGAGGACCGCTGGGGTCACTTCGCGGGGTGAGCGGTCATTGACCGGCCCCGTGGTGGCTCCTCCCAGGCGATCCGGTCTGCGCCGGTTCGCTGCTCGCGACAGATCTCCACCAGCTCGTCCCGCAGACAACGGTGGATACCGGCCGTCTGTTCCAGCCAGTAGGGCCGGCCGGCGTCCCTGGGTACTCACGGTGATCTCTGGACGTGCGCCCGCCGGGGTGGTGGGCCCCCCGTTGTGTCAGTCCACCACCCCGGCGCGCGCCATCCTGGGCGACGAGCGGTACCCGGTGACGGCCCCGCTCGTCGGACATCTCCCACGATCGCCGGACACTCTCGTGATTGCCAGGTCGGTGGCCGGCAGTTGACCGGCAACGTCCCCGGTAGAATCCCGTGCGCGGCATCAGTCAGAGTCGATGCCGATGCCGCCGCCCGTCGGGGTGTGGTTCCTGGGGAAGGATCGGATGTTCAGCGCGCAGGTGCGGGCCTACCGCCAGCGACAGGGCATGACACAGGAAGAACTGGCCGCCAGGACGGGCGTGAGCGTCCGCAGCATCCGCAACCTCGAGGCCGGCCGCGTCAGGCACCCCCGGCCCGGGACGGTACGACTGCTGGCCGACGCGTTCGCGCTGCACGGCGCCGACCGTGACCGCTTCTGCCGGTCCGCGCTGGACGACACCGGACAGGGTCACGCGGGCGGGTCCCCCGGCGGCGCCGTCGACACCGGCCCGGCGCGCGGACGGCCCGCTCCCGCGCAACTTCCCGCCGACGTGGCCGGGTTCGTCGGCCGTACCGATCACCTACGGCACCTCACCAAGCTGCGTGACGACGGGGACCGGCCGGCCGCCGTGGTGATCTCGGCCATCGCCGGCACCGCCGGCGTGGGCAAGACCGCGCTCGCGGTGCACTGGGCCCACCAGGCACTCGACCGGTTCCCGGACGGGCAGCTGTATGCGAACCTGCGCGGCTACGACCCCGAACAGCCGACGACCCCCGGGGAGGTGCTGGCCCGGTTCCTCACCGCGCTGGGGGTGCCCGGCCCCGAGGTTCCCGCGGACCCGGACGAGCGGGCCGCCCGCTACCGCACCGAGATCGCCGGCCGGCGCATGCTCATCGTGCTGGACAACGCCGCCACCGTCGAACAGGTCCGCCCGCTGCTGCCCGGAACGGGTTCCTGCATGGTGCTGGTGACCAGCCGCGACAGCCTGGCCGGGCTGGTCGCCGTGCACGGCGCCCACCGACTGGACCTCGACCTGCTACCGCCGGCCGACGCGGTCACCCTGCTGCGTCGGCTGATCGGCTACCGCGTCGACGCCGACCCCGACGCCGCGACCAGGCTGGCCACCCAGTGCGCCCATCTGCCGCTGGCGCTGCGCGTCGCCGCCGAACTGGCCGTCGCCCGCCCCACCACGCCCCTGGCGGAGTTGGTGACCGAACTGACCGACCAGCAGTCGCGGCTGGACCTGCTCGACGCCGACGGCGACCCCCGCGCCTCCGTCGCGGCGGTGTTCTCCTGGTCGATCCGCAACCTGCCGCCGGATGCCGCCCGCACGTTCCGGCTGCTGGGCCTGCACCCCGGCCCGGACCTCGACGCCCACGCCGCCGCCGCGCTCGCCGGCACCGGCCTTTCACCGGCGCGCCGCGCCCTGGACCGGCTCGCCCGCGCCCACCTCGTCCACCCCACCGGCCCCGGCCGGTACGGCCTGCACGACCTGCTGGGCGCCTACGCCACCAGCCTGACCACCGCACAGGACTCCGACACCGACCGCCGGGCGGCGTCGACCCGACTGTTCGACTACTACCTGACCACCGCCGCGGCCGCCGCGGAGCGCCTGCACATGGTGGGCGCCCACGACCGACCCGACCTCCCCGCGCCCACCACACCCACGCCGGACCTCGCCGACCCGGAAGCCGCCCGGCGGTGGCTGGACACCGAACGCCCATGCCTGGCGATGGCCGCCGCGCACACCGCCGCCCACGGCTGGCCCGGTCACACCGTACGGCTGTCGATGATCCTGTACCGCTACCTCGAGGGCAGCAGCTACACCGATGCGCTGACCATCCACGGGCATGCCCGCGACGCCGCCCGGCAGGCCGGTGACCTGGCCGGAGAGGGCCGCGCCCTGCTCGGCCTCGCCGCCACCAACTTCCGGCTCGGTCGGGTCGACCCGGCCGTGGACCAGTTCGACCGGGCCCTGGCGCTGTTCCGGCGGGCCGGCGACCGGGTCGGCGAAGCCCGCGTCCTGACCAACCTCGGCGTCATCGAGGAGAACCGGGGCCGCTACCAGGCGGCCGCCGACCGGTACGAGCAGGCCCTGGCCCTGTACCGGCAGAGCGGCTACCGAGACGGCGAAGCGCACGTGCTGGCCGGCCTCGCCATCGTCGAGGAGCGGCTGGGCCGTTACCAGACCGCCATCGCATACTACGAGCAGGCGATGCCGGTGTACCGCCAGGTCGGCAACCGGACCGGCGAGGGCCAGGTGTTGAACAACCTCGGCGTCGTCGAGGAGCGGCTGGGCCGCTACCGGTCGTCGCACGACCACCACGAGCAGGCGCTGGCCCTGTTCCGGCAGGCCGGCTACCCGGCAGGCGTTGCCAACGCGCTGGTCAACCTCGGCCTGGTCGAGGAGCGGTTGGGCCGCCACCGGACCGCAACCGACCATCACGAGCAGGCGCTCGCTCTGTTCCGGCAGCTCGGCCAGCCACGTGGTGAGGCCTGGGCGCTGTACGGCCTCGGCAGCGTCCACACCCGCCTCGGTCACCCCGATCAGGCCATCGCGCTCCATCAGCAGGCGCTCGCCCTGTTTCGGCAGTCCGGCGACCGCTACGGCGAAGCCCGGGCGCTCAACGGTCTGGGTGAAGCCGCCCTCGCCGCCGGCCACCCCGCCGACGCGGTGGCCCATCACTCCACCGCGCTGACCGATACCAGCCTCGATCAGCAGGCCCGCGCCCACGCCGGGCTCGGCCACGCCCACCGTGCTCTCGGCGACCTTGCCCGCGCCCGGCACCACTACGAACGGGCCCTGACCCTGCACACCGACCGGGGATTCCACGACGCCGACGACGTACGCACCCACCTCACCGCCCTCGACGGGACACCCGGCGCCGCCCACCACCCGCACGATCGATGAGCACGAAAACGGCCCGCCAGCTGATCCCTGGCGGGCCGTTTCCCCGGTAGCGGCAAGAGATGTGGACGTCGGGTTACGGGCCCGGCGGGTCACGCCTACCCGGTCACCGCGTCACCAGGGCCACCAGCCCCGACCCCGGGTGCTCGGGTATTCGCCACCCGCCCACATCTCGTCGATGCGCAGCTTCTTGTAGTACTCCGGCAGCGTCTCGGTCGCCCAGGTGGTGGTGACCGTCAGCCGCACGTACCGGGCGCGTGCCACATTGAGGTCGATGAACTGGACCGCGCGGGCGCTGCGCATCGTGTCGGACCGGACGGCCGTCCACGTCGTGCCGTCGGTACTGACCTCCACCGTGTAATCCTTGATCCGGGCGGAGTCCTCGGGATGGCCGAACGACGTGCGCGGCTGGGTCGGTGACCACTCGCGCTGGTTGACCGCGACGTAGGCGACCTTGCGGGCCCTGCCGAGGTCCAGGGTGATGGCCGCGGGCAGGGTCGCGTCGTTGTCCCAGTACTTCGTGTAGTCGCCGTCGACGAGGGCCGAGGCGTCGTGGCCGGCGGCCGACACCGACGCGGTCGCGGTGACGGTGCCCTTGCGGTGGATGCCGGTACGGCCGTCGGTCTCGACCTTGAAGACGGTGTCGTACGGGTCCCAGGTGGTGACACCCTTGATGGTCAGCGTCCCGCCGCTCTGGCTGAAGTCGAACTTCTTACCCGTACGCACGTCGCGGACCGTGCGGACCACGTACCCGTTGTCGCGGACCTTCAGCTCCGTCCCGGCGGCCGGCGGGTCGATGACATGGATGTAGTGCCGGTCGCGGTCGTCCTTGCCGATCGTGGTGTAGCCGTAGGCGCCGTCGTTGAAGGCGCCGGGTTGCAGGCCGCCGTACATGTACCCGCCGCCCTCGACCCCGTGGATCGACTCCCAGATCGGGGGCAGGTACGTGTTCATGAAGTTGTTGAACTCCTCCTGGTTGGCCGGGAAGCTGCCGTCCAGTTTGGACGTCTCGGCCTCGAGGGCCTTGCTGGAGGCGGCGACGTTGGAGATGAACCGGCCGACGTTCAGCTTCTTGTCGACCTCGGCGCCGCCGGCCCGGTTGGGGCCCTCGCCGTCGTACCACCACGCGCCCTTGGCGGGCAGCTTGTAGCAGGACTCGGTCAGCCGCGGCATCGACGTCCACAGCGCGGAGTTGTAGTCGTACGGCGGGGTCATGCCGGTCTTCTGCTCGTTGCTGACGGTGTCCATCTCCGGGGTGTCCTCGTTGTTGTTGCTCAACAACCAGGAGGGGCGGAGCTGGTGGACCTGCTGGTAGAGGTTGTGGTCCTCCCAGTACTTGTTGTCGTTGTCGATCCAGAAGCCGGACAGATCCGGGTAGTTGCGCATGACCTCGAAGAAGTTGTCGTAGCTGAACTCGCCGAAGCCGTCGCGGGTGGTGAGGTTGACGGGCTTGCCCTTGTAGGCGGAGTACGCCGCCGAGTCGAACCAGTTCGGCAGGTTCACATCGCCGGGGTCGGGATTCTTCGGGTCGGCCGGCTTGTCCCGCAGGCCCTCCCAGTACCACTGCGGGTCGTCGGTCATGTACAGGATGACCTTGAGACCCTTCGCCTTCGCGGCGTCGATCGTCTCCCGGAGGAAGTCCCGCGTGGTCGAGCAGCTACCGGGGATCCGCGACGGCCAGGCGCGCGCGTAGCCGAGCCGGCTGTGGAAGGACGCGAGCACGAGGTACTGCGCGTGCAGCTTCTGGGCCGCGGACACCCACGTGCCGGCGTTCCAGCCGCTGCCCGTGACCTCGGCCTCCCAGGCCGCGCAGTCGGTGTTCGTGAACGGCGGCGCCGCCGGGTCGCTGCGGGTGGTGCGCAGGCCCCAGTGCAGGAACAGGCCGGCGGTGGCGTTGCGCATCCACGTCTGGCGGGGGTGGTACAGCTCGGCGCGCGCCGGTGGGGCGCCGAGGGCAACGAGGAGCATGGCGAGCACCGTGGCGCCGACGCCGAGCCGAGTGAGCCGATGTTTCGGTGGTCGTAGCTTCCTGGTCATCTGCACCTCTCCCCCGCCGTCCGGGTACGGTTTCCCTTGAACCTCGGAACTCGTACGCTCCGAACGCGCGATTGCATAGCCGGTCACCGATCGGTGGGAAACGAGGCAAACATAGGATCTTTACTGCGACCACGTCAAGACTGACATCGAAAACGATGAGTACGTGGAGCTATCTCGACGCGCGTGCGCGACTGCGCGATGGGTTCGAGCGGTACGGTGACGCCTTCATGGCCTGCGGCCGATGAAGGCGATCAGGCGGGTCTGCACGTCGGCATCTTCGGCCACGTCGATTCTCGGCCCGTACTGACCACTCGCCCGCAACGTGCTTTCTATCGGCAGCATCACCTCAAGGAGTTGGGCGCACCTGTGGGGATCAAGTCCCTCGTCCTGCCCGGTGGCTCGTGCCAGGTCCCAGGTATGCATGAAGACGTCAGGGGTGTAGACCATGCCAATCGCCTGGTCGAGCGGCATTTCGCCCAGATGCGGGTTAGCCAGGATCTTTCCCCGCGTCGCGGGATCGTCGAGCAGCGCCTGCACCCCATCGTTATGAACCACCCAAGCCGCCACCGGATCGTCGTCCACCGCCGGACCCTCCGGAAGTTCGACCCCCGCGCCGGCTCGCACGAGCGCCGGGAGCCACTCGACCAGGTGACGCACCACGTCTCTGGCGACCCACCCCGCAACGGGGGCCGGGTTGTCCCAAGCGGACGGGGCGACGCCTCGGACACGCTCGGTGAACACGGCCGCGATGACGCGGTGTTCGTCTGCTGCGTCGGTCATTCCGTGCATCCTCTCCCTCAAACTCCGTTCCCCTGCTCAGACCCGTCCGCAATCACAATCTCATCGCCTTCTGCCGCTCGTCGCCGGAGCTCACCGGATCATCCTCCCCACCACGCGCTCACACGCCGCTGTCCGGGCGTCGTCGGCGCATCGTGTCCGCGCGCCTGAACCGAAACCTGTGCTGAACGACCTGCTCCCGTGTGTTCGATGCCCACGCACTGGGACTGTCCGATCTCCGGCTCTGGCACGCATACGGCGATGGGCCATCCTTGGTGGAGGGTCGGGGTGCGGCAGGCTGACGCCGGTGTGGCTGTGACCTGATCAAGACTGCGTTTTGCCGGCCGCGCAACTTGGTGATCTTCATGGGCGGTGCCGGGAACGGCTGCCCCAGCGGTGAGTGGTCCGCGCTCGTCGTCGGGATTTCAAATGATGCGGTTTTGCCGCCAACTGGGCGTTTCGGCCGGTATGCCTCCGGTGGTTACGCTCGGTTGGAAGGGGGTGATCGCGATGCCACGATTCCTGATCCAGTCGACCTACACACTCGACGGGCTACGCGGGCTACGCAAGGATGGGGGCACCGGACGAGTCGAGTCGGTCCGGAGAACGGTCGAAAGCGTCGGCGGACGGCTTGAGTCGTTCGACTTCGGATTCGGTGAGCCCGACGTGCATCTGATTTGCGAACTGCCCGACAACAAGGCCGCCGCCGCCGTCGCTCTCGCGGTTGGCGCGTCCGGTGGAGCTACCACCAAGACCGTGGTGCTGCTGACCCCGGCAGAAGTCGACCAAGCGGTCAAGCAGACCGTCGACTACCGCGCGCCCGGCGCGTGATCCGGGGACGGCCAGCCGGTTCCGCCCTTCGACGGCTGGCGTGCGTCCGTCGACCACTACAACACGCATCGTCCACACCGTTTCGTTTGGCTCTGGCACGGTAACGGTGGCCGCGGCCGGTGACCTGTGCGAGCAGGATCCGCTGGCGTAGGAGGGTGAATCCTGCTCGGCCGCACATCTGCCGCTTGAGGAATTTGACCTTGGTGTTGGCGCCCTCCGTGGGGCCGTTGCTGTAGGGCAGGCTCAGTCCGGCCACGACGGCCGGAACCGCCGATGTCGGCGGAGATTTGGTCGAGGTCGACGAGTCGATCCGCGCGGCCGGCGTGTCGTAGCGATGTCGGCGGCGCAACCAAGGAGCATCGACGGTTTCCTGTGAACTCCTAAAGAGAGTCGCCGCCGATGCTCCGGACGCACAGCCTACCGGGGTCGTTGAGGCGCGCGCTGGAGCCGTTCCGGCCGTGCTTCACGACGCCGACGTTTGTCACGTTCACCGTTCTGGTCGCCGGAATGATCGCCCGGCCCACGCATCGCACAGTGTGCGGCATGCTGACCGGCGCCGGCTTGGCGCGGACCTGGCGTCACAGCCGGACGCACCGGTTCTTCACCGCCGCCCGCGGGAACCCCGACGCGGTAGGGCTGGTGGTGTTGCGGCTGATCACCGGCTGGCTGATACCGGTGGGTGCGCCGTTGGTGGTGGCCATCGACGACACGATGTTTCGCCGTTCGGGCCGGTGGGTGCACGCTGCGCACTGGGGCTACGACGGCTCGCTGAAGGTACCCAAGTACGGCAAGCGACTCTCGCGCGGCAACAGCTTCGTGGTCGCCGCCGTCCTGGTCGATCTGCCGTTTCTGGATCGGCCGGTGGCACTGCCGGCGCTGATGCGGTTGTGGCACAAGGGTGGACCGACCAAGACGGTGTTGGCCCACCAACTGGTCGAGGTGATCGCCGCGGCCGCCGGGGAGCGGATCGTGCACGTGGTGGCCGACGGCGCCTGCATCTGCAAACAGCGTGGAACGCGCCGTTCCCTTCGGACTCATCACCCAGAGCATCGTGATCATCTGGTACCACCTGGCCGGCCACCGCCCCGCCGTGGCCCGCGAACGCCGCCGCTGCGCACCCTGGTACACCACCAAGACCTGCCCGTCGTACGCCGACATGATCGCCAAGCTCCGGCGGGTGCTCATCGCCGCCCATTTCCTACCTGAGGTGCCCCACCAGCCCACCCCCGACGAAATTCGCGCTGTGCAGCTGGCCTGGGCACAGGCAGCGGCCTAACCGCGAAAGTCGAGCGAGATCAACGGCACGCAATATAGAACAGCTGTTCCATGTCGTTTATCGTTGATATACAACGGTCGGACAAAGATAACTAAAACAACTCAGAAGGGCGTTCGGTTTAGGCGCAGTCGCGATGCGCCCGCGACGGCCGCCAGCCGCGCCTCGAACAGCGCCCGCACCGCCGGCTCGCCCCACAACACAGACATGAGCGGGCGTCTGACAGGGCGGAACTGGTTCGCCGCTGACGCAAAAACCGGTTGCTCCCTCGGTCCCGCCATCGCACCGTGACGGACATGATCGACCCTGCTTACCTCCTTGCGGCCTATGACGAGCAGCTTCGCACTGACGCCGAGACGCCAAGCGCGGTCTCAATCACCCGATTCGGACCGCTGCGCCTCGTGACCTTCGCTGGTGGACGTGGGTTTGTCACCTACCGCGACCTCGGCGGGGCGGACGTCGACACAATCCGGAAACTCGTCCCAGAGGCGCTCGCCCGCTACCGTGCGAACCCCGAGATCAGCCGGGTCGAATGGAAGACCCGTGGTCACGACCATGCGCCAGGGCTGCACGAGGCGTTGCTAGCGAACGGCTTCATCGCAGGCGCACCCGAGTCGATCATGATCGGCGAGGCGCGGCTCCTAGCCGTCGACGTTCCGCTCCCCGAGGGCGTGACATTGCGTCGAGTCACTGAGGAGGCAGACGTCCGCGCGATGAGTGCCATGCAAGACGAGGTTTTCGGCGACCCAGTGAGCGATGAAATGGCGAACGCCGTCCTGCACCGCCTGGCCTCCGATGACGGGATGGAGTTGTGGGTTGCCGAAGCTGAGGGGCGAATCATCAGCGCTGGCCGGCTGGAGCCAGTGTGCGGTACCAACTTCGCCGGGATCTGGGGCGGCGCGACTCGCGAGGAGTGGCGCGGTCGCGGGATCTACCGCGCGTTGACGGCCGCGCGGGCCCGTTCAGCACTCGCTATGGGCAAGACGCTCATCAACAGCGACTCGACCGAGTACTCGCGCCCAATCCTCGAACGTTCCGGCCTGGTCAAGATTTCGACGACGACGCCCTACCACTGGCAGCGGTAAGCGCCTGTTTCACCTCAGAGGTCGGGCTCGCCGGCCCGCCACGGCACCGGACCGGCGGCAGAGGATTCAGGCGTGGAGGCGGGGCGCACCGACGACGCCGACGCGCTGGCGCGGGACCGCGCCGCGGGCCTGCCCCGCGGGAGCTGGGCGCGCGAGGTGGTCGGCGATGCGCGTCGCGTAGGCGCGTTCGTCGGCGAGGCCGCGCAGTTGGAGCGTGATGAGGTCCAGCAGCCGTTGCGTGCGCACGCTGTTGGTCAGCAGGTGCGCCCGGTCGGTGAGCATCCGGCGCACGATGGCCAGCTGCCCTTCCAGGCCACCGACGCTGCGGGCGTAGCCGTGTCCGGTCTGGGCGCGCAGCTCGACGTTCTTGTCCAGCCATCGGGTCAGCGGCTGGGCCTGCCATTCGTGGGCGAGCCTGACGCGGTTGTCCCAGTCCTGTTCGCCGCGCAGTGCGCGGGCGACGGCGCGGGCCAGCGGGTGGCGGTCGATGTCCTCGTCCGGCAGCTGAGCGAAGCGGACTCGCCTTCCCGGCCGAACATGGCGGCCAGGCGTTCCCGTCGGCGGTCCCCGGTGCGCTTGCGGCCCGGCGTCGGCGTCCACGTCGGGTCCGGCGGGGCGGCGACGGCCCGCGGGCGCACCGAGCGCCGGTTCTGCGGCCAGGGCAGGCCGGTGTCCACGGTGGTTTCGGAGCGTTCGTCGATGCGCGGCGGGAGCACCCGGGAGGCGCGAAGCGACGAGCGCATCGTCTGCCCGACGTGCCACTGGCAGCGCAGGAATTGTGGTGCCGGTATGACGTTGCCGTCGTCGTCGGTGATGGGCGGCCGGGCAGCCGCGACCGCCTTGCGCCACACCCCAGCGCTCGCGCCGTTGCCGACGGCGACCAGCGCGGCCGCGATGGTGCGCGGCGAACTCGTAGCCACGCGGGTGCGGCGGCCCCTCGAACTGTTCCAGCGTCGTCGAGCACTCGGTACACACGTGCCCAGGCGCGGCCAGCAGCATCCGCGGCACCGCCTCGGAGAACCGGTGCGCGTCGGTCTTGGTCTTGCCGTCCGGGTAGCACCACCACAGCTGCCGCCGCCGTCCCGCGGGCCCGTAGGTTCCCGCGCGCACGACCTTGCCCCGATGCCCGCGCGGGCAGTCCACCACCGCCGCGAAGCCTCCCCGTCAGGCGCGCGACGCGTGCGCGCGCCATCAAGAGCGTCATCGGCTTCGATGACCTTGACCTTAGATGTTCGTATCAACGGTAAACGACATAGAACAGCTGTTCGATCTGGTCGCTATGCTGGCGTCATGACGGTCGAGCTGCAGGGGTCCCTGTTCGACGCGGTCGAGGCGGTCGGCCTCGGGCCGCTGGACGCGGTCGAGCGCACAACCTTGGGTCGGGGTGCCTGGATCGACGTCCTCCCCGGCTGGCTCACCGGCGCCGACACGCTGTTCGAGCGGCTCGTCACCGGCGTGCCGTGGCACGCCGAGCGGCGGCGGATGTACGACCGGGACGTCGACGTCCCCCGGCTGCTGTGCTTCTACCCCGAGACCACCCACCTGCCCGACCCGGTACTGGACGCGGCCCGCGCGGCGCTGAGCGCGCACTACGCCGCCGAGCTGGGCGAGCCGTTCCGCACCGCGGGCCTGTGCTACTACCGCGACGGCCGGGACAGCGTCGCCTGGCACGGCGACACCATCGGGCGCGGAAGCACCGAGGACACCATGGTCGCGATCGTGTCGGTCGGCGCGCCCCGGCCGCTGCTGCTGCGCCCCCGGGGCGGCGGCGGCACGGTCGTGCGGCGATCACTGGGCCACGGCGATCTGATTGTCATGGGCGGGTCGTGCCAGCGGACCTGGGAGCACGCGATCCCGAAGACGGCCCGACCGGTCGGTCCCCGCATCAGCGTCCAGTTCCGCCCACGCGGCGTCCGCTGAGGTACGCCGGCACGGCGGATGCGCCGGGGGCCGACTGTCGGTGCCGCCAGGTAGCGTGCGGCCGTGGACGAGACATCGAGAACCCGAGAGTCCGTGCGCGTCTACGTCGACAGCGCCGAACAGCGTGACTGGCAACGGTTCAGCGATCTGCTGGCCGACGACGTGGTGTACGAGATGCCACAGACCCGGGAACGGATTCGCGGCAGGTCGGCTTTCCTGCAATTCAACCGGGAGTATCCCGGGGACTGGCATCTTGAGGTACGTCGCATCGTCGCCGATGGCCGTCATGCGGCGGCGTGGATCGATGCCCGCGTCGGCGCCGAGCACCAGGACGCCTGCGTGTGGTTCGAGTTTTCCGACGACGGGTTGATCATCCGGATCGTCGACTACTGGCCGGAGCCGTATGACCCGCCGTCCGGCCGCGAGCATCTGGTCGACCGTTGGTAGGCCCGACCTCGAGATGTCGCCGCGCGGGCAGGCCGCCGAGCCGCAGCACCTGCGCCGCCTTGGCCGTCCCAGCACCGGGTGACGATCCCGGCCGGGGTAGGAACGGCCATAGCCGTTCGCAGACATGAGGGCGACCCCTGGTACGAGTCGCCCTCACAGTGCTTCGTTGAGATCTGAGGTCAGGACTGGTCGAACTCTCCGGCCTTGGCGCCCTCGACGAAGGCGCTCCACTCGGCCGGAGTGAAGATCAGAACCGGACCGGTCGTGTCCTTCGAGTCCCGGACAGCTACGGCCGCACCGAGGTCAGCGACCTCGACGCAGGCTCCGTTGCCTTGACTTCTCGTGCTCTTACGCCAGATGGCGCGAGACAGGTCCACCGTCGCGCCTCCTCCTCCGTTACGCCAGTTGCTTGGCGACGGCCGCGATCAGCTCACGGGACTTCGTGACGCTGAGGGCGGCCGCGTGCATGTGGGTATACGTGAGGGTAACCCGGCGCAGATCGTCCTCCTTCTCCAAATACACGTCACCGGCGTACGTCTCGACGTAGGCGACGGGCGAGTGCACCTCCTCCGGAAACTCAAGCAGGATCACAGATCCGAGCGTTCCGGGATGAGCACCTTCGGTGAACGGCAGGATCTGAACGGTGACGTTGGGCCGCTTACTCATCTCGATCAGATGCGCGAGCTGGGCCCGCATCACCTCCTTGCCACCTATTTGCCGGTGCAGTGCACCCTCGTCGATGATCGCCCAGTACTCCAGCGGAGGGTCTTCGGTCAGGCATGCCTGCCGCGCCATCCGAACCTGCACCCGCCGCTCGATCTCGTCCTCGCCCTCCCGCGAGCAGGTAGCCTCGATGACGGCTCGGGCGTAGTCCTCGGTCTGGAGCAGTCCGGGTACGACGGCCAGCTCAAAGTTCCGGATGGTAGTCGCCGCCGACTCCAGTCCGATGTACATCGAGTACGGGTTCGGAAGCTGTCCGAACGTGGCCCACCAGCCACGTTCCTTGCCCTGCTTCTGCCAGTCGAGCAGGGTCGTTCGCGTCGCGTCGTCGGTGCCTTGCCTGAGACCGTAGCGGTCGAGCATCACCAGCAGGTCTGACCGGCCCAGTCCGACGTCACCGGACTCAATCTTGTAGATCTTCGACTCGGAGCAGCCGATCTCCTCCGCGATCTCGCGATGGCTGATTCCCGCCGCCTCGCGCAGCCGGCGTAGCTCGCGGGCAAGTTGCCACCGGGCGATGGTCGGACCAGTGGGCCTGGGCACGTCAACCTCCTGATCGATGGGCGCGCCCAGTGTTCCCCTCTCCACTTGAGAGAAGCAAGCTCGCAAATTCCGCGGTTGCACATCCACGCAGAAATTCCATGGAAGTCTTGTGTCTGTAAGCACGGCACTGCCAGTCTCACTCTGCCGGCGTTGCTGTACCGCCATCGAGAGCTGCGGCGACGTTCGGCGTGCAAGACCCCCGGCGGGGAGGAACCGTGCATGTGGGTCGTGTCGCGCCACTCCCCGCCGGGCTGCCCCCTTCCCCACCGCGACGGAGACCTCTGGTGCCCAGCGACGTGGACGAGATCGAGTACCCGGTACCGGCGCACCCCGCCGACGACGACCTCGCGTACGCGCCGAAGGCCGTCGTCGTCCACCTGGGCCTGGGCTGGCCCACGGGGACGGTGTACGCCGGCTGTCACGCTTGGCCCTGCGCGTTGAACCGATGGGGCCGCACGGTGCTCGCGCCGGTCGGGTACGTCGAGGAGGACGTCGCCGGCCTGATCCGCCGCGCGAAGGACAGGATCGTGCCCTGGTCCTGACCGGAACCTTGGGCTCACGTACCGGAGCGCGGCGACCGCAGGGTCACCCCTGCCCCTTCCCCTGGGTCGCCGCGCTCCCCCCTCTTTACGGGAGGTCCTACGATGCCGAACCCCTACATCGAGGGGTACCTGGCCGCGCTCCGCAACAGGCACACACGGAGGTGGTCATGGCGGAGACTCCGCCCGACGTGCCGCTGCGGCGCGCGGTGGCCGTGCCCGATCCCGCGCGCCCTCATCACCGACTCCCCCGGGCACTGGCCCGGATGAACGTCCACGTCCCCATCCGGCCCCTCTGGGTGTGCGCCGGTTGCGGCGCACCGTGGCCGTGCGAGACACGCCGCCACCAGCTGGGCGCCGAATTCGACGGGACGCCCGTGTCGCTCGGCCTGCTGATGGGCGGGTACTTCGTGGACTGCTGCGCGGACCTGCCGAACCGCGCCGTGGGCGAACTGTACGGGCGGTTTCTCGGCTGGCTCACGCAGCAGCCCGCACCGTACGAGGACCAGGAACCGTGACGAGAGTCAGGCTTCCAGGCCGCCACGCGCGATGAGCTGGCGCACGATCACGTTGCGCTGGATCTCGTTCGTACCCTCGCCGACAATCATCAGGGGCGCGTCGCGGAAGTACCGCTCGACGTCGAACTCGGTCGAATACCCGTAGCCGCCGTGGATGCGCACCGCGTTCAGCGCGATCTGCATGGCGGTCTCGGACGCGAACAGCTTCGCCATGCCGGCTTCCATGTCCACCCGCCTGCCGGCGTCCGCTTCACGCGCCGCGTACAGGGTGAGCTGGCGCGCCGCGGACAGCGATGTCGCCATGTCGGCGAGGTAGTTGCCGATCGACTGGTGCTGCCAGATGGGTTTGCCGAACGACTCACGCTCCTGGGCGTAGCGCAGCGCGTCCTCCAGCGCGGCGCGGCCGACCCCGAGCGCGCGGGCGGCGACCTGGAGCCGCCCGGTCTCCAGCCCCTTCATCATCTGCGCGAACCCGCTGCCCTCGACGCCGCCGAGGACGGCGTCGGCGGGTACCCGGAGGTCGTCGAAGGACAGCTCGCAGCTCTCCACCCCCTTGTAGCCCAGCTTGGGCAGGTCACGGGAGACCGTGAGCCCCGGCCCGTGCTCGACGAGCAGGATGGAGACGCCGCGGTGCTTCGGCTCGGCGGCGGGATCGGTCTTGCACAGCAGCGCGATGAGCTGGGACCGGCGGGAGTTGGTGATCCACGTCTTCGCCCCGTTGATCACGTACCCCGCGTCGTCGCGGCGCGCCACGGTACGCATGGCCTGCAGGTCCGAGCCGCCACCCGGTTCAGTCAGGGCCATCGTCGCCCTGACTGAACCGGTGGCCATCCGCGGCAGGTACCGGCGCTTCTGCTCCTCGGTGCCGAAGTGCAGCAGCAGCTTCGCCACCACGGTGTGGCCGCCCATCGCCCCGGCCAGGCTCATCCATCCCCGGGCGAGTTCCTCGGTGACCAGCACGTAGCAGGGGGTCGACACCAGCGTGCCACCGTAGGCCTCCGGGATCGCCAGGCCGAAGATCCCGAGTTCCTTCATCTGCTCGATCAGGTCCGCCGGGTACGTGTTGGCGTGCTCCAGTTGCCGCGCCACCGGCTTGACGTCGGCGTCGACGAACTCGCGGACGGTACCGACGATGAGTTGCTCGTCGGCGTCGAGGATGTCGATGGTGCTCACCGCGCTGCTCCTTGGTCGATGGCGGACGTGCGGTCTGCTCGCCGTCAGACGACGGCCAGCGGCGTTTCGGCCGGTTGGTCGGACGTCTCGTGCAGGTCGCGGCGGAACGATTCCCGGATCGTGTAGACCGCCACGAAGGTCACCACCGCCATCACCACGATGTACGCGGACACCGACCACGCCGAGCCGGTCGCCGCCAGGAGCGCGGTCATGATGAACGGCGCGAGGCCGCCGGCGAAGACGGACGCGATCTGGTAGCCGAGCGACGCGCCCGAGTACCGCACGTCAGCCGGGAACATCTCCGCGTACAGCGCCGCCTGCGGCCCGTACATCATGGCGTGGATGGTGAAGCCGATGACGAGGCCCACGAACACCACCGGCGCCGACCCGGTGTTGACGAGCCAGAACATCGGGAACGCGTACAGCCCCATCAGTGCGGCGCCCGCCATGAACAGCTTGCGCCGGCCCCACCGGTCGCACAGCGCGCCGAACAGCGGGATCGTGATGAGCTGGGTCGCGCCGGCCGCCATGACGCACAGCAGCGTGGTCGTCTTCGGCATGCCCACGTGCGTGGTGCCGTAGTCGATCATGCCGCTGATGAGGATGTAGAACGTGGCGTTGACGACGAAGAACGCGCCGGCCGCCTGCAGGATCTCCTTCCAGTACCGGCGGATCGCCTCGCGCAGCGGCGCCTTGCGGATGCCGGCTTCCTGCTTCGCGGTGGCGGACTTCTCCTGCAGGGACTGAAAAACCGGGGTGTCCTCGATCTTGAGCTGGACGTAGATCCCGATGACGACCAGCAGCAGCCCGGCGAGGAAGGGGATCCGCCAGCCCCAGCTGTCGAACTGCTTGCTCGACAGCACCGAGGTGAGCAGGAGGAAGACTCCGGTGCCCGCCACCGAGCCGAAGATGGCGCCGGTCTGGATGAGGCTGCCGTAGAAGCCACGCCGCTCGACCGGCGAGTGCTCGGTGAGCAGCAGCGCGGCGCCGCCCCATTGCGCACCCACGCCCAGTCCCTGGATGAGCCGCATGATGACCAGCAGGATCGGCGCCCAGTTTCCGATCTGCGCGTAGGTCGGCAGCGCACCGACGCCGAACGTCGCCACGCCCATCACGACCATGGCGCCGACCAGCGGCGGCTTGCGCCCGAAACGGTCACCGACGTGCCCGGCGATGATGCCGCCGAGTGGGCGGGCAAAGAATCCGACGGCGAAGGTGGCGAAGGAGGCGAGCGTGCCCGCGACCCCGCTGAACTTCGGGAAGAAAAGCGGGCCGAGGACGAGCGCCGCCGCCGTCGAGTAGATGAGGAAGTCGAACCACTCCAGGGCGGTCGCCAGCACCGCGGCACCCGCGAGCCGTCCCATCCTCGGCGGGGCGCCTTGATCCACACGCATGTGAGCTACCTCCGACACCGCACCTGCGCGGCTACGTACGAACGATCGTTCATAAGCTAGGCGCACTCACCGCCAGTGGCAAGACTCACGAATGAGCAATTCGACCGCCGGCTCCCGGAACCTCAACGACATGGCCGACATGGCCGACATGGCCGCCGGCCGCTGCCGGCGGCGGCCACCGGCAGCGGAAGAGCCGATCAGGCGAGACGGCGCGATTCGAGAAGCGCGAGCGCGTACCGGGCGTGCCGCTCCCCGAGCGCCTCCTTGGACAGGCGCCCACCCTCGCGATACCAGGTGGAGATCGCCGAACACATCGCGACGATGCTGCGCGCGGCATCCTCGGGGTACGGCGTGGCGAACTCGCCCGCCGCGACCCCCTCCGCCACGAGCGTACTGAAGATGGCCTGCGTATTGTCCCGGGCGTGGACGACCTGGTCGCGCTCCTCCCCCTCCAGGTACCGGATCTCGCTGATCGCCACGAGCGCGGCCGCCTGGTGGTCCACCACGAAGCCGACGTACGCCCTGACCGCCTCCCGTAGTCGCGCGACCGGGTCGGCTCCGGCGTTCTCGACGGCGGCGCG
Source organism: Planosporangium spinosum (assembly GCF_049999945.1). Taxonomy (NCBI): domain Bacteria; kingdom Bacillati; phylum Actinomycetota; class Actinomycetes; order Micromonosporales; family Micromonosporaceae; genus Planosporangium; species Planosporangium spinosum. The sequence goes on along the minus strand of NZ_JBLYUB010000003.1, from coordinate 310,822 downwards.
CGTGCGTGCCAACAGTTCGTCGTTGGCCCAGCGCAGCAACGCGCCGAGCAGGCGGCCCTTCGACGGGAAGTAGTTGTAGAGGTTGGACAGGCTGGTGTTCGCGCCGCGGGCGACGTCGCGCATCGACGCGCCGTAGAAGCCCTTCTCGCCGAAGGCCGTGAGCGCGGCGTTCAGGATCGCCACCTCGTTGCGGCGCCCGGGATCTCCGATCAGGGCCGTCGTGGCCGCGAGAGAACGTTCGTTCATGTGTGCGAGCGTACAGGTCCTTGACGCCATCGGGCTCTGGTGATTGGGTACTGAAAGAACGTTCGTTCGTGTGATTTGGGAGTGCCATGACCCATCGACCGGCAGCACCGGCCACGCCGGCGCCCACCTATCTGACCGACGAGCGACGGGAGATCCAGCAGCTCGCCCGCGAGTTCGCGATGAACGAGGTGCTCCCGGTCGCCAACAGACTGGACCCGGAGCACGGCGTGATCCCGGCGAAGCTGCGGCAGCAGATGGCCGACATGGGCTTCTTCGGCATCCTGATCCCGCAAGCGCACGGCGGCCTCGGGCTCGGCGTGTTCGAGTACTGCCTGGTCGCCGAGGAGCTCTCCCGGGCATGGATGAGCGTGTCGGGCCTGCTGGCCCGCGGCAACGGCATGGGCGGCGGCTTCACCGCCGAGCAACAGGCACGCTTACTGCCGAAGGTCGCCCGCGGTGAGTACCTCGGCGCCTACGCACTGTCGGAGGCCGAGGCCGGCTCGGACGTCGCCAACATCTCGTGCCGGGCCCGTCGCGACGGCGACGAGTGGGTCATCAACGGCACCAAGATGTGGTGCACGTACGCCGACGAGGCCGACTACCTCGTGCTCTTCGCCCGTACCGACCCGGAAAAGGATCCCGCGAAGCCGCACCGGGGCATCAGCGCGTTCCTCATCGAGAAGGAGCGCGGCACGTTCCCCGGGCACGTCACCGGCACCAAGGTCCGCAAGATCGGCTACCACGGCTGGAACACCTGGGAACTGTCCTTCGACGGCCTGCGCCTGCCGGCCGACGCGCTGCTCGGCGAGGAGGGCCGGGGCTTCTATCTCGCGGTGAGCGGCCTCGAGGTGGGCCGGGCGCACACCGCCGCCCGCGCGATCGGGCTCGCCCGCGCCGCGCTGGAGGACTCCATCGCCTACGTCCACCAGCGGGTGCAGTTCGGCCACCCCATCGCCGACTTCCAGGCCATCCGGTTCAAGATCGGCTGGATGGCCGCGCAGATCGAGGCCGCGCGCCAGCTCATGTACCACGTGGCGACCGAGATCGACCGCGGCGGGGAGTGCGCGCTGGAGGCTTCCATGGCCAAACTGTTCGCCAGCGAGATGGCCGAACGCGTGACCAGCGAGGCCATCCAGATCCACGGCGGCGCCGGCTACACCACCGACTTCGCGGTGGAACGCCACTGGCGCGACGCGCGGCTGACCAGGATCTTCGAAGGCACCTCGGAGATCCAGCTGCGGATCATCTCCGACGAGCTGCTGGGGAAGGCGTCATGACCTCCCGGTACTTCGAGGACTTCACGGTCGGCGAGCGCTTCGAGAGCGGTACCCGCGTCGTCACCGATACCGACCTCAAGGCTTTCACCGAGATCAGCGGTGACCGCCACCGGCTGCACACCGACCCGGAGTACGCGGCGACGACCCGGTTCGGCAGCCCCATCGTGCACGGCCCCTTCGGGGTGGCCGTGTTCTTCGGCCTCTTCCACGACCTGCACCTCGTCGACGACACCGTGGTGGCGCTGCTGGACACCGACTGGCGCTACCTCGCTCCGGTCACGGTCGGCGACACGCTGCGGTTCCGGATGACCATCACGCGGTGCCGGCGCACCTCCAGCGGCTCCGAGGGGGTGGTCAACCGGCACGTCGTCCTGCTCAACCAGCGTGACGAGCCGGTACAGGAGGGCAGCACCGCGATGCTGGTACGCGCCCGGGACACCGGCCCGGACCCGGTGTGGTCGGCGTTCGGGACCGCGCCGTGGGCGGACGCGCTCGTCGAACGCCTCGCCGCCGACGTACGGTTCACCTCCGCCACGTCGAGCTGGGACGGCACCGTCGGGCTTCGTTGCGGTGACGCGGAGATACACCTGCGCGTCTACCGCGGCGCCGTGATCGAGGTGACCCGGCGCGCCCCGCACGGCGCGACGTTCACCCTGGCCGCGAGCGAGCTCACCTGGACCGAGCTCGTCACCGGCCCGGTGAACGACTTCATGCGACGTGCGATGCGCGGGCAGTTCCAGGTCACCGGCAGCGGCTACGAGTACCTGCGGCTGACGAAAGTGCTGCACGTGATCGTCGACAACGCCCGCGCACTCGCGGCAGAGGGAGCAGCACGGTGATCGAGGCCCGATACCTGGAGCTCGACGGCTCCCTGTCCTACGTGGAGATCGCCGGCGACGGTCCGGCCGTGCTGTGCGTCCACACCGCGGGTCAGAGCGGTGTGCAATGGCGGCACACCACGCGCGAGCTGGCCGCGCTCGGCTACCGCGTCGTCGTACCCGACCTGCCCGGCCACGGCCGTTCGGAACCGGCGGTCGGCGGCCCGGTCAGCGACCTCGGCGGGTACGCGCAGTGGTGCCAGCGGCTGATCCGCGTCCTCGGACTCGAGCGCCCGTTCGTGGTCGGCTGCTCGATCGGCGGCAAGATCACCCTCGACCTCGCGACCCGCATGGGCGACGACCTGTCGGGCGCGGTCGCGATGGCCGCCGAGGCGGGCACCGGCACCGTGAGCGTGTCCGGGCTGCGGCGCGAGCTGGAGGACGTGGCGGCGGCGAGCCGCGCCGACCGCACGTACCTCGGTACCCTCGCCGTCGTAGGCAGCTCGCTACCGCCGGAGCGGGCCGAGCTCATCGCGCAGATGCACCGCCGGGAGGACCCGGCCGTGTCCACCTCGGACCTGATCGGGTGGGGCACCCACGACGTGCGCGCGAAGCTGCCGTCGATCAGCTGCCCGGTGCACCTGGTGGTCGGCGAGGACGACCTGTGGCTCGACCCGGCCAAGGTGAGATGGGCCGCGTCGCAGATCCCCGGGGCACGCTGCACGGTGCTCAAGGGCATCGGCCACTACCCCATGGAGGAGATCGACGGCTTCGCCGGCGTACTGCACGGCTGGCTCACCGAGCTCGCCGCCGCGCAACCGGTAGCCGGATGAGGGTGGGAGGACATCACATGAACCTGCTGTCGTTGCTGTCGGAGCTGGTACGGCACGACGCGGACGCGACCGTCGCGATCGACGCCGATCCCCGGCAGCCGGTCACGGTCAGCAGTGGCGAGCTGTGGCGGCGCACCCTGCGGTTGCGCGCCGACCTGTCGCACGCCGGAGTGGGGCGCGGCGACTGTGTGGCCGTATGGCTGCCGAACTGGTCGGACGCCCTGGTGTGGCAGTTCGCCACGGCATCGCTGGGCGCGCACGTGATCGGCGTGAACACACGGTACAACGTCGACGAGGTACGTCACGTGCTCGACCGGGCCAGGCCGAAGGTCATGGCGGTCGCGCACGAATTCCACGGGCTCGACCTCATCGGCCGGCTGCGCGAGGCGGTCGGCCGGGCCGAGGCGCCCGCTCCGGCCGTGGCTGTCGTGGCCGGGCCGCACGGCAGCGCGCCCGACGACCCGGCGGGGTACGACGTCGGCGCGGGCGCCTGGATACCCACGCCCGCCAGCCAGCTACCCGACGCCGAGACCGAGACCGCCGAGAGCGATGGCGACGAGCTGGCGGTGGCATTCACGACCTCCGGCTCCACCGGGATGCCGAAGCTCGCCGCTCATTCCGAGTCCGCCGTCGTCGCGCACGCCTTCGCCGACGCGCGGGGCATCGGCATCCGCGAGGGTGACGTCGTGCTGTGCGTGCTGCCGCTGTCGGGCGTGTTCGGGTTCAACACGGCGATGGCTGCCCTGGCGGGCGGCGCGGCGTGCCTGCTGGAGCCCGTGTTCGACGAGGACGCCGTGGTCGCCGACATGGAGCGGTACGGCGTGACCCAGCTCGTCGGCGGCGACGACATGGTCAGCCGCGTCGAACAGGCCTGGCGGCGCCGGCCGCGCGACCTGTCCGCCTGGCGCTGGCTGGGCGTGGCGGACTTCATCGGCAGGTCGAAGGAGCTCGCGGCGTGGGCGCGCGACGAGTTCGGCACGCTCACGTCGGGCGTGTACGGCTCCTCGGAGGTGTTCGCGCTGACCCTGTTCTGGCCGCACGACGAGCCGGAGCCGCGGCGCTGGTCCGGCGGCGGCCGCCTGGTGTCGCCCGGCATGGCGGCCCGAACGGTGGACCCGGTGACCGAGCGGGTTCTGTCTCCCGGCGAGCAGGGCGAGCTGCAGCTGCGCGGGCCGACCGTGGTCGACGCGTACCTCGGCGACCCGGCCGCGGCGGCGCGATCGTTCACCGCGGACGGCTGGTTCCGCACCGGCGACCTCGCGGTCATCGCGCCGGACGGCGGTGTCGAGTACGTCTGCCGAATGGGCGACGTGCTGCGCCTGCGCGGGTTCCTCGTCGACCCTGCCGAGATCGAGTTCCGGCTCGCCGCCCACGAGGCGGTGCAGACGGCGAAGGTGGTCGGCGTCCGGGACGCCACCGGGGAGACCGTCGCGGTCGGGTTCGTGGTGCCGGTGGCCGGGCGCTCCGCCGACGAGCAGGAGCTGCGCGCGTGGTGCGCCGCGACCCTCGCCCGGTTCAAGGTGCCGACCGCGATCCACGTCATCGACGAGATGCCCACGACGTCGGGCACCAACGGCAGCAAGATCCGCGCGGTCATCCTGCGCGAGTGGGCACAGCAACGGCTGTCGGACTGAGTGACCCGGCGGGCGGAAGAAAGGGATTCCATGACCAACGATGTGGTGATCGTCGAGCCGCTGCGCACCGCGGTCGGCCGGTTCGGTGGCGTCTTCGTCGACGTCGCCGCCACCGACCTGGCGGCCACGGTGATCCGGGAGCTCCTCGAGCGCACCGGCGTCTCACCCGACACGATCGACGACGTGATCTTCGGCCAGTGCTACCCCAACGGCGAGGCGCCCGCGATCGGCCGCGTCGCGGCCCTCGACGCGGGCCTGCCCGTCGAGGTGCCCGGCCTGCAGGTCGACCGGCGCTGCGGCTCCGGACTGCAGGCGGTGCTCGACGCCGCGATGCGGGTACAGACCGGCGTCGCCGACATCGTGCTCGCCGGCGGTGTGGAGAGCATGAGCCGCGTCGAGTTCTACTCCGACGCGATGCGCTGGGGGGTCCGCGGCGGCGGCGTCGAACTGCACGACCGGCTGGTCCGGGCGCGCCTGACCGCGGGCGGCCGCAACCACCCGGTGCCCGGCGGGATGCTGGAGACGGCCGAGAACCTCCGCCGCGAGTACCGCATCTCCCGCGAGGAGCAGGACCGGCTCGCGCTGCACTCGCACCGGCGCGCCGTCGCGGCGATCGAGGACGGGCGCTTCGCCGAGGAGATCGTGCCGGTCACCGTGCCGGGTAGGCGCGGCCGGCCGGACACGGTGATCACCCGGGACGAGCACCCGCGCGCCGACGCGTCCGTAGAGTCCCTGGCCTCGCTGCGCCCCGTACTGGGCCGCCACGACCCCGAGGCGACGGTGACCGCGGGCAACGCGAGCGGGCAGAACGACGGCGCCGCGGCGTGCCTGGTGATGAGCCGCGCGAAGGCCGACGAGCTCGGGCTGGCGCCGATGGCGCGGCTGGTGACGTGGGCCGCCGCCGGGGTGCCGCCGCGCACGATGGGCATCGGGCCGGTGCCCGCGACCGCGAAGGCGCTCGCCCGCGCCGGCCTGACCCTGGCCGACATCGACCTGATCGAGCTCAACGAGGCGTTCGCCGCCCAGGTACTCGCGTGCACGCGCGAGTGGACGTTCGGCGACGACGACTTCGATCGGCTGAACGTCAACGGCTCCGGCATCTCGCTGGGCCACCCGGTCGGCGCGACCGGTGTGCGCATCCTGACCACGCTGCTGCGCGAGATGCGCCGCCGGGAGAGCCGCTACGGCCTGGAGACCATGTGCATCGGCGGTGGCCAGGGCCTCGCCGCGATCTTCGAGCGGCTGTCATGAGTACCGGTCCCCTCGCCGGCCTGCGGATCGTGGAGTGCGCCAGCTTCGTCGCCGGGCCGTCGTGCGGAATGGCGCTCGGGCAGCTCGGTGCGGACGTGATCAGGATCGACCCGGTCGGCGGCGCCGCCGACTACCGCCGCTGGCCGGTGGCGCCGGGCGGCGACAGCCTGTACTGGACCGCGCTGAACAAGGGCAAGCGGTCGGTGGCCGTGGACCTGCGCTCGGAGCAGGGCAGGGAACTGGTCACCGCGCTCATCACCGCACCCGGCCCGGACCGCGGCGTCTTCGTCGACAACAGCGTCGGCCGGCGCTGGCTGTCCTACCAGGCACTGTCGGCCCGCCGAGACGATCTCATCCACGTCCACGTCCAGGGGCACGCCGATGGCCGCCCTGCGGTGGACTACACGGTCAACGCGGAGATCGGCATACCGATGATCACCGGCAGTGACGAGACCGCGGCGCCGGTCAACCACGTGCTGCCCGCCTGGGACCTGATCACCGGGATGACGGCGGCGACCGGGGTGCTCGCCGCGCTGCACGAGCGGAGCGCGACCGGGCGGGGTGCCTACATCGAGCTGGCCCTGGCCGACGTGGCGACCGCCGGGGTGGCCAACCTCGGGTGGCTGGCCGAGGCCGAGCTGCGCGGGTCGGAGCGGCCCCGGCACGGCAACCACGTGTACGGCAGCTTCGGGGTGGACTTCGCCACCCGCGACGGCGAACGGGTCATGGTCGTCGCGCTCACCGAGGGCCAGTGGCACGCGCTGCGCCAGGTCACCGGTACCGAGGAGGTGTTCACGGCGCTGGAGCAGGCGCTGGACGTGGACTTCCGGCTGGAGTCCGACCGGTACCGGCTGCGCGAGACCATCGCGGCGATCCTGCGGCCGTGGTTCGCGGCGCGCAGCCTCGCCGAGGCCAGCGCGGCGCTCAACGCGGCCCGCGTGCTGTGGAGCCGCTACCAGGGCATGGTCGACGTGGTCGCCGCCTACCGCGCGGGGTCCGGCGGGTCCGTCCTCACCTCGGTGGACCAGCCGGGCATCGGCCCCACCATCGCGGCCCGCTCCCCGCTGCGCTGGGCCGGCGGGTACCGGGAGACCGCCGCCGCGCCCGTCCTCGGCCAGCACACCGACGAGGTGCTCAGCGAGGTGCTCGGGCTCGAACCGGCGGAGCTGGGCAAGCTGCACGACGCCAACGTGATCGCGGGGGCCGCCTGATGGCCCGGCGGGTCTGCCTGTCGGTGCCCGGCGTCGACGAGCGGAAGATCACGAAGGCCGCCGGACTGGGCGTCGACGAGATCGTGCTGGACCTGGAGGACTCCGTGCCGCCGGCGGGGAAGGCCGCCGCGCGGCAGACCGTACGCGCGGCGCTGTCCGGGCTCGGCGGCGCGCAGGTCGCGGTGCGGGTGAACGCGGTCGGGACGCCGTGGTGCCACGAGGACATCATCATGTGCGCGGACGGCCCGCTCCCCCAGACGATCATCGTGCCGAAGGTGGAGAGCGCGCACGACCTCGCGTTCGTCGACCGGCTGCTCGACGGCGTCGAAGCGGCAACGGGCCGGCGGGGCCCGGTCGGGGTGCAGGCCCTCATCGAGACCGCGCAGGGGCTGGCCCGGCTCGACGAGATCGCCGCGGCGAGCCCCCGGCTGCGGACACTGATCCTCGGGTACGCCGACCTCGCCGCCTCCCTGGGCCGGGCACAGTCGGGCCCGTGGCTACCGGTCCAGGACCGGGTACTCGTCGCGGCGCGCGCCAACGGGGTGGTGGCCATCGACGGCCCGTACCTCGGCGTCGCCGACGACGAGGACTTCCGGGCGCACGTCCGGGCAGCCCGCGACCTCGGCTTCGACGGCAAGTGGGTGATCCACCCGCGCCAGGTCGATGCGGTACGGGAGGCGTTCACCCCGTCGGCCGAGCAGGTGCGCCACGCCCGCGAGGTGCTCGCGGCGCTGGACGCGGCGGCGGAGCGCGGGGCCGGCGCGGTCGAACTGAACGGGCAGATGCTGGACGAGGCGATCGCCGCGCAGGCCCGGCGCACTCTGGAGAGGGCGGGAGAATGACGGAGTTGACGGTCGGCGGTCCGTACTTCGAGGACCTGCGGGTGGGCGACGTCTTCGACACCACGCCCGCGGTCACCCTGACCGCCGGGCATGCGACCGCGCACCAGCAGATCGTCGGCGGCCGACTGCGCCTGCCGCTCGACGAGCCGCTGTCGCGGCGGGTACTCGGCGCACAGACCGCCATGGCGCACCCGGCTCTCGTCTGGGACGTCGCGATCGGCCAGTCCACAGTGGTCACCCAGCGCGTGGTGGCCAACCTGTTCTACCGGGGCTTCGCGTTCCACCGGGCGCCCGTGCTGGGCGACACCCTGCGGACCCGCACCGAGGTCGTGGCGCTGCGCCAGAACCGCTCCAGGCCGACCGGTCTCGCGGCGCTGCGGATCACCACCACCGACCAGCACGACCGGCCGGTACTGGACTTCTGGCGCTGCGCCATGCTGCCGATGCGTGACCCCGGCGTGGACACCGGGCACCACGCCGATCTGGCGGACGTCGGCGCTGCACCGTCGGCCACGCTGATGGGCGGGTTCGCCGCCGGATTCGACCTGGCGGCGTACCGGTCGGCCGTGCCCGGTGAGCACGGCGTGACCACCGGTACGACCTGGCGGATCACGGGCGGGGACGTGGTCACCTCCGCGCCCGAACTCGCCCGTCTCACGTTGAACGTGGCCGCGGTGCACCACGACGAGTTCGCCCAGCCCGGCGGGCGGCTGGTGTACGGCGGCCACCCGATCGGCATCGCGATGGCGCAGGTCAGCCGGGCGATACCGAACCTGGTGACGGTGGCCGGCTGGCACGGCTGCGACCACACCGGACCGGTGCGGGAGGGCGACACGTTGTACAGCACGGTGACCGTCGAGGCGGTGGAGACCCTGGCCACCGGTGGCTGCCTCGCGCACCTGCGGGTACGGGTACGGGCCCGGTCGGCCGGCGAGCCGGCGGAGCGCGACGTGCTCGACTGGCGACCGATCGCGGTGCTCGCCTAGCGGTCGCCCTCGTACCCGGCCCGGTGCTGCCACCGCTCGTCACGAGCGGTGGCAGCACCGGGCCGGGTGTCGCGCGGTCAGCGCATGGCCGGATGTCCGTCGGCGGCGACGTCGCGATCGGTTCCCGGCGGGACGATCAGCACACGGCAGCCGGCCTCGGTGATGAGCCGCTGGCTCGCGCTGCCGTCGAGCAGGTGGGCGACGCCACTGTGGGCGGGGCTGCCGATCGCTATGAGCTGGGCGTTGACGGCCTTGGCGTGGCTGGCGATCATGCTGCCGGCGTTGCTGTGGTCGGCGACGCTGCGCAGGATGTGGCCGGACGCGGGCACGCCCCGGGCGGCCAGCTCGCGCAGGTACGCTTCGACGCGTTCGCGGGCCTGGTCGTAGGTTTCCCGGTCGACGGCCTCCTCGCCGACGACCGTGATCTCGTGGACGTGCAGCAGTTCCAGCGGCGCGTGCAGGGTGGTGGCCAGCTCGACAGCCGCTGCGGTGACCGCGTCGGTGGCCGAACCGGCGTCGATGGCGACGACGATCGGCCGGTTACCGTTCGGCTCACCGGTCCGCCCGATGGTGATGACCTCACCGACGGCCTCCTGCGGCTGGCCGGAAGCCGCCTCGTCCGAGGCCACGGCCGCTTCGGCCTCGGTGAGGATCCGGTGGCCGGTAGCCAGGACGGCGATCGCGATGACGAAGGCCGCGGCGCCGGCGTAGAACGGCACGTGCATGTTGAAGTGGTCGGCCAGCTTGCCGGCGGCGTACGGCGCCAGGCCGCCGCCGATGAAGCGCACGAATCCGTACGAGGCCGAGGCGACCGGCCGGGGCACCGGGGCGACCGTCATGACCGCCTGCGTGGTCAGCGTGTTGTTGATGCCGATGAACGCGCCACACACGATGACCGCGACGATCACCGTCGTCGGCGAGTCGGTGAACGCGCCGATGACGGCGAGCACGACCGCGAGCAGGAACAGGTTGGCGTACAGCGTCTTGGCGGTGCCGAACCGCTGTTGCAGTCGCGGCGCCACCGCGACGCTGAAGATCGCGACCAGCAGACCCCAGCCGGTGAAGACCAGTCCGAGCTGATGTTCCGACAGGTGCATCGGGTACGGCGCGTACCCGAGCATGGTGAAGAAGCCCCAGTTGTAGAACACGGCCGTCAGGCTCATGATCAGCAAGCCGCGGTGGCGCAGCGCGGTCAGCGGAGCGGCCAGCGACGTCCGCTCCTTCGGCGTCGGCGTCGACGGCACCAGGACGGCGGTCGCGATCAGCGCGATGAACATGAGCACGCTGACGCCGTAGAACGGGCCGCGCCAGCTGATCCCGCCGAGCGTGCCGCCGAGCAGCGGGCCGACGGCGATGCCGATGCCGAGCGCGGTCTCGTACAGGATGATCGCGCCGCCGAACCCGCCGCTGGCGGAGGCGACGATGACCGCCAGCGAGGTGGCGATGAACAGCGCGTTGCCGAGCCCCCAGCCGGCGCGGAAGCCGACGATGCCGTTGATGGTGTCCGAGGTGCCGGCCAGGCCGGCGAACACCACGATGAGCACCAGACCGGCGATGAGCGTGCGCTTGGGACCGATGCGGCTGGACACCCAGTTGGTGGCGAGCATCGCGACCGCGGTCACCAGTAGGTAGCTGGTGAACAGCAGCGACACCTGGCTGGGGGTGGCGTGCAGCTTGGCCGACAGCGCGGGCAGGATCGGGTCGACCAGACCGATGCCCATGAACGAGATGACGCAGGCGAACGCGACCGCCCACACCGCTTTCGGTTGGCGGAACGGACTGGCCGTCACGGATTTGTGCTGATGGCTCATAGAGAAGTTCTCCTGTCGTCGGTGCGGTGCGCGTCGACGAGTCGGTCCAGCGCGGGCAGGGCGGCCGCGAGAGCGGCACGGTCGTCGGCGGTCAGGCGGTCGGTCAGCTCCACCAGCCGGCGGGCGCGCGCGTCGCGGCGGCGGCGCAGCACATCCGCGCCGACCGGGGTGAGGTGCACCATCACCACCCGGGCGTCATCGGCACAGCTACGCCGCTCGGCGTAACCGTCGCGCTCCAGACGCGACACCAACTGGGTCATGGCCGGCTGGGTGATGCCCTCCCGGGTCGCGAGCTCGGACAGCCGGCACGGCCCGGCCAGCTCCAACGTGCGCAACGTCGCCGCCGCGGTCAGCGAGATGTCATCGGCCGGGGCCAGTCGCCGCAGCAGCGACACGACCCGCTCCAGAGTGGCCGCCAGTGCCACTCCGTCGAACTCCGCCGGTGGATGGATCTTTGACACGAGGCGTTTATATCACGTACTTATATTCAGGCGTTATATTTCGGTCGTGACCGAGCCCCTGGACACATCCCGCTCCGCGCACAGCCCGGCACGGGTCGACGGCCCCAGCCTGGTGGTGGTCGGCGTGGATGCCTCGCCGAGCGCATGGCGCGCCTTCGCATGGGCCTGCGGCCACGCGCGGCGGTCCCGCTGCCCGCTCTTGGCGATCTTCGCGTCGGGTCCGAGCTACCTGGAAGTGCTGGCCGCCGACCCCTCCGCCGCCGAGGCCAGGGAGGCCGCCGCCGCAGAGGTAGCCGCCGACATCAGCACGCAGGTACAACACGCCGCCGAGAACCTGGGCGTGGCGGTTCGGTTCGAGCACCACCACGGCGACCCGGCCTCGGTCCTGCTCACCATCGCCCGCGACCGCGCCGCCGACCTGCTCGTCCTCGGCGCGTCGGCACAGGGAGTACACCGGATCGCCGGAGGCCTGCCCGGCAAACTCGTCCGTTGCCGCCGCCTGCCCGTGGTCGTGATTCCGTAGGCGTTCAGGGCGGTGGTCGCGGTGCGCTCGGATCGGTCGACGACGGCGCGGTTCGACCGCCGCCACCTACCGACAGAGAATATCGGCAGGCTTCGTCGCGCTCAGTCCGTGCCGGGTCCGGGGCGGATGCCGATGACGGCGACGATCGCGCCGACGACGCAGAGCACCCCCGCGACCAGGGCGGCGGTGTGCAGCCCGGCCATGAACGCCGAGCCCGCTCCCTCGATGACGGCGGCGCGCACGCTAGCGCCCATGTCGGCCGAGACCGGTGCGACGCCCATCGCCACCGCGTCCTTCGCCGACTGCAGCCCCTCGGCGAGCGGTGCCGGCACCCCGGCGGCGGTCAGCGACGACATCAGGGTCGAGCCGACCCGGCTGCTGATCAGCGAGACCAGCACCGAGGTGCCCAGCGCCCCGCCGACCTGCAACGCCGTGGCCTGCAACCCGCCGGCGACCCCACCGTCCCGCACCGGCGCGTTGCCCACGATGGCCTCCGACGACGCCGACATCACCATGCCGACACCCAGACCGAGCGCGACGAAGGACGGCCACATCACCGCGTACGACGAATGGGTGCCGAGCGCCAGCAACCCGAAGGACGCCCCGCCCTCCAGCAGCATGCCCAGCGGCATGGAGAACCGCGGCCCGAACCGGTCGGTCAGCGCCGCGCCCAGCGGGGCAGCCGCTACCGAGGCGAGGCTCAGCGGCAGGGTCAGCACACCCGTCATGACCGGCGTGTAACCACGGACGTTCTGCAGGTACAGCATGAAGTAGAAGATCGATCCGAGCAGGACGAAGAAGTTGACCGCCGTGATCGCGGTACCGATGGTCAGTGCCGGGCTGCGGAACAGCGCATCGGCAGCAGGGGATGCGCGACCCGCGTCTCGAACCACCCGAACCCGACGAGGATCACGACGCCCGCCAGCACCGTGGCGATCGTCTTCACCGACCCCCAACCCCAGGCCTCACCCTTGACGATGGCGAAGATGAGCACCACCAGACCGAGCGCGAGCAGCAGGACGCCGGGCACGTCGAAGCGGTGATGCCCGGTGGAGTTCCTGTTCTGCGGCAGCACCAGCGCGCTCACGACCAACGCGGCGATCCCGACCGGGGCGTTGATGTAGAACACCGACTCCCAGTTGACGTGCTCGACGAGCAGCCCGCCGACGATCGGCCCGAGCGCGGTCGACACCGACGACACCATGGCCCAGATACCCACCGCCATGCCGAACTTCTTCGGCGGGAACACCGCACGCAGAATGCCGAGCGTGTTGGGCATCAACAGCGCGCCGAAGAAGCCCTGCACCGCCCGGAACGCGATCACGCCCTCGATCGAGCCGGCCAACCCGATCGCCACCGACGCCGCGGTGAACCCGGCCACGCCGACCATGTAGTAGGTACGCCGACCGAACCGGTCCCCCAGCTTGCCGCCGAGGATCAGGGCGGCGGCCAGCGCCAGCAGGTAGGAGTTGGTCACCCATTGCAGTTCGGCGGTGCTCGCATGCAGGTCCCGGCCGATCTCCGGGTTGGCGATGGACACGACACTGCCGTCCAGGCTCACCATGAACAGTCCGAAGGCGACGGCGATCAGCGACAGCCAGGGATTGGCGCGGCGACCGCTCACCTCGGGCACGGCGCCCGCAGGTGGTGCGTGCGCGGGCAGGGTTACGGTCTCGTGTTGTCGGGCGGGCAAAGAACATCTCCTTACGGACGCGTGAAAAGGCACGCCCTCGCGGGGGCGTGAGTGTGGTGGGATCCCCGCCGGATCGCGGGGCGGTTCAGCGACCTGCGGCGCGAATCTCCCGGGCGAGCGCGCCGAGAGCGGGCAACGCGGCGCGGATCGCCTCCCGTTGCACGGGCTCCAACGCGTCCAGCGCGGCCGCGACGTAGCCGGTGAACAACGCCTGGACCGCCTCGGCCCGGCCGCGGGCCTCGTCGGTCACGTACAGGTGCACCACCCGTCGATCCCGCTGGTCCTGTTCCTTGCGCACCATGCCGGCGGCCACCATCGCGGACACGAGCGCACTGGCGTTGTTGGGTTTCAGCTGCAGCTCGTGGGCCACCTCTCGGACCATCACCCCAGGGCGTTCCTGGAGCAGCCGTAGCACGGCGAGTTGCACCTCGGGCGGCTTCGGGTGCGCGAAGTCGGCGTCCGCGCGCCGCTCCAGGGCGCGGTGCAGCTGCGGCGCCACGTCCACCACCCCTGCCGCGACTGCCGCGTCATCCATGCCGGGTCCACCCACACCCCCAGACTAGGTATGCCGGCATACCTATGTAAGTTCCGGGGCCTGCGAGATAGGTCACCCACGATCCCCGCGGACCGGCGAGCGGACCGGCGATCCGTTGCCGCTGGCACGTACTCCGGCGGCATCGGGCAGCGCCACACGCCCCGGCCGGCGGCGGCCAGCGGTTCGGTGATCGCGTTACCGTGGAAGGGGTCGCGGTGGTGCGCCTCGAGCCCTGGTACCGGGCGAGGACGCGGTCGGTCATCCGGCCGTCCACGCGGCCGCCACCTCGACGTGTCCCGCTCTACCTGGGTGACGACATCACCGACGAGGACGCGTTCCGTGCGCTGCGCGGACGGGGAGTCGGCATCCTCGTCGGCCGACCGGACGACCCCGACGTGGCGGGCCGGGCCACCGCCGCCGAGTTCGTCCTCGCCTCCACCGGGGAGGTGGAGCAGTTCCTGACCGGGCTGGGGTGCTGACCACACCCGATGCGCTCATGGGGGGCGCCATGTACGACTTCACCATCGCCTACGACCACTTCGACCCGGACGCCGAGGCGCTGCGCGAGGCGCTGACCTCCACCGGGAACGGCTACTTCTGCACGCGTGGGACGGCCGAGTGGGAGGACATGAGCGAGGTGCACTACCCGGGCACCTACGCCCACGGCGGCTACAACCGGGAGACCACCATCTTCGGCGGTATCCCGATCTGGAACGAGGACCTGGTCAACCTGCCCAACTGGCTGGTGCTGAAGCTGCGGATCGAGGGCGAGGAAGCCATCCGGCTCGACAACGTCGAGCTGCTCGACTACCGGCACACCTACGACATCCGGTCAGCGCTGGTACAGCGTGAACTGCGGTTCCGTGACCGCGCCGGGCGCGTGACCACGCTGCGGAGCCGTCGGTTCGTGAGCATGGTCCACAGCCACCAGGCCTGCCTGGAGTGGATGCTGATCCCGGAGAACTGGTCGGGCCGCGCCGAGGTGGTGACCGCGCTGGACGGCCGGATGACCAACCGCATCGTCGCGCGGTACCGCGGGCTCGAAGGCCGCCACCTCGATCCGGTGTCGCCGCGGACGGCCGGCGACGAGATCATCGCGCTGAGGGTGCAGACCCGCCAGTCCGACATCTACGTGGCCGAGGCCGCCCGTACCCGGGTGTTCCACGACGGCGTCGCGGGCAACGTCGACCGCGACCTGTACCAGAAGGAGGACTACATCCAGCAGATCCTCGCCTTCGACGTCGAGCAGGGCCGCCCGACCCGCGTGGAGAAGATGGTCTCGTTGTTCACGTCCCACGACAACGCGATCACCGAACCGCTCACCGCCGCCACCCGGCACGTGTCGCGATACCCCGACTTCGCCGAGGCGCTCGCCGAGCACGAGTCGGCCTGGGCCGAGCTGTGGGACGTCTGCGACATCCAGCTGCCCCGCGAACCGCGCGCGCAGCTGCTGCTGCGCTTCCACGTCGCCCATGTGCTGCAGGTCTGCTCCCGGCACACCGCGAGGCACGACGCCGGGGTGCCGGCGCGCGGCCTCAACGGCGAGGCCTACCGCGGGCACGTGTTCTGGGACGAGCTCTACGTCTACCCGTTCCTCAACCTGCGCCTACCCGAGATCACCCGCGCGCTGCTGCTGTACCGGTACCGTCGGTTGACCGAGGCCCGGGCGGCCGCGTGCGACGCGGGCTACCGGGGCGCCATGTTCCCGTGGCAGAGCGGCAGCGACGGCACCGAGGAGACCCAGACCGTCCACCTCAATCCGCTGTCCGGCCGCTGGGAGCCCGACGAGAGCCGCAACCAGCGCCACGTCAGCGCCGCGATCTTCTACAACGTCTGGCGGTACTACCAGGCGACCGACGACCTGGAGTTCCTCCGCGACTACGGCGCCGAGCTGATGCTCGAGATCGCGCGCTTCTGGGCGTCGATCGCGCACGACAACCCGCAGCGGCAGCGGTACGAGATCCACGGGGTGATGGGGCCGGACGAATTCCACGAACGCTACCCGGGAGCCACGCAGCCCGGCCTGCGCAACAACGCCTACACCAACGCCATGGTGGCCTGGATCGCCGCGACCGCGCCGCGGGTGCTCAACCTGCTCCCGCCCAGCCGGTGCGCGGCGCTGCGGGCGCGCCTCGGCGTGACCGACGAGGAGCTGCGCAGGTGGGAGGAGATGAGCCGCCGGATGTACATCCCCTTCCACGACGGCGTCATCAGCCAGTTCGAAGGCTACGCCGACCTGGCGGAGCTGGACTGGGACCACTACCGCGCCGCGTACCCCAATATCCAGCGGATGGACCGGATCCTGCGGGCCGAGGGCGAGGACCCCAACCGCTACAAGGTGTCCAAGCAGGCCGACGCGGTGATGCTGTTCTTCCTGTTCGGCCACGACGAGCTGCGGGCGCTGTTCGAGCGGCTCGGGTACCGCTACGACAGCGACCTGGCGCGGCGCACCATCGACTACTACGACCGGCGCACCTCCCACGGCTCGACGCTGAGCCTCGTCACCTACGCCGGCGTGCTGGCCGGTCTCGACCCCGCCAGCTCCTGGGACCGGTTCATGGTGGCACTGGGCAGCGACATCTGCGACGTGCAGGGCGGGACCACCAAGGAAGGCATCCACATGGGTGTCATGTCCGGGACCCTGGACCTGCTGCAGCGAAGCTACCTCGGCACCAGCATCGCCGACGACGGCGTCCTGCGCTTCGAACCGCGGCTGCTCGACCGGCTCGACGGGGTCGCGTTCACGATGAGGTTCCGGGGGACCTCACTTCGGGTAGGGGTCAAAGACGACGAGCTGTCGGTACTCGCGGAGGCCGAGGGCTTCCGCGGCCCGCTGCGGGTCGGCGTCGGCGACGAGGTCCGCGAGCTGGGTCCGGGCATTGAGTGCCGGTTCGCGCTCACCGCGCAGCCGTCGGCGGTACGCCGATAACAAGGAGGGGCGACCATGCCCACCGAGGGATTCCAGGGAGCCATCTTCGACGTCGACGGCGTCCTGGTCGACTCGCCGCACGAACGGGCGTGGAAGGAGTCGCTGCGCGAGCTGATGGAGGGCGAGTGGGCGGACATCCGCGACCGGAGCGAGTGGTCCGACGAGCGTTTCACCCCCGAGGTCTACGAACGCGTCCTGTCGGGCAAGCCCCGCATGAGCGGTGCGCTGGCGGCGCTTGAGTACTTCAAGGTCCCGGACGCCCGCGACCGGGTGGACGCCTACGCCGCACACAAGCAGCAGAAGTTGGTCCGGCTGATCGAGGCCCGGGAGTTCCACGCGTACCCCGACGCGCTGCGGTTCGTGCTGGCCGTCCGCGCGGCCGGCATCCCCACGGCAGCGGCCTCGTCGTCGAAGAACGCCGACCGCTTCCTGAGTCAGATCCGGCTCGACACGTTCGCGCAGCAGGAGGGCCTGACCTATGACTTCATCCGGCCGGGGCTGAACCTGCGCGACTTCTTCGACGCCGACCTGTCCGGCCGCGACCTGGCGCACGGCAAACCGGATCCGGAGATCTTCCTGACCGCGGCCGCCGAACTCGGCGTCCCGCCGGAGCAGTGCTTCGTCGTCGAGGACGCGGTCAGCGGCGTGCAGGCCGCGAAGGCCGGCCGGATGGCCGCGTTGGGGGTCGCCCGTGCCGATGACCGGGACCTGCTGGTGGACGCGCACGCCGACCTCGTCGTCGCCTCGTTGGACGAGGTCGACGTGGCCGGCCTGGCCCGCCACGAACTCATCCGGCGTCGCGAGCAGGTGAGCCGTCGCGGGTGACGCGGTTACGCGGTCACCGGCGCACCACCGCGCCGTGGCCGGGTAACCGCCGAACCGGACCGAACGAAAGGTCGTCCACGGACATGAACGAGACACAGACGACGACGGCCCCGGTTGCCACGATGGAGCGCCCGCTCGACCGGGACGAGCTGGATCGCCTCCACGCGTGGTGGCGGGCGGCGAACTACCTGTCGGTGGGCCAGATCTACCTGATGGACAACCCGCTGCTGCGCGAGCCGCTGCGCCCGGAGCACATCAAGCCGCGGCTGCTCGGGCACTGGGGCACCACCCCCGGGCTCACCTTCATCTACGCCCACCTCAACCGCGCCATCATGCGGCGCGACCTGGACATGATGTACGTGATCGGCCCGGGCCACGGCGGGCCGGCGGCCGTGGCGGCAGCATGGCTGGAGGGCACCTACAGCGAGGTCTACCCCGACGTGTCGCAGGACGCGGAGGGAATGAAGCGGCTGTTCACCCAGTTCTCCTTTCCCGGCGGGATTCCCAGCCATGTGGCGCCCGAGACACCGGGGTCGATCCACGAGGGCGGCGAGCTCGGGTACGCCCTGTCGCACGCCTACGGCGCGGCCTTCGACAATCCCGACCTGATCGTCGCCGCGATCGTCGGTGACGGGGAGGCCGAGACCGGCCCGCTGGCGACCAGCTGGCACTCCAACAAGTTCCTCGACCCGTACCGGGACGGGGCGGTACTGCCGATCCTGCACCTGAACGGCTACAAGATCGCCAGCCCGACCGTCCTCGCCCGGATCACGCCCACCGAACTCGATGAGCTGCTGCGCGGCTACGGGTACACCCCGTACCTGGTGGCAGGCGACGACCCGGCGCAGATGCACCAGGACTTCGCGGCCACCCTGGACCGGTGCCTGGACGAGATCGCGGCGATCCAGCGGCGGGCCCGCGCCGACGGCAGCACCGAACGGCCGCGCTGGCCGATGATCGTCCTGCGCTCACCGAAGGGCTG
The DNA here is from genome assembly GCF_049999945.1 of Planosporangium spinosum. NCBI lineage: Bacteria > Bacillati > Actinomycetota > Actinomycetes > Micromonosporales > Micromonosporaceae > Planosporangium > Planosporangium spinosum. Next base: position 291,965 of record NZ_JBLYUB010000003.1, on the reverse strand, counting down.
GACCGGGCCGGCGGAGGTCGACGGGCTGAAGGTGGAGGGGTACTGGCGCGCGCATCAGGTGCCGTTCAGCAACGCCCGCGGAGACGCCAACCACCGGGCGGTGCTGGAGCACTGGATGCGCAGCTACCGGCCGGAGGAGCTGTTCGACGGCTCGGGCGCCCCCGTCCCTGCGATCCGGGGCCTGCACCCGGTGGGCGCGCGCCGGATGAGCGCCAACCCGCACACCAACCCCGACGGCCCGCTCTCGCGCGACCTGCGGATGCCGGACTTCCGCGACTACGCCGTACCGGTCGAGGCACCCGGTACGGGCGCGGTGGAGTCGACCCGGGTGCTCGGCGCGTTCCTGCGCGACGTGATGCGCGACAACATGAGCAACTTCCGGGTGCTGGCCCCCGACGAGAACAACTCCAACCGGCTGGCCGCCGTCCTCGAGGTCACCGCGCGGACCTGGGCGGCCCGCATCGAGCCGTACGACGAGGGGCTCGCCGTCGACGGTCGGCTGATGGAGATCCTGTCCGAGCACACCTGCCAGGGCTGGCTGGAGGGGTACCTGCTGACCGGCCGGCACGGGTTCTTCTCCTGCTACGAGGCGTTCATCCACATCGTCGACTCGATGGTCAACCAGCACGCCAAATGGTTGAAGACCACCAACGGCATCGAGTGGCGGCACCCCATCCCGTCGCTGAACTACCTGCTGACCAGCCACGTCTGGCGGCAGGACCACAACGGCTTCTCCCACCAGGACCCGGGCTTCATCGACCACGTGGTCAACAAGAAGGCCGACGTGATCCGGGTCTACCTCCCGCCGGACGCCAACACGCTGCTGTCCGTGGCCGACCACTGCCTGCGCAGCCGGCAGTACATCAACGTGATCGTCGCCGGCAAGCAGCCGGAGCTTCAGTACCTGAGCATGCAGGACGCGATCGTGCACTGCACCAAGGGCATCGGCATCTGGGAGTGGGCCAGCACCGACGGCAACGCCGAGCCCGACGTGGTGCTGGGCTGCGCCGGGGACGTACCCACAATGGAGGTCCTCGCCGCCACCGAGATCCTCCGCGGCTGGTTTGCGGACCTGCGGGTACGGGTGGTGAACGTGGTGGACCTGATGCGGCTGCAGGACCGGCGCGAGCACCCGCACGGGCTGCCGGACCGCGACTTCGACGCGTTGTTCACCACCGACAAGCCGATCATCTTCAACTACCACGGGTACCCGTGGCTGATCCACCGGCTGACCTACCGGCGCACCAACCACGACAACCTGCACGTGCGCGGTTACGTCGAGGAGGGCACGACGACCACGCCGTTCGACATGTGCGTGCTGAACCGCATCGACCGGTTCCACCTGGCCATCGACGTCATCGACCGGGTGCCGCGGCTGTGGCCGGTCGCCGGACATCACCGGGATTGGCTGCACAACAAGCTGATCGAGCACCGCCAGTACGTCCGCACCCACGGCGAGGACCTGCCCGAGATCCGAGACTGGCAGTGGTCGGGGGCCCCGGGGCCGGCCACCGGCGTGGCGAACCCGCCGTTGACCGAGCCGGTGTAGCCGATGCGGGTCCTGGTGGTCAACGCGGGCTCCAGCAGCCTGAAGCTGTCGCTGGTGTCCCCGGACGGCGCCGTGCACGCCGCCACCACGGTGGAGCGCTGGACCGGCCGGGCGCACATCGAGCCGGTGCGGCAGTTCGTCGAGGGCGTGGGTGGAATCGACGCGGTGGGTCACCGGGTCGTGCACGGCGGGCCGCGGTACCGGGCGCCCGCCCGCGTCGACGCCGAGCTGGTCGACTACCTGGACTCGATCAAGGATCTCGCGCCGCTGCACAACCCGCGCGCGGTCGCCGCGATCCGGGTGATGGCCGACCTGCTGCCGCGGACCCCGGCGGTCGCGTGCTTCGACACCGCCTTCCACGCCACACTGCCCGCCGAGGCGTACACCTACGCGCTGCCGAAGGCGTGGAACGAGCGCTGGGGATTGCGCCGCTACGGCTTCCACGGGCTCTCCCACGCCTATGCGACCGGGCGGGCCGCCGAACTCGCCGGCGTCCCGGTACGGGGTACCCGGCTGGTCAGCTGCCATCTCGGCGCCGGGGCGTCGCTGGCCGCGGTCCGCGACGGCGTCAGCCTGGACACCACGATGGGGTTCACGCCGCTGGCCGGGCTGGTGATGGTGACCCGCTCCGGCGACGTGGACCCGGGGCTGCTGATGTGGCTGCTGCAGTACGGGGGTGTCCCGGTCGGCGAGCTGAACGAGGCGTTGGAGACCCGGTCCGGGTTGAAGGGCCTGTCCGGCACCTCCGGCGATCTGCGGGACGTGCTCGCCGGTGCGGCCGCCGGCGATCCTGACTGCGCGCTCGCGTTCGACGTGTTCATCCACCAGTTGTGCCGGGAGATCGCGGCGATGACGGCCGCGGCGGGCGGGATGGACGTGCTGGTGATGACCGGCGGCATCGGCGAGCACGCGGCGGTCGTCCGGGCGAGCGTCGCGACCCGCCTGGCGTACCTGGGCGTGGGCGTCGACCCGGAAGCCAACGAGGCGGCGCACGCGGACGCCGACATCAGCGCCGACGGGGCGCGGGTACGCACGGTCGTGGTGACCGCCCGGGAGGACCTCGAGATCACCCGCCAGGTCGGCGACCTCGTCGCCCTGGTCCCCCACCACCCGCGCCAGTGAGCATGCGGAGCGCTCACCGGTGGGCCGCCTCGACGGTGATGGCCACCTCGGTGATGGCCGGCGCGCGCAGCAACTCCTGGCGCAGCCCGTCGACGCGCTTGATCAGGTCGCGCACCGGCGCGTCGGTCAAGTCGGGTGCCGGCACGACGCGGGCGATCACCAGCAGTTCCGCCGGGCCCACGAACACGACGTCGAGGGCCCGGACGTCAGCGACCCAGTCGGGCCGGACGATGACGTCCCGGATCGGCCGCACCACGTCCTGGGGTGCCGACTCGTCGATGAGCAGCGCCTTCGACCGGCGGGCGAGCAGCACCGCCACCGCTATCAGGAGCAGTCCGATGCAGATACTGGCCAGACCGTCCCATCCAGCCCAGCCGGTGAGCAGGTGCAGGACCAGCGCGGCCAGCGCGAGGGCGATGCCGGTCAACGCGGCGGAGTCCTCCAGGTACACGGTGGTCGCGGTTGGGTCGGACGCTCGGGTCAGGTGCTCCACCAGGGTTCGATGCAGTTCCCGTGCCCGGTCGCGAAGCTGCTTGCGCGCGACGACCCACGAGTACCCCTCGAAGCACGCGGCGGCGACGAGGACGGCGATGCCGACCCACGGCGAGGTCAGCGGCTCCGGTCGCAGCAGGCTGCGGACACCCTCGATGATCGAGAGCACCCCACCAATCAGGAAGATCCCGAGCGCGGCGAGGAAGGCCCAGAAGTAACGTTCCTGGCCGTACCCGAATGGATGCTCCACGTCCTCCTTCTTCTTCGACCGGCGCAGGCCGACAAACAACAGCAGCTCATTGCCGGTGTCGGCGATCGAGTGCAAGGTCTCGGCCCACAGTGCGGCGGATCCGGTGACCAGCGCGGCCACGCCCTTGGCCACCGCGACGAGAACGTTCGCCCCCACGGCCGTCAGCACCGTGTGGAGACTCGCTCCGCTCTGACCGTCGTGTCCGTCGCGCCGCTGTGTCATGGCCGGTTCCTACCCCGTCGAACCGCGAACTGATACCCGCCGACGGCCGTCACCTCGCCCTCGGCGCGCCCGACGGTGAGGCTCACGCGGGCTGCGGCGCGGCGCCTGGCGCCCGGCCGGTCCAGCGCGCTTGCAGGTCCGCGTCGACCTGGTCGAACCTGCGGTTGCGGGTCTCGGGCACGTAGCGTGCGACGAACCACAGCCCGACCGCGCAGACAATCGCGAACACCCAGAACGTCTGCCCCTGCCCGATCGCGTTCACCACCGGCAGGAACGCCAGCGACACCACGAAGTTCGACAGCCAGTTCACCATCGAGCCGGCGCCGACGCCCTCGGCCCGCTCCCGGGACGGGAAGATCTCGCCGAGCAGCACCCAGAACACCGGCCCCATGCCGATCGCGAACGACATGATGTACAGCAGCATGAACACCAACGTGACCACCGGGCCGAGGTGCACCACGAACGACAGCCCCAGCAGCGCCACCGTGACGAGCATGCCGGCCAGCGACGCGAGCAGCAGCGGCCGGCGCCCGAGCCGGTCGATCAGCCGCAGCGACACGACCGTCATCGCCAGGTTGATAACCCCGATGAACACCGAGTAGACGATCGAGTTCGAGGCGCTCAGGCCGGTCTCCCGCATGATGGTCGGCGCGTAGTACATGATCGTGTTGATCCCGCCGAACTGCTGCACGGCGGCGAGGGTGAGCCCCACCACCAGCGCCGCGCGGACCCGGGGCGCCAGCAGGACGCGCAGCCCCTGCTCCTCGGGAGCGCGCTCCCGCCGCCGCTGCGCCTCCTGCCGCTGGAACCGCTCGACGTACGCGTCGGCGGTCGACGCGTCGACGACCGACTCGATCATCGCCTTCGCCCGGGCGGTCCGCCCGTTCGTGACCAGCCAGGCGGGCGACTCGGGCAGCCGCGCACAGCAGAGGGCCAGCGCGATCGCCGGGATCGCGCCGACGGCGAACATGGCCCGCCAGTTCTGGGTGCCGCTGAACGCCAGGTCCACCAGGTAGGAGACCAGGAGGCCGACGGTGATGAGTAACTGGTTGAGGGTCAGCACCCGGCCGCGGATCTGCGGTGGCGAGATCTCCGACAGGTACGTCGGCACGATCGCCGACACCCCGCCGACCCCCAGGCCCATCACGATCCGGCCCACCAGCAGCATCCAGTAGCCGATCGCGAGCGCCGCGATCGCGATCCCGATCACGAACACCACCGCCAGGCCGAACAGCGTCCTGCGCCGCCCGACCCGGTCGGCCACCCGTCCGGTGACCAGCGCACCGACGATCGCGCCCAGCAGCAGCACGCTGACCACCGCACCCTGTTCGAGGGCGTTGAGGCCGAAGTCGTCCCGGATGAACAGCAGCGCCCCGGACACGACCCCGGTGTCGTAGCCGAACAGGAAACTGCCCAGAGTGATCATGAGCCCCCAGCGGCGGACCTTGCGCCGACCCTCGGCGGGCACCTCGTCCACGGGGCTGCTGGACGTCGGCGTCAAGGCGATACCGGTGGTCATGGAGACTCCTCCGCATCGTCCACGACTCGCGCAGCCGGCACACCAGTCCTATGAGCAGCAAACCCCCGACTGGGCGGCTGGGCGATCTCGTACCCGGCGACCTGCCCGCCGCCTGGCCGGGTATGCCGGAACCAGGCACGTCATTCCCGGCGGGATGCCGCCGGAGCGTCGGGTTCATGCGGCGGCCGCGAGGAGGTCGCCGACAGGTGGAAGGGCGGCGTCGCCGGTATACACGCCACGCTGTGGCGACAGGGTACGCACCACCCTTCGCGGGTAGCCTTGGCACGTACCGCCGGAGGCGAACGAGTGCGGCCTGACCAGGTAACCGGCCCGGTGACCTACCACGGCGAGGGGCCCGTGTGGTCCTCGCTCTGGGGTGGACTGCGTTGGGTGGACATGCTGGCCGGAGATGTGCTGTCCCTGGCGGCGGACGCGACGATCACCCGCCGCCACGTCGGCCGCGTCGCCGCCGCCGTTCGACCCCGCCGCCGGGGCGGTGCGGTGATCGGCGTCGAGAAGGGCTTTGCCGTCGAGGACGCCGACGGCACGCTCACCCACCTCCCCGACCTATGGACCGACGACAGCGTGCGGATGAACGACGGCGGATGCGATCCGGACGGCCGCTTCTACTGTGGATCGATGGCTTATGACCAGCGACCGGGCGCCGGCGCGCTGTACCGGCTCGACCCCGACCGGTCCGTGCAGGTGGTGCTCGACGGGGTGACCATCTCGAACGGCCTGGAGTGGAGCCCGGACGGCACCCGCGCCTACTACAACGACACCGCCACCCAGCACGTCGCCGTATTCGACTACGACCGCGGCTCCGGGCTGACCGGCCGGCGCCCGTTCGTGAGTGTCCCGGTCGAGGCCGGCCGTCCCGACGGCCTGACGGTCGATGCCGATGGAGGGGTGTGGGTAGCGCTCCACGAGGGCGGGGCGGTGCGCCGCTACACCCCGGACGGCGTGGTCGACGAGGTGATCGAGCTACCGACCAGGATGGTCACCGCCTGTACGTTCGGCGGTCCGCGCCTGGACGAGTTGTTCATCACCACGTCACGCGAAGGCCTCGAAGCCGGCGACGATCCGGTGGCCGGCTCGCTGTTCCGGGCCGTGGTCGGCGTGCGCGGTCTGCCCGTTCGGGAGTATGCCGGGTGAGCCGGGGTGATCGTCTCGGCTGCGACGCACCCTCAGCCCGTCAACGCAGGCGGAAGAGGTCCTCGCCGGCGTCGGGGACGACGAGGGTGTCCGGATCCGCGGCCCAGGCCTCGATGTCGATCGAGGCGGGGTCGAGGTAGTCGAGGTTCACGGCGCGGACCTGGTCGGCGGGGATCCCCGTGGCGAGGGTGACGGTGACGCGGTCGTGTTCGCCGTGCGCGGGGTCGTAGGTACCGGCGCCGCGCAGGTGGGTGGAGTGCGCCAGGTCGCCCCAGCGGTAGTCCTTGAACCGGTCCCACTGTTTGACGTAGTAGTCACGGCAGTGGTAGCCGATCTCGGCGATCTGCGGGTGCGTCGCGCTGATCTCGCGGATGTGCGGGGCGTAGATGACGACCTGCCCGCCGTCGGCGACGATCGGCTCGACCTTGTAGAAGCCCTTGGCGCCGGTCCACATGTCGTCGTACCGGGTCGGGAGGATCGACAGCACCCTGCGCACCGGGGCGTCGAGGTAGCGGATGTGCGTGGCGGCCGAGACGTCCGCGGCCGCCGCCCAGGCGGCCTGCGGTTCGCCGAACGTCATGGCATGCAGGCGGATCGCGGACTCGCGGGCCGGTGGCAGGTCCGCCGGCGTCTGGGCCGCCTTGGCGGGTGCGATCTCCTCCGGCTCCGAGCGGGCCTTCCCCGCACCGGTCACCATGCACAGCGCGAGCCGCTCGCCGGGCACCATCGCGGCGGCCTCGTTGATGAGGGCCCGGACCGGGGTGACGCCACGGGTTCCGATGATCCTCGCGCTGGTGATCAGTGCGCCCAGCCAGTGCGAGACATCGATGGGGTCCCGCCCGGAAACCCCGGGGAACAGGTACTTGTTGCCGCCGGAGAACCCGACGACCTCGTGGGGAAAGACGGGGCTGACGATCACCGTGAGGTCGTGCTCCACCACGGCCCGGTTGATCCGTACGTCCACGCCCCGGCGCAGCATCCCGTCGGACAGTTCGGCGATGCGGTCGGCCGTGATCGTGCCGACGTCGACGAAGGTGGCCGGATCCCACCACTCGTGGTTGCGCACGACGGTGTCCGGATAGCGCTCCCGCAGCCCGCCCTCGGGGTAGCCCAGATGCATCGCGAGCGCCGCCTTGGTCATGGCGGGATGGGTACCGAGCGCGACCAGGACGGTCAGCCGGCTGACGCGGCCGTGGACGGCACCGTGCAACGCGGACAGCAGCAGCGGCAGCGGGCAGGTACGGGTGCCGTCGGGTACCAGGACGCACAGGCTGCGCCCGTCCAGGTCGACCTCCTTGAACTGGTCGTGGACGAAGGCGCGGACCTGCTCGTCGGAGAGCGTCTGGCCGGGCCCCCCGACCCGAGCCGCCGCGATCGGATGCTGACTCGGCGCCGCTGTCTCGGTCATGGCCGGCTCCCTTGCGAATCTCCCACCGGTGGGCGTGTGCAGGACAATTCCCCGCCCATGGACACGCAATCCGGTTGGCGAGGCCGGGGCCGGCGTGGCCATGCTTGACATATGGGTGTCCAGACCGCCGTCGAACTGGCACTCCACCCCGACCGGTTGCTGCCCGCCGAGCCGCACGTACGGGACATCGCCCGCCGGCTCTACGACGCGGTACGCGACGCGCCGCTGATCTCCCCGCACGGTCACGTCGACCCCTACCTGCTGCTCGACAACCAGCCGTTTTCGGATCCCGCGACCCTGTTCGTCACGCCCGACCACTACGTCACCCGACTGCTGCACGCCGACGGGGTCGGGCTGGCCGACCTCGGGGTCGGCCAGGGGCCGCTGTCGCCGGACGCGGCGCGTCGGGTGTGGCGGCTGCTGTGCGAGCACTGGCCGGTGTTCCGCGGCACCCCGGTACGCTACTGGCTCGAGGCCGAGCTGGCGGAGATCTTCGGGGTGACCGAGCGCCCGTCGGCGGCGACCGCCGACGCCAGCTACGACCAGGTGTCCGCGCGGCTGCGCGAGGACGCGTACCGGCCCCGCGCGCTGTATGCGCGCTTCCGTCTCGCGGTCCTGGTCACCACCAACGACCCGTGCGACGACCTGGCCGCGCACGCCGCGCTCGCCGCCGACCCGGCCTGGCACGGGCGGGTGATCCCGGCGTTCAGGCCCGACGCGTACCTGGAGCCGGCGCAGCCCGGCTGGCCCGACACGGTCGCCCGGCTCGGCGCGGCGGCCGGCGTCGACACCGGCGACTACCCCGGCTACCTGCGGGCGCTCCAGGAACGCCGGCGGTACTTCATCGCCCACGGCGCGCGGTCGGCCGACCACAGCCACCCGGACGCGCGAACCGACCCGCTCGAGCCGGCCGAGGCGGCCCGCGTCTACCGGGCGTCGCTGGCCGGCGAGGCCAGCGCGGGCGAGGCGGTCGCCTTCCGCCGGCACATGATGACCGAGATGGCCCGGATGTCGTGCGACGACGGGCTGGTGATGACGCTGCACCCGGGGGTTCGGCGCAACCACCACCTGCCGACCTTCGACCGGTACGGCCCCGACACCGGCCACGACATCCCGATCCGGATCGAGTTCACCGACGCGCTGCGCCCGCTGCTCAACCGGTACGGCACGTACCCGGGCTTCCACCTGGTCGTGTTCACTGTGGACGAGACGGTCTGGTCGCGGGAGCTGGCACCGCTGGCCGGGTTCTACCCGTCGGTGTACGTCGGGTCGCCCTGGTGGTTCCTGGACGCGCCGGCGGCCCAGCGCCGGTTCCGGGAGGCGGTGAGCGAGACCGCCGGCTTCACCCGTACCTCCGGGTTCGTCGACGACACCCGCGCCTTCTGCTCGATCCCGGCCCGCCACGACCTGTCGCGGCGCGTCGACGCCGGTGTGCTGGCCCGGCTCGTCGCCGACCACCGGCTGCCGGTGGACGAGGCCGTGCAGACCGCGGTCGACCTGGTCTCCACCCAGCCAACCAAGGTGTTCAAGCTATGAGCGCCCACGAGATGTCCCGGCGCGCCGGGGTGGGGCGGGCCGCCGCGCCGGTCCGACTGGTCCACCTCGGGCTGGGCAACTTCTTCCGGGCCCACCAGGCCTGGTACACCGAACACGCCCCGGACGCGCCGGAGTGGGGCATCGCCGCGTTCACCGGCCGCAGCCTCCGCCTGCCGGACCTGCTCGGCCCGCAGGACGGCCTGTACACGCTGGTGACGCGGGCCGCCGACGGCGACCGGTTCGAGGTGATCGGCAGCCTGTCGCGGGCGTACCCGGGCGTCGACCACGACACCTGGCTGCGCCTGCTCGGCTCCCCCGACATCGTCGCCGTCACCGTGACCGTCACCGAGGCCGGGTACTTCCGCGGCCCGGACGGCGGGCTCGACCGCGACCGCCCGGAGGTCCGCGACGACGTGGCGGCGCTGCGCCGCGACCTGACCGCGCCGGTGAAGACCGCGCCGGCGCGCCTGCTCGCCGGGATCGCCGCCCGGCGCCGGGCCGACGCCGGGCCGCTCACCGTCGTACCGTGCGACAACCTGGCCAACAACGGCGCGATCGCCGCCCGGGTGGTACACGACCTGGCCGAACTGGTCGACCCGCAGCTCATCGACTGGATGTCCGGGCACGTGGAGACCGTCACCACGGTGGTCGACCGGATCACCCCGCGCACCGACCCCGACGACCTGCGCGTCGTGGCGGAGGCCACCGGCCGCGACGACCACGCCCCGGTCGCCGCCGAACCGTTCTCCGAGTGGGTGCTCAGCGGCTCCCTCCCCGGTGGGCGCCCCCGCTGGGAGGACGCCGGGGCCACCTTCACCGACGACATCACCCCGTACGAGCACCGCAAGCTCTGGCTGCTCAACGGCGCCCACTCACTGCTGGCCTACGCCGGCTCGATCCGGGGGCACACCACCGTCGCGGAGGCGATCGGCGACGACACCTGCCGGCGCTGGGTACGGCAGTGGTGGTCCGACGCGTCGCCGCACCTGGACCAGCCCGCGGCCGGCGTGCGGGCCTACTGCGACGCGCTGGTCGAGCGCTTCGCCAACCCGCGGATGCGCCACAAGCTCGCGCAGATCGCCGCGGACGGCTCACAGAAGCTGGTAGAGCGCATCCTGCCGGTGCTACGCCAGGAACGGTCGGCCAGGCGCATGCCCCAGGGCGCGGTGCTCGTGCTGGCCGCGTGGGTGTGCCACCTGCGCGGGCAGGGCGCGCCGGTGCACGACGCACGGGCCGACGAAGTGGTGCCTCGCGCGTCCGGTCCGCTGCCCGATGCCGTGCCACGCATCCTGGCCACCCTCGACCCGGCGCTCGGCGACGACGACGCGCTGGTGGCGGCGGTCCGCGCCGACGTGGACCGGTTCCAGCGCCAAGGGGTGCGATGACCTCGGCGCAGCGCCCACCCCCGCGGGTGATGATCGGACTCGACGTCGGCACGACGGCCGTGAAGGCGGTGGCCTTCGGGCTCGACTCGGGCTGGCGCCGGCTGGCCCTGCGCGAGTACCCCCTGCTGGAGCCGGCCCCGGGCTGGCACGAGCAGGACCCCGAGCGGATCGCCGAGTGCGCGGCGGCGGCGCTCGCCGAGTGCGTCGCCGGCGTCGGCGACGCCGAGGTGCTCGGCATTTCGGTCAGCGCGGCGATGCACGGACTGATCGGTCTCGACGCCGCCATGCGCCCACTCACCCGGCTCGTGACCTGGGCCGACTCGCGCGCCGACGACGAGGCGAGGGCGCTGCGCACCGCCGGCCAGGCCGCCGAGCTGCACCGGCGCACCGGCGTCCCGGTGCACCCGATGACGCCGCTGACGAAGCTGATGTGGTTCGCCCGCCACGACCACCGGACCTTCGCGGCCGCCCGCTGGTGGGTCGGGCTCAAGGACTACCTGCTCTGGCGGCTGACCGGCACGCTGGCCACCGACCTGTCATCGGCCGGCGGGACCGGGATGCTGGACCTGGCGACCCGTACCTGGAGCCCGGCGGCGGTCGCGCTCGCCGGGACCTCCGCCGAGCAGCTCCCGCCGATCCTGCCCACCACCGCCACACTCACCCTCGCGGCGACGGCGGCCACCCGGGTCGGCCTGCCCGCAGGCACGCCGGTGGTCGCCGGCGCCGCCGACGGCCCGCTCGGCAACCTCGGCACCGGCGCGGTCTCGCCCGGCGTGGCGGGACTGTCGGTCGGGACCAGCGGGGCGGTGCGCATGGTCGTCCCCGAGCCGAAGGTCGACGACCGGGGAATGCTGTTCTGCTACGCGCTGACCGATTCGGCCTGGGTGGTCGGCGGCGCGATCAGCAACGGCGGGTTCGTGGTGCGCTGGGCCGGCCGGGCGCTCACGCCGGACCTGCTCACCGGACCGCCCGAGCAGCACCACGACAAGGAGGTGCTCGACCTCGCCGCGACCGCGCCCGCCGGCAGCGACGGCCTGGTGGTGCTGCCCTACCTGGTGGCCGAACGCGCGCCGCTGTGGGATCCGGACCTGCCCGGCGCGGTCCTCGGCCTGCGCGAGGGGCACACCCGCGCGCACCTGATCCGCGCCGCCGTCGAGGGGGTCTGCCTGCAGCTGCGCGCGATCGTCGATCAGCTCGACCGGCTCTGGCCGGTGACCGCGGTACGGGCCACCGGCGGCACCTTCCGCGCGGCGCTGTGGCGCGAGACGATGGCCGGGGTGCTCGCCCGGCCGCTCACCGTGGTCGGCGAGGCGGAGGGTACCGCGCTCGGCGCGGCCGCGTTGGGGCTGATCGCCCTCGGCCACGCGATCCGGCTCGGCGAAGCCGTGGCCCGGCTCTCCCCACCCAACGCGGCACCGGCGCCCCCGGTCGAGGCTTCCGGCGACCTGGTGGCCACCTACGCGCGGCTGCGCGCCTCGCTGCCCGGGCTCGTGCGCGGATTGGAATCCGCCGCCGGGGCACTGGCCCCGACCACGCCCGCGGCGGCAACCGCCACCCGCTCGGCGCCGGCACCGCGGATGGTTCCCGGCGCACCGACCGGAGGTACCGATGAACACACCTGATCCGGTCGCCGTGCCACCGCACGACGCGGCCCCCGCCGGAGCCCCCGGCGCCGACCGTCCCCATCCCCCGGCCCCGCCCGCGCCGCCGCCCGTGGTCACCGTGGCGTCGCGCTACGGCAGCGGAGGGACGACGATCGCCCCGCGGGTCGCCGACCGGCTCGGAGTGCCGTACCTGGACCGCGCCATCCCGGCCGCGGTCGCCGAACGGATGGGCGTCCCGGCGGAGGCGATCGGCGCGGTAGACGAGCAGCCGCACAGCCGCGCCGATCGACTGTTCGAGTGGCTGGCCAGGGTACCCGTGGTGACGTACGGCCCGGGCGCGTCGAGGCACCTGGACGCGCAGGAGCGTCTGATCCGGGCCGAGATCGCGCAGTTCCTCGCTCAGAGTTCCCGGAGCGGTGGGGTGGTGCTCGGGCGTGGCGGCGCGGTGGTGCTCAGGGACGTGCCCGGCGCACTGCACGTGCACCTGGGCGGGCCGTTCGAAGCCCGGGTGGCGCGCACGATGGAGCTCGAGGGGGTCGACCGGCGCACCGCCGAACGGCGCATCGAGATCAACGACCGGGCACGGATCGGGTACGTCCGCGACGCCTACGGCGTCGACGGCGAGGACCCGAGCCTCTACCACCTGATGATCGAGTCCACCGCCTTCGACCTCGACGCCTGCGTCGACGTCATCGTGGCCGCCAGCCGGGCCCGGCTGGCGGCGAGCGCTCCCGTGACGAGGTGACCGACATGCTCGAACCCCGTGAGACGCCCACCCGGGAGCGCCGGTCGCTCGACGGGCTGTGGCGGTTCGCCCTCGACGCCGACGGTGTCGGCCGGGACGAGGGCTGGTGGCGCGGCCGGCTGCCCGGCGCCCGCGAGGCGCCGGTACCGGCGAGCTACAACGACCTGTTCGCCGACGCCCGCGTCCACGACCACGTCGGCGACGTGTGGTACCAGACCGTGGTGCGGGTCCCGGCCCGGTGGGCCGGCCAGCGGGTCGTGCTGCGCTTCGGCTCGGCGACCCACCGCGCCGTGGTATGGGTCAACGACACGCAGGTCGCCACGCACGAGGGCGGCTACACCCCGTTCGAGGCGGACGTGACCGACGTCGTGGAATTCGGCGCGGACAACCGGGTCACCGCCGTCGTGAACAACGTGCTGGCCTGGCAGTCAATCCCGCCGGGCTACGTCGAGCAGACCCCCGAGGGCCCCGTGCAGTTCTACTTCCACGACTTCTTCAACTACGCCGGCATCCACCGGACGGTATGGCTGTACACCACGCCCACCGCGTACGTGCGGGACGTCACCGTCGTCACCGGCCTGTCCGGCACCGCCGGCACCGTCGGGTACGAGGTCGAGACGGCGGGCGCTGAAGGGAGCGAGGTGCGTGTCGCGCTCACCGACGCCACCGGTACCGAGGTCGCGCGGGCGACCGGCACCGCAGGCGAGCTCACCGTTGACGGCGTGCACCCGTGGCGGCCGGGTGCGGGCTACCTCTACACCCTCGCCGTCGAGCTGTGGCGCGACGGCGAGGGGCCGGTCGACGGGTACCCACTGCCGGTCGGTATCCGCACCGTCGAGGTGTCCGGCACCCGGTTCCTCATCAACGGCGAGCCGTTCCACTTCCGGGGCTTCGGCAAGCACGAGGACACCCCGGTACGGGGCAAGGGCCACGACGAGGTGTTCATGGTCCACGACTTCGCGCTGCTGGACTGGGTCGGTGCCAACTCGTTCCGCACCTCCCACTACCCGTACGCCGAGGAGGTCCTCGACTACGCCGACCGGCACGGCATCGTCGTCATCGACGAGACTGCGGCGGTCGGGCTGAACGCCCAGCTCGGCGCCACCCTCGCCAAGACGTCGTTCACGACGTTCTCGCCGGACACGGTCAACGACGCCACGCGGGACGTGCACCGGCAGGCGATCGGTGAGCTCGTCGCCCGCGACAAGAACCACCCCAGTGTCGTGATGTGGAGCATCGCCAACGAGCCCGAGTCGTGGACTCCCGCGTCCCGCGCCTACTTCGCACCGCTGGTTGCCGAGGCCCGGCGGCTGGATCCGACCCGGCCGGTGGCGTTCGCCAACGTCCTGGTCGCCACCCCCGACCGGGACGTGCTCTCCGACCTGTTCGACGTGCTCATGCTCAACCGCTACTACGGCTGGTACACCGACACCGGTGCCCTGCCCGCCGCCGAACGCGACCTGGAGGCCGAGCTCACCGCCTGGGCGGACAGGTACGACAAGCCGATCATCATGACCGAGTACGGCGCCGACACGGTGGCCGGCCTGCACAGCGTCGTACCGGTCCCCTGGACCGAGGAGTACCAGGTCGAGCTGCTCGCGATGTACCACCGGGTGTTCGACCGCGTCGACGCGGTGGTCGGCGAGCACGTCTGGAACTTCGCCGACTTCGCCACCTCGGTCACGATCATGCGCGTCGGCGGCAACAGGAAGGGTGTCTTCACCCGCGACCGTCGACCCAAGGCCGCCGCCCACCTGCTGCGCCGGCGGTGGCGCGGGTCGCCCTGACGATCCGCCCGTCGCGAGCGGAAGCCGGAATGAAGAAGCTCGGCCTGACCCAGTACCTCGGCTACGGCGCCGGCGACGCCGCGAACAACCTCGTCTTCTCGATGGCGTCGATGTTCCTGCTGATCTACTACACCGACGTCGCCGACATCCCGGCCGCCTCCGTCGGCACGCTGTTTCTCCTGGTCCGGATCTGGGGCGGGGTGGCCGACCTGCTCGCCGGCCGGATGGTCGACCGGACCTCGACCCGATGGGGCAAGTTCCGTCCGTACCTGCTGTTCGGCTCGCTGCCGCTGCTGGCCATCGGCGTGGCGCTGTTCTCGGTGCCCGGCGGGCTCAGTCCGACCGACAAGCTCGTCTACGCCTATGTCACGTACACCCTGTGGGGATTGCTGTACAGCGTCGTCAACATCCCCTACGGCTCGCTCGCGGCGGCGATGACGCAGGACCCCGACGAGCGCAGCCGGCTGTCCAGCGCCCGGGTCGTCAGCTCGAACCTGACGATCCTGGCGCTGGCGGCGATCGTCGCGCCGCTGATCCAGACCTCGATGAACCTGCAACGCTCGCTGACGACCCTCACCTTGATCTTCCTCGTCGTCGGGTTCGGGCTGTACCTGTGGTGCTTCTTCACCACCCGGGAGCAGGTGCAGCGCGAGGAGGAGACGGTCGGTCTGGCCGAGAGCCTGCGCATGATCGGGCGCAACCGGCCGCTGCTGCTGCTGTCGCTGTCGGGCCTGCTGTTTCTCGGCGGGATGTTCACGCTGCAGACGCTCGCCGTGTACTACGCCCGCGACGTGCTCGGCAGCAGCGGCTACTACGTCGTCCTGACCGTGGCGCAGACCGTCGGGATGATCGCGGCGGCGGCCCTCGCCCCGAAGGCCGTCGAGTCGGTCGGCAAGAAGACCGTCTACATCCTGGGCGGCGTCGTCACCGTCGTGGGCGGGATCGCGCTCACCGCTGCGCCGGGGTCGGTCCCGGTGATCGGCATCGGGTGCTTCGCGGTGCTCGGCCTCGGCCTGGGCACCATCAACACCATCGTCTGGGCGATGGAGGCCGACACCGTGGAGTACGGCGAGTGGCGGACCGGCGTCCGCGCCGAGGGCACGATCTACTCGGTGCTCTCGTTCACCCGCAAGGCCGGGCAGGGCGTCGGCGGAGCCGCTGCGGCGTACGCCATCGGACTCGGCGGTTACATTGCCGGAGCCAGGATCCAGCCCGGAGGCGCGATCACCACGATCAGGCTCGGCGCCGGGGCGCTCACCGCCGCCTTCGTCGCCCTGGCGACCCTCGTCATCCTCCCCTACCCGATCACCGAGAAGGTGCTGCGCGGAATGGTCACCGACCTGGCGCAGCGCCACGCCGCCAGTGTGCCGCCGGCTCCGGGTGGTATCGCGACGCCCGTGACGCCGGCCACCCCGCGCCCGAGCTGAGTACGGCCCGGGTGGGGCCCGCCCCGGTGCCGGTGCCGCGGGTGTTCAGGCGCCGACCGGCTCCCGGCGGCGTACCCGCGGCACCACCTCCCGGGCGTACAGTTCGCACAGCTCGCGGTGGTGCGGGCCGATGCTGGCCACGTACACCTCGTCGTAGCCGGCGTCGGCGTACCGCTCGATCATCGCCAGGTGCGCGGCCGGATCGGGGCCGAGCGCGAACTGATCGGCGACCATGTCCGGCTCGACCAGCGTGCTTTCCTGCTCGAAGTGCCGCGGCGACGGCAGCACCTGCGACAGCTCGCCCGGCAACCCCTGCTTGCGCCACTTGTCGAAGGCGATCCGCAGCGCTTCCTCCCGCGAGTTCGCGTAGCACGCCTTGAAGCCGCCCTGCGCGGGCTTCGCGCCACCACCGTGGTCGCGGAACCGTTGCACCAACTGCGGTTCGAGCTGAGTGGAGACGTACCCGTCACCGATCCGGGCGGCCAGGTCGACGGCCTTGGGCCCGAACCCGGACACGTAGATTTTGGGCGGTCGGTCCGGCAGCGTGTAGATCCTGGCCTGCTCGACGACGTAGTGCGCGCCGTAATGGTTGACGAACTCGCCGGTCCACAGTCGACGGATGAGGTCGACGGCCTCGTCGAGCATGGCCAGCCGCACGTCGGCCGGTGGCCAGTGGTCGCCGAGGATGTGCTCGTTGAGCGCCTCGCCGGTGCCCACGCCGAGGATGAACGTCCCGCCGGTCAGCACCGCGCTGGTCGCCGCCGCCTGCGCGATGATCGCCGGGTGGATCCGCATGATCGGGCAGGTCACCGCGGTGGTGATCGGCAGCGCGCAGACCTGGCTGAGCGCACCGATCACCGGCCAGACCATCGGGCTCTGCCCCTGCGAATCGGACCAGGGGTGGTAGTGATCGGAGATCCACAGCGCCTCGAAGCCGGCCTGCTCGGCGGCCGTGGCCTGCTCGACCAGCTCGGCGGGCCCGTACTCCTCGCAGGACAGCGTGTATCCGAGTCTCATGGCGACTCGCTACCCGGTGTCGTACCGCCGACACCGCGACACCCCGGGCGCGGTTGCGCATCGCGCCCACCTTCGGCGGAGTGTTCGGATTTGCCGGCCGCGACCGGGGGGATGCCACCTGCCATGGGCAAGCTGAAACGATTGCGGCCGGAGTCCGCGACGGGAGGCCCCCGCGGCCCGTACGCCACGCGGGTCGAGAAGGTGCTCGACAGCTGGCGGCACCGGACCCGGACCACCGAACGGGACCGAAGGCGGCAGCTGGCCATGTACTCGGTGCTGGCCGTTCAAGCGGGAATCGCGGCCGGCCTGGCCTGGATCGCGGCAGGCAGGATCGGGATCAGTACCCACAATCCGGTCTTCGCGCCGATCGCCGCCGTCGGTACCGTGGCGGGCGCGGTGGGCCGGCGGCTCCGCCGGGTCGCCGAACTCATCGCCGGCGTGGCACTCGGCATCGTGATCGCGAACGCATTCCTCGCGCTCGTCGGACACGGAGCGGCGCAGACCGGTCTCATCGTCACCGCCACGATCCTGCTCGCGATCGCACTGTCCGGCCACGGAGGTCTCGTCACCCAGGCCGGCGGAACGGCGGTGCTGGTCTCCGCGGTCGCGCCGACGACCGCGTCCGGGGTGGCCGCGACCCAGTTGGCCAATGCCGTGACCGGCGGCGTGATCGGGCTGGTGGTGGTGATCGTACTTTTTCCGCTGAACCCGCTGCGGATCGTGCACAAGGCCGCCGCTCCCGCCATGAAACAGCTGGCAGCGCAACTGACCGCAACGGGACGAGCGCTGGCCGACCACGACGCTTCGGGGGCCGAGAAGGCACTTCACCAGCTGCGGGACATGGGTGATGAGCTGGCGCGGCTGTCCGACGCCGTGCAGGGCGCCCAGGAGGTGGTGCGGTTCTCCCCGCAACGGCGTCATTGGCGCGATTCGCTTCAGCAGTACAGCGAGGGCGCGGAGCATTTCGACCGGGCGGTGCTGGCCAGCCGCGGTCTCACCCGCAGATCGATCGCCCTCATCGTCGACGGCGAGAAACGTCCGCCCCTGCTACCCGAAGCGGTCCACAGCCTCGGCCTGGCAGTCCGCGAGCTGGACGAGGACTTCAGCGCCGGCCGAGAGCCGCACCGGGCACGCGACCGAACACTAACCGCCGTCTGTCAGGCCGGCGACGCATGCCGGACGGGGCTCGGCCTGTCCGGCACCGTGGTCGTCGCGCTCGTCCGCACCATCGCCGGTGAACTCCTCCAGGCAACGGCGGTCACCCGCACCGACGCCAATCGCATGGTCCGTCAAGCCGCGGCGTGACCCGCTGGGGTCGCCGGCGCACGCGGCCCTCGGCGCCACAGGCCGCGCGCGCCGGCGACCCGGGATACCCCCGCGCAACGGGTGCACACTTGGAAGAACACCCGCCGGCGCGGCAGCTGAGGGGAACGCCATGACCCCGCCGCACACCTCGATCCGCCCGAACCCCGAACTGCGGAGAGCCGACCGGGAAGCGGCCGACCGGGTGGCGGCGCTGCTGGCCGGCACCGCGCCGCTCGGCGTGGCCTTCTCCGGCGGGGTCGACTCCGCGACCCTGCTCGCCCTGGCCGCCCGGACGCTGGGGCCCGACCAGGTACTGGCGATCCTCGGGGTCTCGCCCAGCCTCGCCGCCGCCGAACGTTCCGCCGCGCACGACATCGCCGCCGGCCTCGGGGTACGCGTGCGGGAAGTGGTCACCCGGGAAGGCGAGCACCCCGAGTACCGCCGTAACCATCCCGACCGCTGCTTCCACTGCAAGGACGAACTGTTCACCCGGATCGCCGACGAACTGGTGGACCGCTACGGCCTCGCCGCGGTCGCCTACGGGGAGAACGCCGACGACGCGCGGCGCCCCGACCGTCCCGGCGCGCGCGCCGCCGCGGCCCACGCGGTGCTGCGCCCGCTCGCGGACGCCGGCCTGGACAAGGCCGCGGTGCGCGGCATCGCCCGGGCGTTCGGGCTGCCGTGCGCCGACAAACCCGCCAGTCCCTGCCTGGCCTCCCGGATTCCCCACTTCGACGAGGTGACGCCGGAGAAGCTGGGCCAGATCGAGGCCGCCGAGGCGGCGCTGCGCCGGCTCGGCTTCACCGACCTCCGCGTACGCCACCACGGCGACGTCGCCCGGATCGAGCTTCCGCCCGCCGATCTGCCGCGAGCCGTCACCGAGCCGCTGCGCCAGGCGGTACAGCGGGCCGTCACATCGGCCGGGTTCCGGTACGCGGCGCTCGACCTGGCCGGCATCCAGTCGGGCGCGTTCACCATGACCCACCTGGACCGCGCGTGAATCACTCCACGGACAGTCACACCCGGGCGGGGTCGATCGGCAGTCCACGAGGCTTCGACGACCTGGGCTGGGCCCGCCCGGACACCGACCGGGAGGCCCGGCTGGGCCTGCCCGAGGTCGTCTACGGGCCGGGCAAGACCCCGGAGCAGATCACCGGCGTCGTACGCAGCCTGCTGCGGGCCAACACCGGTCCGGTAATGGTGACCCGGGTCGAGCCATCGGCGGCGAGCGAGGTACGCCGGGCGATCCCGGACGCTGAGCACGATCCCGCTGCCCGGCTGCTGGTCTGGCGCCGGGCCGCGCCGGTGGGGTTCGACGTGGCCGTCGTCTCGGCCGGGACCGCGGACAGCACGGTGGCCGCCGAAGCGACCGGCGTGGCCGGCGCGGTCGGGCTGTCGGTGCGCCGCATCAGCGACGTCGGGGTGGCCGGTCTGCACCGGCTGATGGCCGAACGCGGGCCGCTGGCCAGGGCAGGCGCGGTGATCTGCATCGCGGGTATGGAAGGCGCGCTGCCCAGCGTCGTCGGCGGCCTGGTGGCGTGCCCGGTCATCGCCGTGCCGACCTCAGTGGGGTACGGCGCAGCCCTGGACGGGGTGACGGCGCTGCTGGCGATGTTGTCCTCGTGCGCACCGGGGGTGGTCGTCGTCAACATCGACTCGGGGTTCGGCGCCGCGATCGCCGCCTACCGGATGGCGGTCCGCCGGTGATCTGTTGGCTCAACCCGTTCAGCGGAGTCTCCGGCGACATGCTCCTGGGCGCGCTGCTGGGGCTGGGCGCCCCGCTGGACGGCGTACGCGCCGCGGTCCGCAGTACCGGGATCGACGGGTGGGACCTGGCGCGGATCGAGGTCACGCGCGGCGGGTTGGCCGCGACGCGGGCGGTGGTCACCGTGCGCGACGACGCGACCGACCGCCGGGCCGCCGAACTGTTGGAGATCGTCGGGCGGGCCCGGCCCGAGCCGGTGGCGGCGCTCGCCACGCGGGCCGTACGGGCCATCGCCGACGTGGAGGCGGATCTGCACGGCGTCGCCGTCGACCGGGTACACCTGCACGAGATCGGCGGAACCGACACCGTCGTCGACACCGTCGGCGTGGCCGCGGCGCTGCACCTGCTCGGCATCACCGCCGTGCACAGCGGCCCGCTCGGCCTCGGCGCCGGGACGGTACGGACCCGGCACGGCACGCTCCCCGTACCGGCGCCCGCGACCGCGGCGCTGCTGGCGCGAGCCGGCGCCCCGATCGTCCCGGCAGGCGCGGGCGGGGAGACGGTCACCCCGACCGGTGCGGCACTTCTGCTGGCGGCACGCGCCCGATTCGGGCCCGTTCCACCGATGACCGTGCACACCGTCGGGTACGGCGCGGGCAGCCGGGAGGTCGGGGGCCGGTCCAACGTGCTGCAGGCGCTGCTGGGCGAGGCCACCGGGGCGGTCGAGGCGCTGCACCTGCTGGCGACGAATGTCGACGACGTCACCGGCGAGGTGCTCGGCCACCTGGTCGACCGGCTGCTCGCCGCCGGAGCGGCCGACGCCTGGCTGGTACCGATCGTGATGAAGAAGGGCCGCCCCGCCCATACCGTGCAGGTGCTGGTCCGCCCGGAGCGGGCCGCCGCGTGCGAGCGCATCGTCCTGGCGGAGACCGGCAGCCTGGGTCTGCGCCGCATCCCGGTCGAGCGGCTCGCGCTGTCCCGGCGGACCAGCACGATCGACCTCGAGGGGCACCCGATCCGGATCAAACACGGCCCGTGGGGCGCCAAACCCGAACACGACGACGTCGCCGCGGCGGCGACGGCGCTCGGACTGCCGCTGCGGATCGTGGCGGAGCGGGCCCGCACACTCGCCCTCCATCCGCTACCCGACACGATCGAAGGAGCAACGCGATGACCGGAAAGAGCAGGATCGGGGTGACGGGTCTGGCGGTGATGGGCGCCAACCTGGCCCGCAACATGGCTCGGCACGGGATACCGGTCGCCGTCCACAACCGCACGACGGCCCGGACGAGAACGTTCCTGGACGCCTACCACGACGAGGGCGCGTTCACCGGATCCGACACCATGCAGGAGTTCGTCCAGGCCCTGGAGAAGCCACGGCGGATCCTCGTCATGGTCAAGGCCGGCCCGCCGGTCGACGCCGTGATCGATGAGCTCACGCCGTTGCTCGAGCCCGGCGACATCCTCATCGACGGTGGCAACTCGCACTTCACCGACACCCGCCGGCGCGTCGCACACTGCGCCCAACAGGACCTGCGATTCATCGGTACCGGGGTGTCCGGCGGTGAGGAGGGCGCGCTGCTCGGGCCCAGCATCATGCCCGGCGGCGACCGGGCCGCCTACGCCGAACTGGAAGACATCCTCACCGGCATCGCGGCACACGTCGACGGCGTGCCGTGCTGCACCTACATCGGCCCCGACGGGGCCGGGCACTACGTGAAGATGGTGCACAACGGCATCGAGTACGCCGACATCCAGCTCATCACCGAGGCCTACGATCTGCTCCGGCACGTCGCCGGGCTGGACGTACCCACGATCGCGGCGACCTTCGACCGGTGGAACTCCGGCGACCTCCAGTCGTTCCTCATCGAGATCACCGGGAAGGTGCTCGCCAAGACCGACGACCGGACCGGCCGGCCACTCGTCGACGTGATCGTCGACGAGGCCGAGCAGAAGGGCACCGGGCGTTGGACCTCGCAGGACGCCCTGGAGCTCGGCGTACCACTGACCGCCATCACCGAGGCGGTGTTCGCCCGCACCCTGTCCGCGCTGCGCGAGGAGCGCAAGGTCGCGTCAGGCACGCTCCGTGGTCCCGCCCCGGGCGGCGGAGCCGACCGCTCCGACCTCGTCGACGACATCAGGCAGGCGCTGTACGCGAGCAAGGTCGTCGCGTACGCCCAGGGCTTCGCCCAACTGGGCGCCGCGTCCGAAGGCTACGGCTGGGACCTTGACCTGGGCGCGTTGGCCACCATCTGGCGCGGCGGCTGCATCATCCGCGCGCAGTTCCTCAACCGGATCCGGGACGCCTACGCCACCCACCCCGACCTGCGCAACCTGCTGCTGGTCCCGTACTTCACCGACGCGGTGGCGGACGCACAGGATTCCTGGCGGCGGGTGGTCATGACAGCGACCGAACAGGGGGTGGCGATACCCGCGTTCTCCTCCGCCCTGTCCTACTACGACGGCTACCGACGCGAGCGGGGCCCGGCCAACCTCATCCAAGGGCTGCGCGACTTCTTCGGGGCACACACCTACCGTCGCGTCGACGCCCCGGGCAGCTTCCACACCCGCTGGGCGCAGGACGGTGCCGAGATACGTACCAGCGCCTGATCAGGCCTGGCCGGTGCGCGGTGAACCGTGCCGGCTACCCAAGGCGACGGGCCTTGACCACACCCAACACGATCGACACCACCAACGCCACCAAACCGATGATGATCAGCCACTCGGCGGCCTTGAGGAGCAGCCCCAGCAGGATCAACACGACCCCGACGACTCCGACGGCGACCAGTAACGCCCGCATCTTCGCCTCCTGAGTGCGACAAACGATCCATTCCCTACGGCGATGGCGTCGAACCACCGGCGGGCGCCGCATCGGAACGTACGCCGCGCCGGTCGGGCATGGCGAAACGGCCCGGGTCGGTACGCTCCGCTGACGAACAAGATCCTGCCGTTGGGCCGGTGCGCCGAGCTGCTTGCGCCCAACCCGGTCGCAACGCCCGGCTGGGCGTCATCCGCCGTGACGCGGATTCCGCGCTCGCCTCAGGTCTGGCCACCCAGTGGCCGGTCTACCGCCCTAGGCCGGACAGAGCGCACTGGAGATGCGCATCAGATCGACGTGACGCCGCGCAACCAGGCAGGTCATGAGGCGCTGCCTCATCTCGTGGTCGCTGCGGATGATCATGGTAGTGAACCTAACCCATCGGTTTAGTAGGAAGCAAGCTGCGCGCGTGTCGTAAAACGCTGAGGGCGTCGACATCAGACGCTGCCGCCCGCGAGCGGTGCGCCGCGCCGGTGCGACGCACCGGCCAGCTCCCGCAGCCCGGCGAGCAGTCGGTCGACGTGCTCGGTGGTGGTGCCGATGCCGATGCTCGCCCGTACCGCGCCGCCGGTGAGCGGCCGGCCCAGCCGTGCGGACGCCTCGTCGAGGAGCCGGCGGGTGAGCGGGTGGGCGCAGAACAGGCCGTCGCGTACGCCGATGCCGTGTCGTCGGGCGAGGTAGGCGGAGACGTCAGCGGCGGCGTGGCCGGCGACGGTGAAGCTGACGATGCCGACCCGGTCGTGGTCGGCGGCGAAGGTCCGCAGCTCGGCGACGCCGGCAAGGCCGGCCAGTCCCGTGCGCAGGCGGGCCAGGAGCGCGTTCTCGTGAGCGGCCAGCGCAGCGCGGTCCGCGGCGGCGATGTCGGCGCAGGCCGCGGCGAGCGCCACCGCGCCCAGCAGGTTCGGGGTGCCGGCCTCGTGCCGGGCCGGTCCGACGTGCCAGTCCACGTCGTCGAGGGCGTCGCCGACGTGGGCGGTCGCCCCGCCGCCGGCCAGGTACGGCGGTGCGGCGTCGAGCCAGTCGGCCCGGCCGGCGAGCACCCCGGCCCCGAACGGGGCGTACAGCTTGTGCCCGGACAGCGCCAGGTAGTCGGCGTCCCACTCGGCGAGGGAGACCGGCCGGTGCGGGGCGAGTTGCGCGGCGTCGACGGCGATCCGGGCGCCGAACCGGTGCGCCACCTCGGCCAGCGCCGCGACCGGCCACACTTCGCCGGTGACGTTGGACGCGCCGGTGACGGTCACCAGGACCGGGCCGGCGAGCCGGCCGAGGGCTTCGGTCAGGGCGTCGACGGCGGCGTCCGGGGACCCGGGGATCGGCAGGCGTACCGTGCGCGGCCAGGGCAGCAGGTTGGCGTGGTGCTCCCCGGCCCAGGCGACCACGGTCGTGGCGGCGGGCAGGCAGCGGGCCAGCAGGTTCAGCGCGTCGGTGGTGTTGCGGGTGAAGACCACGTGGTCCCCCGCGCGGGCGCCGACGAAATCCGCGACGGTCTGCCGGGCCCGCTCGTACGCCAGGGTGCAGCGCTGCGAGGCCGCTCCGGCACCCCGGTGCACGCTGGCGTACCAGGGCAGCAGCTCGTTGACCGCGGTCGCCGCGGCGGCGAGGCAGGGAGCGGTCGCGGCGTAGTCGAGGTTGACGTGGTCGACGGTACGGCCGTCGGCGAGCGTGACCGGCAACCGGTCGCCGAGCACGACCGGGCCGGCCTGAGCAGTGTCGACATCGGCACTGGCGAACGTGGCAACCATGATGAACCCCTCCGGGCTGGAGACCCCGGAGGGTCCGCGCTTGCCCGGACGCGGATGCGCACGGGCCCGGTCCTCACCCGGGGCACCCCACCGCGAACAACGAGGGTTGCCGGCCAGCAAGCCGGGGCTTGACGCTGGCACTCGTGACCTGTGCCGATATCCTATTAGAAGCGTAGGAATAACGGTCAACAACCAACACCTGTGCGCTCGATCACCCCGGGGCTGCCTCGCCGCTGCTCAAGCCCGCTGCGAGCCGCGATCCCGTGGGGCTCCGGTCGCGGTGGATCAAAGGCCGGACATGGGGTAGCAGCACGCGCATGAGCGGATCGGGAGGCAGCCGGGAGGGCGCGCCCAGGCGCCGCCGGGTCCCCACCAACCTGCTGACCACAGCCATCGTCTGCGGCTGCGTGCTGGTCATCGCCGCTACGGTGTTCCTGGTCGGCTGGATCCTGGTACGTCTTGGGCCGGTGACGCTGGCCGCGGTCGCGGCCCTGCTGCTCACCGCGCTGCTGGATCCGGTGGCCGACGCCCTGCACCGGCTGCGACTGCCGCGGTGGGCGGCAGCCCTGTGCGCGGTACTGCTGCTGCTGGCGTTTCTGATCCTGCCTCTGGTGCTCATCGGACGGCACGTCGCCACGCAGTTCGATGCACTTGGCCGTCGGCTGGACGAGGGCATCGGCCAGATACGGCGGATGCTGACGGCCGGGCCCCTACCCATCAGCGGACGGCAGATCGATGCGGTGGCACGCCGGGTCGTCGACGGCGTGCGTGAAGCGTTACCCCGCCCGGTCACCGGTGCGGCCCTCGCCACCGAGATCCTCGGCGCGATCGTGCTGGCACTGATCCTGGTGTTCTTTCTCCTCAAGGATGCGGACACGATGTGGCGCTGGGCGCTGGCCCGGGTTCCGTCAGCACACCGCCGGCGGGTCGACCGGGTGGCGCGAGCGGGCTGGGACGCCCTGACCGGGTACGTGCGCGCCACCGTCATCATCGCGGCGGCTGATGCGGTCGGGATCGGGGTGGCGCTGCTGCTGGTGGGCGTCCCGCTGGCACTGCCGCTGGTGACGCTTACCTTCGTAGCCGCGTTCGTGCCGCTGATCGGTGCCACCGTCGCCGGTGCCGCGGCGGTGTTGGTGGCGTTGGTGGCCAACGGGCCGACCGCCGCGCTGATCATACTGGTGGCGGTGATCGTGGTGCAGCAGACCGAGGGCAATCTGCTGGAGCCGCTGGTGATGGGCCGCAGCGTCCGGCTGCATCCAGCGGTGATCCTGATCGCGGTCTCCGCCGGTACCGTGCTGGCCGGCATCGCCGGTGCGGTGGTCGCGGTACCGGTGACCGCCGTTGTCTACCGGATGGCCTCCGCGCTGGCCGCCGATGGGGACACCGACCACGATGAACCGGGCCGGGACAACGACACATCGCGGCGGGACCACGATCGACCCGGCAACGATCAGCCCGGTACCTGATTGATCATCCGGCCGGTCGCCAGCGGCCCGCGTCGAACGGGGTGCGGGGCGTCGACGGCGGCGTGGGGACGTTCAGCCTGCCGGTTCCTACCCGGGAAGCGTCGCCGGCCCGTCCCGGATCGACCCCGGCGAACACCATGATGTCGGCGGCGACCATCCGCACCGCCATGATCGCGGCAGCGAGCGCCGAGTCGGCCGGCGTGTCGATGTCGGCGAGGCGGCGAGCGGCGTCGAGCGCGCGATCAGCCGCGTGCTGGCGGGTAGCGCGATCGCCGGGCTTCTTCGCCAGGGCGGTGAGCGCACCGACCAGCTCGCGCACGCTCGGCACCAGCCGGCGGCGCTCGCGCGGACTGATCGCCATGACGGTACGGGTGAGCATCAGGCAACTGTCGCCGAGCAGATCCAGATGGCCGGCGTTCTCGTTCTCGCGCACCACCGGTGCCGTCCGGGAACGCCAGGCCACGGAGTGACGGACGACCCGACAGCTGGCCCGCCTCGTGCGGCCGAGCTCGGACAGCTGGTCACGCAGCTCGCGCAGGCGGCTCATCGCCTGCGCGGCCAGGTCGCCGTCACCGTCGAGAGCGCGGGCGGTCAGCTCCACGCCCACGGCCATCTCCGCCAGCGCCGCCGCCTCCGCACGGCGCACCAGCGCGACGGGTTCCGGAGGGAACAGCAGCTGGCTGAACACCAGTGCCACCCCGGCACCGATCAACGCGTCTTCCAGCCGCTGCGTGCCGGCTTCGCCGTTGGCCACGGCGACGGTGAGGATCGCCCCGGCGGCCGCCTGGGCGATCACGATGCGGGCACCGCCCAGCGCCCGGGCGACCGCCATCGCGGTGAAGCTGGCCACCGCCAGGGTCCCGTAACCGCCGCGCAGCACACCGAGCGCGAGCTCGCCCGTCACGATCCCGACCACCACTCCCAGCAGCAGTCGCAGCGTGTTCAGGCCTCGCTCGCCGAGTGACGCGTTGAGCGCGACGACGGCAGCGACCGGTGCGAAGAACGGCTGGTGGTGCTGGACGAGATGCCTGGCGATCACCCACGCCACGGTGGCGGCGGCTGCCTGGTGCAAGAGCGGCCACGCGCCGGCCGCCACCTTCGACAGTACGGTGGATCCGGCACCGACCAACCGGCGCAGTTCGCCGGTGTCGATGTGCACTCTCGGACGCCGCGGTTTCACACCCGCTCCGGTGGGGTTCCCGCCCAACTCCTGCATGGCGGCGAGGGTGAGCCCCACGACCAGCGCCGCCAGCCGGTATGCCGCTGGACGGTCTCGCACCACGACGATCTGCCCACCACGTGGTCAGATATGTCAGGGGCAACACGCGGGGCTTCGCCGAGCCGCCGCCGATGGGCGGGACCGGACGCCGTCCGGCTACGACAGGTATGACATCCGCTCTTCGCCGCCCTGCCCTACGGGATGTCCATGGCTGACTCCCCGGCCGCGCACGCCGCCACACCGATTGCGCCGGCTATTCAAAGCGACGGCCCGATCCACGTTTTCCGGCCGTACGCGAGGGAACCGCACGTAGGAGCGGTCGACCACCGATGGCAGGCCCGGCGCGGCGTACCGATTGCGCCGATCGGCTGCGCCGCCTAGGAGAACCAGATGTGTTCGCCCGACGACATGGATCCCGCAGCCTCAGCTACGGCCGCCGGCCGCCACGCCACCGTGCGTCGTCAGGCGGCGGAGGGCCGCCAGGAACGAACCGCTGAGCCTGCCCGCCATGACCGCGGCACGACCGGGATCGTGGACGGGGCAGACGTGGTTGCCGGTGGCTGGGCGGTGGACCCGTTCGTGTACCAGGCCCGTGAGCACGGTCTGGCCGGTGACGGGATCACCAACGACCAGCCGGCGCTGCAGCAGTTGGTCGACCGGCTCGGCGCTGCCTACGCCAACGACCATCAGCCCCGCACCATCTACTGCCCGTCGGGGGTGTACTCGATCCGCGACGAAGGCACCGTCTGGCGAAGCGGCGTGTCGCTGATCGGCGCGGGCCCCGCCGCCACCCGGTTTGCGCTGTCCAACCCGGGAAACGTCACATCCCCCACGCCGCTGGCCTACTTCACCGCGCTGCAACACGGGGCCAGTCGTGACAATCACCTCGCCGACTGCACCTTCGCGCGCTTCGAGATCGACGGCACGGGCGTCATCCTGCCCGAGTACAACGTGCTCGCCAAGGGGCTCGGGCTGCAGTACGTGCTGCGCGGCCGGTTCCACGACCTCTACATCCACGACACCCCCGCCAGCGGCTTCGGCTGCGACTTCCTGCAGGACACGTTCGTCGACCACCTTCTCGTCACGCACTGCGGGCGGCTGGAGAACTACGAGTGGATGGGCGGCGCCGGTCTCGGCATCGGCATCGGCGGTTGGGGGACGTCCGAGCGGCTGACCATCAGCGCCTGCACCACCGTGCGCAACGGCACCAACGGGATCTTCTTCGAACTGCAGCAACTGGACTGGACCCCGCCCAGCGGCATCCGGGTCATCGGCTGCCACTCCGAGGGCAACCGGTTCGGCATCTCCGACTGGGGCGCCGACGGGCTCGTCGTCGCCGCCTGCACCATGATCGCCAACCACCAGGCCGGCTACGACGTCTCGTCGCTGGGCACCACGGCGATCGCCGGACGCGGGGGAATCGTGACCAGCTGCGTGATCGAGGACAACGTCTGGGACGGCGTCGCGGTCGGCAACACCCCGGGCCCGTACACTTTCGTGGACAACCGCATCAGCCGCAACGGCCGCTACGGCTACTGGCAGCACAACCTCGCCGGGGGCGCCCAGGTACCCGCCGCCAACGTTGTCATCGAATGCAACGAGTTCTGGGACAACGCCCTGGATGGTGTCCTCATCGACACCTCGCTGTCCGACTCGTCGGTGACCGACAATCGGGTGCGCAACAACGGCCGGCGCGCCGAACCCCGGTCGTCCGGTGGCGGGCGGACGGTGTCCTACACCGCGCTGTCGCTGGTCGACACCGCCGCGGACTGGCTGCCGGACGGCCACCGCGGCGAGTGGATCACGGCCGGCGGCCAGCAGGCCATCGTCATGGGCAACAGCGCCACCACGCTCACCCTCGCCCCGGCCCGTCCCGGCGCGACCACGGCCTGGCCCGAAGGAACCCCGCCGCCCGGCGCGCCGTACCGGCTGCCCGACTCCCCCGCGGTCCGCGCGGGCATCACGCTGGCCGCCCCGACCTATCGCCCCACCATCCACACCAACCGGATCTGGGACAGCCAACCCCACCAGACCCAGACCCACGGCCTGCGCATCACCAACAGCGGCACCTGCGAATCCGGCCGGGTGTACGACAACGATCTGGAAGGCAACGGCGTCGCACCGGTCCTGTTCGACACCGCGCCCGCCGGCGGCCACTGGTACCACAACTTCGGGCTCGACAAGAGCCCCTGACGTCCCGGCAGCACTGAGGCGATACCTCGGAGCGCCTCGCAGGGGAAGGGTTCCGGCGAGCGGTTCGCCCGATGGTCCCCTGGCGATGTGCGTCCCGGCAAAACCGGCACGTCGCATCCGTATGTGAGCGGTACCCCCACCGACCCGGGAGTGGGGGCCGAGTCACCCCGATATACTCCGGTCCGTGTTGCTCTTTTCGCGCACCTGGTGGCGTCCGCCCGTCCGGCGGCCGTGACCTGACCCTGTCTCGAGCTGCCTTCGGGCAGCTCGACAGCGCAGGGCACCCCTGATCGTTCGTCGTCGGCGGCACCGAAGGTGGCTCCCCACCAGCCGGAGACCACCATGACCGTCGCCATCGACGACCCCGCCAGCATCGCCGTCGCCCGCAGCGCGCAGCTCGAAGCCGAGATCAGCCGGCACCCGGAGCGGTTCCGGATCCTGACCGGCGACCGGCCCACCGGAGCGCTGCACCTCGGGCACTACCTCGGCACCCTCGCCAACCGGGTACGCCTGCAGGCAGCCGGGGTCGACGTCTTCCTTGTGATCGCCGACTACCAGGTCATCACCGACCGGGACAGCCTCGGCGACCTCACCGCCAACGTCCGGGAGCTGCTGCTGGACTACCTCGCCGCCGGGATCGACCCGGCCCGGTCGACCATCTTCGCCCACAGCGCGGTCCCCGCGCTCAACCAGCTGATGCTGCCGTTCCTCAGCCTGGTCAGCGTCGCCGAGCTGGACCGCAACCCGACCGTCAAGGCCGAAGCGGAGGCCACCGGCGGCCGGTCGATGAGCGGACTGCTGCTGACCTATCCGGTGCACCAGGCCGCCGACATCCTCTTCTGCGGTGGCAACCTGGTCCCGGTCGGCCGCGACCAGCTACCGCACCTGGAGGTCACCCGGCTCATCGCCCGCCGCTTCAACCAGCGCTACGCCGCCGGCCAACCGGTGTTTCCCGAGCCGGAGGCGCTGCTGAGCGCCGCACCTCTGCTGCTGGGCACCGACGGCACCAAGATGAGCAAGAGCCGCGGCAACGCCGTCGAGCTGCGCCACACCGACGACCACACCGCCGCGCTGATCCGCCGGGCCAAGACCGACAGCCAGCGCACCGTCAGCTACGACCCCAACAACCGTCCCGAGATCGCCAGCCTGCTGCTCACCGCCGCCCTGTGCACCGGACGTTCCCCCGAGGAGGTGGCCGACGAGATCGGCGACCGGGGCGCGGGCGCGCTCAAGGCGGTCGTCACCGAGGCGGTCAACGAGCACCTGCGCCCGCTGCGCCGGCGCCGCGCCGAACTCGCCCGTGATCCCGGGTACCTGCGCGGCGTCCTGGCAGACGGCAACGCCCGCGCCAACGAGATCGCCGACCAGACCCTGTCCAGGGTCCGCGATGTCATGCAGATGATCTACTAGTCCCGGCCCGGCCCGGCCGGTGTCGCGCCCGCGAACCGGCCGGGCGGCGATCGCCGCCAGCCACGGCCTTCTATCCGCGTCGGCGAGTGGCCGCCGGTACGACCACGCTGTTGCGGTGAATGGTGAGCCGCCAAGCCACGCGTGCGGTGACGACGAAACCGGTGGGTCATCGGGTTGTCCACGACCCAGGCGGGTACCTGTCGAACGCCAATGGTCGCCCAACGTCGCGAGCAGAGGACATGAAGTGACTAGGCCGAGAATTGTGATCATCGGCGGGGGGTTCGCCGGCTACCACGCCGCCCGCACGCTGTCGCTCCTCGCGCGGGGCCGCGCCGACCTAACGGTGATCAACCCAACCGACTACTTCCTGTACGTTCCGCTGCTGCCGGAGGTCGCCGCCGGGCTGCTCGAGGCGCGCCGGGT
This sequence comes from Planosporangium spinosum, assembly GCF_049999945.1. NCBI lineage: Bacteria > Bacillati > Actinomycetota > Actinomycetes > Micromonosporales > Micromonosporaceae > Planosporangium > Planosporangium spinosum. The sequence goes on along the minus strand of NZ_JBLYUB010000003.1, from coordinate 260,466 downwards.
GACGGTGTCGATCCCCGGCACCCTGCCCGACGTGCGGCTGATCCTCGGCGAGGTCGACGGCGCCGACTTCGACCGCCGGCGCGTGCGATGGGTCGACCGCGACGGCCGGCGCGGGGAGATCGGTTACGACCGGTTAGTGATCGCCGTGGGCAGTGTCAACAAGTTGCTGCCGATTCCAGGGGTGGCCGAGTACGCGCACGGCTTCCGGGGCATTCCGGAGGCGCTGTACCTGCGTGACCACATGACCCGCCAGATCGAACTGGCGGACGCCGACGACGACCCCGCCGAACGCGCGGCCCGCTCGACGTTCGTCGTGGTGGGCGCCGGCTACACCGGCACCGAGGTCACCGCGCAGGGCGTGCTCTACACCGACGTCCTGCACGCCCAGTACCCGCGACTGGCCCGGCAACGGCCCCGCTGGCTGCTGCTGGACCTGGCGAAGCGGGTGCTGCCCGGACTGGACGAACGGCTGTCGGAGGTGGCGGACCGGGTCTTGCGCGAACGGGGCGTCGACGTGCGGACCGGCGTCTCGGTGAAGGAGGCGACCCACGACGGGGTGAAGCTCACCGACGGCGACTTCGTCGCCACCCGCTCGCTGATCTGGTGTGTCGGCGTCCGCCCCGACCCGCTGGTCGACAGCTTCGGGCTGAAGACCAACAAGGGGCGGTTGGTCGTCGACGAGTACCTCACCGTGCCCGGCCATCCCGAGGTGTACGCCTGCGGCGACGCCGCCGCCGTGCCGGACCTGACCCGCCCCGGCGAGGTTACCGCGATGACGGCCCAGCATGCCGAACGCCAGGGCCGGCAGGTGGCGCGCAACATCGCCGCCTCCTACGGGCAGGGCCGGAGGCGCCCGTACCGGCACCACGACCTCGGCTTCGTGGTGGACCTCGGCGGCACGCAGGCCGCCGCGAACCCGCTGGGTACGTCCATGTCCGGGCTGCCGGCCAAGGCGGTGACCCGCGGCTACCACCTGCTGTCACTGCCTGGCAACCGGACCCGTACGGCGGTGGACTGGGTGCTGGACGCTGCGCTGCCACGCCCGACCGTCCAACTGGGCCTGGTCCCGCCCGCGGCCGTACCGCTGGAGACGGCCTCCCCGGAACTGGTCGCCGCCCGGCGGTAGCGCGACGCCCTGCTCCGACCGGCAGCGCGTTCCTGGCGCGCCGAGCCCGACCCGGCATCGGCGGGCCAGGCCGACAGATCGCACCGCGACCTGCCCGCCATGGCTCACGGCTGTGCTCGGGGACCGGGCTGTCTGCACCGGTCAGGGGAAGGAACCGCCAGGGTGAACCGGGGTGTTCCGGTCAACCGAACTGACGCGCTACCGCCGCTGGCCCGGAGGACACCGCATGTGGCATGACATCCTCGTCGTCCAGGTTCCCGTACTCGAGAAGATCCTCCGCACGATCCTGGTGTACGCGACCATCGTGCTGCTGTTCCGATTGACGGGCAAGCGAGGTCTGGCCCAGCTGAACACGCTCGACTTCGCCGTGCTCTTCCTGCTGTCCAACGTCGTCCAGAACGCGATCATCGGCAGTGACAACAGCGTCACCGGAGGCGCGATCGGCGCCGTGACCCTGGTCGCCGCCGACAACGTCCTCAACCGGTTGATCGCGCGCAGCGGTTGGGCCGCCTGGCTACTCGAAGGCAGCCCGACGACCGTGATCTCCGACGGCCGACCGGTGGCCCGGGAGATGCGCCGCCTCGCGCTGCGACCGCAGGAGATCGAGCACGCGGTACGGACGCAGCACGGCGACGACATCACCGACGTGGCGTCCGGGGTGCTCGAGCCGAGCGGCCATCTGCTCGTCACGCTCAAACCCGAGGAACAGAACGCTACGAAGCGCGACATCGAGACCATACTGGCCCGGTTGGCCCGCCTCGAGACGCAGATCGTTGCCGGAAGACACGGCGCTCGATAGCCTGCAGCGCGCAGAAGGACTCGATGTGCCTGCAGCGCTCAGCAAGAGCGGTGACCGGACGCGCGTGTCAGCGCACCGGGGTGATCCGGTGGCCCACACGCTCACTGACCCCGCCTGATCGACGGCAGACGGCGGCGACCTGTGGTGAGCGCATAGGTGTCGTCGTACCGGGGCATGACGGGGGCATGACCTCCGAGCGTTCACTGGCCGGCCAGGCGACGGCGCGCGGTCACGGGCCGGCGACCGACGGCACCGCTGAACAGACGCTGCTGATCCTGGGCGCCAGCGGCGACCTGACCGCGCGACTGCTGCTGCCCGGTCTGGCCGGACTGCTCGCCAGCGGCCGGGGCCAGGGCCTGTCACTGGTCGGTGCCGGGATGGACGGCTGGGACGACGACCGCTGGCGCGCCCGGGTCGCCGACTCGTTCGCGGCAGCGCACGCCGTCGGGCCGCAGGTGGACGCCGTCACGAAGGGTACGCACTACCGTCGCGCCGACGTCACCGATGCCGGCGACCTGCGAGTGTTGCTCGGCGCCTGCCGAGGACGGCCGATCATCTACTTCGCACTGCCGCCATCGGTGACCGTGAAAGCGTGCCACCTGCTGACCGGTATCGGCCTGCCCGAGGGCACCCGACTGGTGATGGAGAAGCCCTTCGGCACGGACGCGGCCAGCGCCGAGGCCCTCAACGACCTCCTGACCCGGCTGGTACCCGAAGACCAGGTGTACCGGGTCGACCACTTCCTTGGCATGTCAACGGTGCTCAACATCGTGGGTGTGCGGTTCGCCAATCGGATCTTCGAGCCCGTGCTCAACAACCAGCACGTCGACAGCGTCGACATCGTCTTCGACGAGAGCCTCGGCCTGGAGGGCCGGGCCGACTACTACGACGGCGCCGGCGCGCTGGTCGACATGATCCAGAGCCACCTGCTGCAGGTGCTCTCGCTGATCGCCATGGAGGCCCCACCCACGCTGCACGCCCGGGACCTGCGCGACCGCAAGGCCGAGGTGCTGCGCGCGACCCGGGTGTGGAACGACGATCCGGTCGCGTTCAGCCGCCGGGCACAGTACACCGCGGGCGAGATCGACGGGCGGCGGCTGCCGTCGTACACCGACGAGGAGGGCATCCCCGCCGGCAGCACAACCGAGACGTTCGCCGAGGTCGTGCTCGCCGTGGACACCTGGCGGTGGGCCGGGGTGCCGTTCCGGGTCCGGTCGGGCAAGGCGCTCGGCGCGCCACGCGAGGAGGTCGTCGTCACCTTCAAGGAACCACCTCGGGTACCCGTCGGTCTGACCGGCCCCGACCAACCGACCCGGCTGCGCCTCGGCATCGGCTTCGGCCCCGACCGGCTACGCCTCGACGTCAACATCAACGGTCCCGGCGACCCGACCCGCATCGACCCGGTGACACTGGAAGCCGACTTCGGCCCCGGCGAACTGCCCGAGTACGGCGAAGTACTCAAAGGGGTGCTCGACGGCGACCCGACGCTGTCGGTACGCGGGGACACCGCCGTGGACTGCTGGCGCATCATCGAGCCGGTACGAACGGCCTGGCGCGAGAACGCGGTGCCACTGCGCGCGTATCGAGCCGGCAGCACCGGACCTGAGGGCTGGCCGCCCTCCGGGCTCCCGCGGACGTGACCGGCGGGGTTCGCGGTGATGCGCGCATTGCACGCCGGGACCAGCGCAGCGGCAAGCCGACGGCGGAAGGTGTAAACGGATCGGGCAGGGTAGGACTCCTGATCGCGCCGGGGCGGCTGGTGCACGTTCCTGCGGCGATACCGAAGGCCTGATGAAGGCAGGGTGACGGGATGAGCCCACACCGGGAGACCCACGACGGGAACGTGCCGACCGTTCACGACCTTCCCGTCGGTATCGACGCCACCGGTACCCGCACCGAGACCGACGCCCTCGGGGCCGTAGAGGTCCCGGCCGACCGCTACTGGGGTGCGCAGACCCAGCGGTCGCTGCGGTATTTCGGCAGCGGCGACGACCGGATGCCCAAGGAGATCTACCACGCCTACGGGTACGTCAAGAAGGCCGCGACAATCATCAACGGTCGCGCCGGACGCCTGCCCTTATGGAAGACCGACCTGATCACGCGGGTCGCCGACGAGGTGATCGCCGGCACGCTCGACAGCGAGTTCATCCTGAACGTCTGGCAGATCGGCTCCGGCGCTCAGCCGAACATGAACCTCAACGAGGTGATCGCCAACCGGGCGATCCAGCTCACCGGCGGCCAACTGGGTTCCAAGACGCCCGTGCATCCCAACGACGACGTCAACATGAGTCAGTCGTCCAACGACACCTTCCCCACCGCCATGCACGTCGCCGCCGTGACCGTCATCGCCGGGCACCTGCTGCCGGCGGCCATCCGGCTACACGACGCGACCGCCGAACGAGGCCGGCGATGGGACGACGCAATCAAGATCGGACGTACCCATCTGCAGGACGCCACGCCGCTGACCGTCGGCCAGGAGTGGTCGGGCTACGCCGCCCAACTCGAGTACGCCATCGAACACCTCACCGCCGCCGTACCCGGCCTGTTCCGGCTGGCCATGGGCGGTACCGCCGTCGGCACCGGACTGAACGCCCCACCCGGCTTCGGCGCGGACACCGCCAACGTCATCGCGGAGCTGACCGGCCGGCCGTTCGTCTGCGCGCCCAACACGTTCGCCGCCCAGGCCTCCCTCGACACGCTCGTGCGCACCTCCGCCGCCCTGCGCGGCCTCGCCGTGGCACTGTTCAAGTTCGCCAACGACCTGCGTTGGCTCGGGTCCGGACCACGGACCGGGCTCGGTGAACTGAGACTGCCGGCCGACGGGCCCGTCTGTTCGATGATGCCGGGCAAGGTCAACCCGCCCCAGGCCGAGGCGATGCTCATGGTGTGCATCCAGGTGATGGGATCCGATACCGCCGTGGCCATGGCCGGTAGTCAAGGCAACTTCGAGCTCAACGCGTTCGGGCCGATCATCATCGGCAACGTTCTCCATTCGGCGCGGATGCTCGCCGACGCCGCGGACCACGTCCGGGAGTTCCTCGTCGAAGGCGCCGAACTCAACGACGACCAGCTGCGGCGCAACGTGGACCGCTCGGTCATGATGGTTACCGCGCTGGCCCCGGTGATCGGCTACGACCGCGCGTCCGAGATCGCCCGCCTCGCCGTCGACAACGACCTGCCGCTCAGACAGGCCGCGCTGCAGCGCGGCGTCCGCGAGGAGCTGTTCGACCGGATCGTCGTACCCGTGAAAATGGCCCGACCCAGCGCTGCCGGCGTGGCCGCGACCTGACCCGGGCGACATCCGTCCGTGGCGGCACCGGGTCGCCTCTCCGCGTCATCGCGATCAGCGAATGACCGTGGTCCGAGGGTCAAGCTCCTGCCCGTCGGGCCTCCGCACCGTTGACGTTGACGGGCTACGGCACGGCTATTGACAGCCCGCGGGCCGAAGTCCACACTTTCCCGCATGCATCCTCGACTTTCCACAGCTTCGGTCAGCGATGCTCCCCGCTGAGCGACACGCCCGGATCACCGACGCAGTCCGCTCCGCGCGCGTGGTCAGCACGGAAGAACTGGTCGCCCTGACCGGCGCCTCCGGGGAAACCATCCGTCGCGACCTGACCACGCTGGAGCACAAGGGTGTGCTGAAGCGGGTGCACGGCGGCGCGACGAGCGCGCTGGTCTCAGCTGACGAGGAGGCGCCGTTCCAGGAGCGATCCTCGGCCAACCACGAAGCCAAGATCGCCATCGGCCGCGCGGCCGCGACACTGGTGCGGCCCGGCCAAACGGTGATCATCGACGTCGGCACCACCGCGCTGGAGGTCGCGCGCGCCCTGCCCGGCAGCTTCCACGGCACGGTCGCCACCTGTTCGCTACTGGTGGCCGCGGAGCTCGCCGGCCGCGCCGGCGTGGAGGTGCTGGTGTCCGGCGGCCGGGTACGCGGTGGCGACCTGGCGTGCTCGAATTCCCACGCCGTGGCGTTCTTCACCGACCTGCGCGCCGACGTGGCCTTCCTGGGCTCGGGCGGTGTCGACGTGGAAGCCGGGCTGACCGACTTCCATCTCGACGAGGTGGCCACACGCCGGGTGATGCTGGCCAACTCGGCCTGCGCGTACGCCCTGGTCGACTCGTCGAAGTTCGACCGCGTCGCGCCCCACCGCGTATGCGACCTTGGGGCGCTCACCGGGCTGGTCACCGACGGCCGCCCGGCCCCACCCCTGGCGCTCGCCGTCAAACGTGCCGGCGGCGTCATCGTCACCGCATAAGGCGGTCGGGCGACGCGGCAACGTCGCCCGACCGGGATCTATCCCCGTCTCACCGTAGGAGTCGACCCGTGTCACAGTCTGTCATGCCGCCTCAACGGCCCGTTGAGTCGGCGCCACCCGGCCCGCCGGTCTCCGACGCCGCCGCCGACACCAGCATCGAGCACGCCGGCTACCAGCAGCAGCTGGCCCGCACGCTGGGCAAGTTCGAGTCGTTCGCGGTCGCGTTCTCGTTCATCTCCGTCACCACCGGCCTGTTCAGCACGTACGGCACGGTGCTCGGCTCCGGGGGGCCCGCGGGCATCTGGACCTGGCCGATCGTCACCGTCGGCACGATCTTCGTGGCGCTGGTGTACGGGATGCTGGCCAACCGCATCCCGCTGTCGGGCTACAGCTACCAGTGGGCCAGCCGGCTCGCGTCGCCGGTGCTCGGCTGGTGGTTCGGCTGGGTGTCGTTCGCGTTCCTGGCCATCGTCGCGGTCGCCGTCGACTACGGCCTGACCCAGGTGGCGGTATTCCCACTGCTGGGCATCGAGTACACCGCCGGCCGCGGGGCCGTGGTGACCGTGATCGTGCTGCTCGTCCAGATGGCGCTCATCATCTGGTCGACGCCGATCACCACGAGGATCAACAACTGGGCCGTCGGCGCGGAGGTGCTGGCCATCATCGGCATCACCGTGCTGATCGCCGCCGCGGTGATCTTCGGCGGCAAGGGCAGCTGGGGCAACCTCGGCTCGTACGGCGCGGTCCCGGCGCACGGCTACTACGGCTGGCTCGGCCCGTTCATGCTGTCGGCCCTGCTGGGTGCGTTCACCCTCGTCGGGTGGGAATCGGCGGCCAACCTCGCCGAGGAGACCCACAACCCCAAGAAGGTCGTGCCCGCCGCGATGGTGCGCGCACTGCTGGTCAGCGGCGTGATCGGCATGCTGTTCCTGATCGTGATCACCGCCGGCATCGGCAACCACCTCACCGAGATCAGCGCCAGCTCCTCGCCGGTGGCCGACATCATCCAGAGCACGGTCGGCAGCGCCGTGGCCAAGGCGATGCTGGTCGTCGTGTGCGTGGCGATCTTCGCATGTGGCCTGGTCATCATGGTCAGCTGCAGCCGCCTGGTGTACGCGATGGCCCGTGACGAGCGTGTGCCGGCGGCCCACCTGCTGTCCCGGGTGCCCCGCCCGACCGGCGGCCCGACGTACGCGACCCTGCTGGCCGGTCTGACCTCCGTCGTCATCGTGCTCGCGTTCGCCTCCAACGCCGACGCGCTCGCCCAGCTGCTCGGCGCGGCCACGCTGATGCCCGCCATCCTCTACGCCGGCACGGTGGCGCTGTTCATCGGCACCCGCCACCGGTACCGGCCGGGCCCGGACGACTTCAGCCTCGGCCGGTGGGAGAAGCCCGTCGTCGCCGGTGCGGTGGTGTGGCTGGTCCTCGAGCTGTGCATCTTCATGATCCCGGCGCAGTTCCGGCAGGCGCAGTACTACGCGCTCGGCACCCTGGCCGTCGGTGCGGTGCTGTTCGCCGTCGTGTGGTTCACCCGGCGGGAAAAGCTGACCGCCGAGCCCGGCGAGGCGGTGGACGCGCTATGACCGTGCTCGCCATCGACCAGGGCACGTCCGGTACGAAGGCGATCGTCGTCGACGAGGCGGGGACCGTCCTGGCGATCGCGGAAGCGCCGGTCCGCCCGACCTACCTGCCGGGCGGCGGCGTCGAGCAGGACCCGGCGGAACTGCTGGAATCGGTACTCGACGCCGGTCGGCGAGCCGTCGCGCTCGCCGGCCGGCCGGTCGAGGCGGTCTCGATCGCCAACCAGGGCGAGACCGTCCTGGCCTGGGACCGCGCGACCGGGGCGCCGCTGTCACCGGCGGTCGTGTGGCAGGACCGGCGCGCCGAGCCGCTGTGCGCCGAACTGGCGGCGCACCGCGACTGGGTGGCGCAGCGCACCGGGCTGGTGCTCGACCCGTACTTCTCCGCCCCGAAGATGGCGTGGCTGCGCCGCAACGTCACCGGCGCGGGCGTGGTCACCACGACCGACACCTGGCTGGTCCACCACCTCACCGGCGAGTTCGTCACCGACGTCTCCACCGCCAGCCGCTCGCTGCTGCTGGGCCTCGACGCCGTCGAGTGGGACCCGCAACTCGTCGACCTGTTCGGCCTGGCCGGCGAGGAACTGCCCCGGCTCGTCGCATGCGACCAGATCGTCGGTGACACCACCGCGTTCGGCACCACCATGGCCGTGGCCGGGCTGGTCGTCGACCAGCAGGCCGCGCTGCTCGCCGAGGGTGGCATCGCGCCGGGCCTGGCCAAGTGCACGTTCGGTACGGGCGCGTTCCTGCTCGCCAACGCCGGCGGCACCGCCGTGCGGTCGACCTCCGGGCTGACCACCTCCGTGGCGTGGCGCGCCCGCGGCGAGACGCCGTACTGCGTCGACGGACAGGTCTACACCGCGGCGTCAGCGGTGCGCTGGCTGTCCGATCTCGGCTTCATCGCGTCCGCGGCGGACCTCGACCGGGTCGCCGCCCCGGACGCCCAGGGTGTTCTCTGTGTACCGTCGCTGGCCGGGCTCGCCGCCCCGTGGTGGCGCCCCGACGCCACCGCGGCCTTCACCGGAATGACCCTGTCCACCCGGCCGGAGCATCTCGTACTCGCCGTCCTGCAGGGCATCGCCGCGCAGGTCGCCGAGATCGCCACGCTCGTCGAGGCCGATCTCGGCCAGCCGCTGACCCGGCTGCGCGTCGACGGCGGGCTCACCCAGAGTCGGGCGCTGATGCAGGCCACCGCCGACCTGATGCAGATCCCGATCGACGTCTACCCGTCGGCGCACGCCACCGCCCTCGGCGCGGCCGCGCTGGCCCGGATGTCGGTACATCCGCAGCTCACCGTCGCCGACGCCGTCCCACCCTGGGAACCGGAAACGACGTACGAGCCGGCATGGTCACCCGACCGGTCGCGCGAGTTCCGCGCCCGTTGGCGCGCCGCCGTCGCCGCCGCCCTACCAGCACCACAGGAGTAATCCCATGACTCACCCGGATACCGACCCCGGGTCAGCGAACCAGCCGTTCGACGTCGTCGTCATCGGCGCCGGCATCGTGGGCGCGGCGATCGCCCGCGAACTGGCCGGATTCGACCTGTCGATCGCCATCGTCGAAGCCCGTGACGACGTCGGCGACGGCACCAGCAAGGCCAACACGGCCATCCTGCACACCGGGTTCGACGCCAAGCCGGGCACCCTGGAGTCCCGGCTGGTCCGCCGGGGCTGCCACCTGCTGGGCGAGTACGCGACGCGGACCGGGATCCCGGTGGAGCGGACCGGCGCTCTGCTGGTCGCCTGGACCACCGAGGAGCTCGAGGCACTGCCCGGCCTTCGGGAGAAGGCCAAGGCCAACGGGTACTCCCACTGCGAGATCGTCGACGCCGCCGAGGTGTACCGGCAGGTGCCCGCGCTCGGCGAGGGCGCGCTCGGCGGTCTTACCGTCCCGGACGAGTCGATCATCTGCACCTGGACCACCAACCTGGCGCTGGCCACCGACGCGGTCGGCCGCGGCGTACGCCTATTGCTGGGCCACCGGGTGGAGCGCGTCACCGTCGGCGAAGACGTCACGACGGTACGCACCTCCGCCGGCGACGTACGTACCCACTGGGTGATCAACGCCGCCGGCCTCGGCGCCGACGTGCTCGACCAGCTGTTCGGCTACGACCGGTTCACGGTCACGCCCCGCCGCGGCGAACTGCTCGTCTACGACAAGCTCGCCCGGCCCCTGGTCGACCGGATCGTGCTGCCGGTACCGTCCTCCCGGGGCAAGGGCGTACTGATCAGCCCGACCATCTACGGCAACGTCATGCTCGGCCCCACCGCCGAGGACCTCACTGACCGCACCGACACCGGCACCTCCGAAAGCGGCTTCGAGTTCCTGCTCGCCAAGGGGGAACGCCTGATGCCACGGCTGCTGGCCGAGGAGGTCACGGCCACGTACGCCGGGCTGCGCGCGGCCATCGACCACAGCGACTACCTCATCGAGGCCGACCCCAGCCAGCGGTACGTCCTCGTCGGCGGCATCCGCTCGACCGGCCTGACGGCGGGCATGGCGATCGGCGAGTACGTCCGGGACGTCGTCGCCGAGGCGGGCCTGCCGCTCGTACCCAGGGCCGAGCTTCCCGCCCCGCCGCGCATGCCCAACCTCGGCGAGGCGTTTCCCCGGCCGTACCAGCGGCCCGACCTCATCGCCGCCGACCCCGCCTACGGCCGGGTCGTCTGCTTCTGCGAACGGGTCACCGCCGGCGAGATCCGCGACGCGTTCGGTTCGCCGATCCCACCCGCCGGTCTGGAAGGGCTCCGCCGCCGCACCCGCGTCATGAACGGCCGCTGTCAGGGATTCTTCTGCGGCGCCGAGGTTCGCGACCTGCTCACCACCCGCGGCGGGACCGCCGCGCCCCTCCCCGAGGCAACGAAATGACCGAGGCCAGCCTGCCCGTCCTCACCCCCGAGGTACTCATCATCGGCGCCGGCCCGGCCGGGCTCACCGCCGCCCGTACCCTCGCCCCGAAGGTAGCCGGCGAGGTCCTGGTCCTGGACCGGGAGGCCACCGCCGGCGGTATCCCCCGCCACAGCGACCACCCCGGCTACGGCATCCGCGACCTGCGCCGTTTCATGAGCGGCCCGGCGTACGCCGCGCATCTGGTCGACGCCGCCCGGCGCGCCGGAGCGACGATCCGCACCCAGGCCACCGTCACCAACTGGGCCGACGACCACACCGTCGAGGTCACCAGCCCGCAGGGGCGGCTGCGGGTCCAGGCGCCCGCGATCGTGCTCGCCACCGGCGCCCGGGAACGGCCCCGCCCAGCCCGTCTGATCCCCGGCGACCGTCCCGGCGGCGTCTACACCACCGGACACCTGCAGAACCTCGTCCACCTCCACCACGGCAAGGTCGGCAAGCGGGCCGTGGTCGTCGGTGGCGAACTGGTCAGCTGGTCGGCGGTGCTCACGCTGCGCGAGGCCGGGTGCAGGTCGGTGCTCATGACCACCCGGTACGCCTCGCCGGAGTCGTACGCCGCCTTCAACATCCCGGGTCGGAGCCTGCTCGGCGTACCGGTCGCCACCCGCACGCGGGTGACCCGCGTCATCGGCCACGGCCGGCTGCAGGCCGTCGAGCTGGAGAACCTGGACACCGGGCAGCGGCGCACGGTCGACTGCGACACCCTGGTCCTCACCGGCGACTGGATCCCGGACCACGAACTGGCCCGGTGGGGCGGCCTCGACATCGACCCCGGCACGTTGGGTCCCGTCGTGGACACCGCGCTGCGCACCAGCCGTCCCGGCGTGTTCGCCATCGGCAACCTCGTGCACGCCGTCGACACCGCCGACATCGCCGCCCTCGACGGGGCGCACGTCGCCGACCGGGTCCTCGACTGGCTGGCCGGGCCACGGCCACCGGCCGCGGGCGTGCGGATCGTCGCCGACGAGCCGTTCCGGTGGGTGGCGCCCAACCTGCTGCGCGCCGGCGACCCGGCACCCGCCCGCAACCGGCTGCTGCTGTGGACCGACGAACTGGTCCGGCTGCCACAGGTCGTCGTACGCCAGGACGGCAGGGTGATCGCCCGCCGGCGGGTACCGTGGCCGGCGTCGCCCGGCCGGGTCTTCCGCGTACCGTCGTCCCTGCTTCGCGACGTCAGGCCGGACGGCGGAGAGGTCCACCTGGGCCTGCGTTGAGGCGGCGCGGGGCGGCGCGAAGCCCTGGCGTTACCGCGTGCCACCCGGCGGGCCGGTGCTCATGCACTGCGGCCCGCCGGGCGCGGGCGTGACGGTGCATACCGCTGTTCGAACGGCCGTCCGCCATGGCGCGGGTGTGGTTTACCACCCGGGGCTGGGGTAGGTGGGGTGGCGCATGGAGCATCACCGGTCCGCTGCCTCGCCATCGAAGGAGGCCTCGATGGACCAAGAGCAGAGCGCCGCCAACCGAGGCGACGAATCGGGCGTACGTACATCGTCGGCTCCCGGCACCGAGACGTGGATCTCCTCGCTGATGCTCACTCCGCGGGAGACGCAGAAGCTGGTGATCTACCAGGTCGCGGACCTGGCCCGGCGGCGCAAGGCACGAGGCGTCAAGCTCAACTTTCCGGAGTCGATCGCGCTGATCTGTGAGGTGTTGCTGGAGGCCGCCCGCGACGGGCGGTCCCTGGCGGAGGTGCAGCAGCTCGGCAAGCAGGTGCTCACCCGCGACGACGTGATGCCGGAAGTCCCCGACATGGTGACGTTGGTGCAGGTCGAGGCGACGTTCCGGACCGGTACTCAGCTGATCTCCGTGTCCAATCCCATCCCATGAGCCGCCGCGACGGGGGTTGGCCATGATTCCTGGTGAGTGGCTGCTGTCCGACGAGCCGATCGAGATCAACGTCGGGCGCCGGACGGTGACGCTGCGGGTGCGCAACACCGGCGACCGGCCGATCCAGGTCGGCTCGCACTACCACTTCTTCGAGGCGAACCGCGTCCTGGACTTCGACCGGACGCAGGCGTTCGGGATGCGGTTGAACGTCCCGGCGGGCAACGCCATCCGGTTCGAGCCCGGCGACGAGAAGGACGTCGAGCTCGTGGAGGTCGGCGGGATGAAACGCATCTTCGGCTTCGACGATGTCGTCGACGGCGCCACCGGCGCCGAACGCACCGTCCGGCAGGCGATGCGCCGGGCCGTGGAACGCGGATACCGGGGGGCGCAGGAATGGCAAGCAGCCCGGGGCGATCCGGGTGAGCGGCAGGAGGACACCCGATGAGCAGTGTTCCGCGCCGCACGTACGCTTCGCTCTACGGACCGACCACCGGCGATCGCTTCCGGCTGGCTGACACGCAGCTCATCGCGCAGGTCGAGGCCAGCATGCTCACCCCGGGCGAAGAGGTCGTCTACGGCGGCGGGAAGACGGCCCGTGACGGCATGGGTCAGACACCCGGGGTCCGCAACTCCAACGGCGCCCTCGACATGGTGATCACGTCGGTGGTCGTGATGGACCCGATCCTCGGCATCGTCAAGGCGGACATCGGCATCTCCGACGGCCGCATCGCCGGAATCGGCCATTCCGGCAACCCCCACATCCAGGACGGGGTGGACCCCCGCCTCATCGTCGGGGCCGGGACGGAGGTCATCGCGGGTGAAGGGCTGATCGCGACCGCCGGCGGCATCGACCCGCACGTGCACTTCCTCACCCCCGGCCAGATACCCCATGCCCTGTCCAACGGGATCACCACCCTGCTGGGCGGGGGCACCGGGCCGGCCGACGGATCCAAGGGCACCACCTGCACCCCCGGACCGTTCAACATCGCCCGGATGCTCGAGGCCACTGCCGCGTTGCCGGTGAACATCGGTCTGCTGGCCAAGGGCAACAGCAGCCGGCCGGGAACGTTGGTGGAGCAGCTCGAGGCGGGGACGTGCGGGCTGAAGGTGCACGAGGACTGGGGCTCCACCCCGTCGGTGATCGACTGCGCGCTGACCGTCGCCGACCGGCACGACGTGCAGGTCGCCATCCACACCGACACGCTCAACGAGAGCGGGTACCTGGCGGACACCATCGACGCGATCAATGGCCGCGCGATTCACACCTACCACACCGAGGGTGCCGGTGGCGGCCACGCTCCCGACATCATGGCGATCGCCGGTCTGCCGAACGTTCTGCCGTCGTCAACGAATCCGACCAGGCCGTACACAACGGACACCACGGACAACCTGTTCTACATGGTCACGGTCACGCACCACCTCAACCCGCAGAACCCCGAGGACGTCGCGTTCACCCAGTCGCGGATCCGCGGCGAGACGGAGGCGGCCGAGGACGTGCTGCAGGATCTGGGTGTGCTGTCGATGTACTCCTCGGATTCGCAGGCCATGGGCCGCATCGGCGACACGGTGTCGACGGTGTGGCGCACCGCCGACAAGATGAAGCAGCAGCGCGGGAAGCTGCCCGGGGACCCGCCAGAGCACGACAACAACCGGATTCTCCGCTACCTGGCGAAGTACACGATCAACCCGGCGATCACCCACGGGATCGCTCACGTGGTCGGCTCGCTGGCGCCGGGCAAGGTCGCCGACATCGTGCTCTGGCCGACCAACACCTTCGGTGTGAAACCGAAGTACGTCCTCAAGGGCGGGTTCATCGCGTGGTCGATAATGGGCGACCCCAACGCGTCGATCCCGACGCCCGAGCCGGTGCTGCTGCGGCCCATGTTCGGAGCCTGGGGCAAGGCGGTCGGCCGCACCTCCCTCACCTTCCTGTCGCAGGCGGCTATCGACGCGGGCGTACCCGACGCCCTGGAGCTCGACCGCTGGATCGAGCCCGTCCGCGGCTGCCGCGAAGTCGGCAAGCAGCAGATGGTACGCAACAGCGCCACGCCTGACATCAGGATCGACCCGGAGACCTACCAGGTGTACGTCGACGGGGAGCTGGCCAGCGTGCCTGCCGCCGACCGGGTTTCGCTGGCCCAGCTGTACTACATCGTGTGAGGCGACCGTGGCAGCGCCGGACGCGTTTCCTGCCCTCCCGCCCTTTCTCGCGGCCGTGCAGTTGGCGGACTCGGCGTTCCCCAGCGGCCGCTACACCCTCTCGCACGGCCTGGAGTCCTACGTCGCGTCCGGCGTGGTCACCGCCGGCAGCGGCGTTCGGGGGCTGTTGTCACTGCTGACCGACCAGCTCGAGCACGGCATCGCCACCGCGGACGGGGTCGCCCTGGCGTGGGCGCACCGCGCCGTCTCCGAGGCCCCCGATCCGCGGCGGTACGACGAACCGTTGGCGCTCGCCGCCGACGCGCGGTTGACCTCGGTGAAACTGGTCCGGGAGGCGCGCGACGCCGCCGCGCGGACCGGACGTGGCGTGCTCGGCACCGCGGTGGGGTCGTTCGCGGGGCCCGCGCTCACCGCGTACGCCCGCCTGGTGTACCGCGGCGCGGCGCCGGGAAACGGCGCGGTGGTGATGGGCCTGCTCACCGCCGAACGGCAGACACCTCTGGTGTACGCGGTGGCGGTCGAGCTGTACGCGTTCGCCGCGGGCTGGTTGAACGCGGCGGTACGGCTCGGCGTGGCCGACCACCGGATGGCGCAGGCGGTACTGCACCGCTGCGGTCCGGTCATCGACCGGGCGGCGCACCAGGCATGCGCCACCGACCTGGACGACATGTCCAGTTCCACACCGCTCGCCGACGTCATGGGCATGCGGCACGAGCAGGCCACGGTACGGCTGTTCATGAGCTGACCGGCGAGACACCCGCAGGAGAACCCAGGATGAGCGCGCAGCATCTCGACGGCACCGGACCCGGTCACACCGGGCACGACCACGCGACCGACCCCGACCTGGGTGAACCGGGCCTGGGCCGGCTCGGCGGGCCCGTACCGCGGGTCGGCATCGGCGGACCGGTGGGTTCGGGGAAGACGGCGTTGATCGAGGCCCTGGTGCCCCGCCTCGTCGGCGACGGCCACCGACCCGTCGTGGTGACCAACGACATCTTCACCCAGGAGGACGCCCAGCACGTCCGGGCCACGCTGTCGGGTGTCCTGCCGCCGGAGAAGGTCGTCGGCGTGGAGACCGGCTCCTGCCCGCACACCGCCGTACGCGACGACCCGACCATGAACCTCGACGCGGTGCGCGAACTGACCGATCGTTTCCCGGACACCGACGTGGTGCTGCTCGAATCGGGCGGGGACAACCTGACCCTGACCTACAGCAGGGCGCTGGCGGACTTCTTCATCTTCGTGATCGACGTCGGCGAGGGCGACAAGATCCCGCGCAAGCGTGGGCCGGGCATCACCGCGTCGGATCTCCTGGTGATCAACAAGGTCGACATCGCGCCCTACGTCCACGCGGACCTGGCCGTCATGCAACGCGACGCGTCGGCGGTCCGCAACGGACGCCCGTTCGTGTTCACCGACTGCCTGGCCGGCACCGGGATCGACGAGGTGATTCAGCAGCTACGGGCCGCCGACATCGTGTCGCAGCCGGCGACGGCCAGGTCCCGATGCTGACACCCACGGCAGCCGCGCAACGGCACGACCCCGACCGGTGGACCCCGCGGCCACCGGCTGCGCTCACCCGCCAGTTCGGGGCCGCCGACGACGGACCACCGCGCACCGTCGGGCTGCTCGACCTGCGACTCGCGCCGATGTCCGGAGCAACGCGGGTGACCCGGCAGTTCCAGCGGACGCCGCTGTACATCTTCCACCCCATCTACCTGGATCCGGGGCGGCCCGGCATGGCCTTCGTCTACCTGCAACACCAAGGCGACGGCATGCTCTCCGGCGACCGGTACCGCATCGACGTCGAGGTGGCCGAGGGCGCGGAGGTCCACCTGACCACCCAGGCCGCGACGAAGATCTACCGCATGGAGTCCGACTACGCCGCGCAACTGGTCAACCTCACCGCCGGGGCCGGCAGTTTCGTGGAGTACCTTCCCGACCCCGTCATCCCGTACCGTCACTCACGGTTCGTCGGTCAGCTCGACATCACGGCGCATCCGCGGGCGACGGTTCTGCTCGCCGAGACCCTGCTACCCGGGCGGGTGGCCCACGGGGAGCGGCACGCGTACGACCTGTACCGCGCGACGACGCGCATCCGCCGCCCCGACGGCCGACAGATCGCCGCCGACATGGTGTCGTTCGGCGGCGCCTGCGGTCGCGCCGACACTCCCGCGCGCCTGGGTGGGTACGCCGTCCACGCGGCCTTCTTCGCGCTGGCACCCCAGGAGCGGACGCGCGGCCTGCACGCGGCCCTGCTGGCGTGCCTCGACGAGAGCGAGGATGTCGTCGCCGGGGTCAGCACCCTGCCCTTCGGCGCCGGCCTCATCGCCCGGGTTCTCGGGCCGTCGTCGATTCCGGTACGGCGTGCCCTGCACACGGTGTGGGACGTCGCACGCCGGCACCTGACCGGGTCGCCCGCACCGGACCTCCGCAAGGGCTGAACCGCGGGTCGTCCGGGATGCGAAAGATCATGCTTCGCCTATGCGCCGTCGCCGGGTGAGTCCTGGCGCCCGGAGGTCCCGGGCGGTTTGGGCGCGTCAAGGCCGTAGCGCACGCCGAGCATGCGGATGCCGAAACAGACCGCCGCGGCTCCCAGTGCGGACGGCAGGCTGTAGACGCCTAGCCGGGCGGTGGCGACGGTGATCGCGGCACCCACCAGGGCGGGGATCGCGTACAGGTCGCTGTGCAGCACCGACGGGATCTGCCGGACGAGGGTGTCACGGATCGTGCCCCCGCCCACCCCGGTGACCGCCCCCAGCAGGATCGCGGGCCCGATCCCGAGCCCGAAGGCCAGTGCCTTGTCCGCGCCGATGACCGCGAACACGCTCAACCCGATCGCGTCGAGCACCGTGATCGGCATCTCCAGCCGATCCAGCCGCCTGCTGAGGGCGAAGGCGGTCAGGGCGCCGCCAGCGGCCAGGGCGAAATAGCGCCAGTCACGGAACGTAGCGGGTGGTAGCGAGTCGATGAGGACATCGCGGATGACGCCGCCACCCAGTGCGGTGATCATGCCGAGGGCCACGACGCCGACCACGTCGAGCCGTGCGGCGCGTACCGCCGTCAGCGCTCCATTGAGCCCGAAGGCGAAGGTGCCGGTCAGATCCAGGGCGAGCAACAGCGGCGGTTCGGAAGTCACACCGGCCTGCATACCCTGCCGGTGGCACCAGTGTCGCGGATGCGCCGCACCCTGCCGCAGCAGGTTCGATCGGAGATTGAGCGGGAAGTACCGCTCCAGCATGCGCACCACGGAGCGGACATGACCGCGAACACCTCGACCGGAACCGTCGTGGTGGTGGCCGCGCGGTGTTGGGACGGGCTGGCCGAAACACCGTCCGGCCACACCGAGGTCGTGGTTCGCGGCGGGCGGATCGTCGAGGTTCGCGACCGGGTCGAACGTGGTGCGGGGCAGGTGGTCGACCTCGGCGACCGCATGCTGCTGCCCGGCTTCATCGACTGTCACATCCACACCACGGTGGACCCGTCCGCCCTGCTCACCGCGTTCGTGGCCGACCCGGCCACGGTCATCGCCCTGCGGGCCCTGCCGGTGCTGCGGGATCTGCTCGACCGCGGGTTCACCACGGTGCGCGACCTGGCCACCTTCGCCACCGAACCGATCACGATCTACCTCCGCGACGCCCTCGCCCACGGCCTGGTCACCGGGCCGCGCATGCTCGTGGCCCCGCACCTGATCTCGGCCCGCGGCGCCCACGGGGATGTCTCCCCCCTGCTCGCACCCGAATACGGCCGCGAGATCGGCGTACTCGCCGATGGGCCCGCCGCGGTCACCCGCGCCGTGCGCGAGGAGATCCGCGCCGGCGCGGACTGGATCAAGTTCGGTGCCACCGGAGGGTTCGGCACACCCACCGACGACCCCGGGCAGGCCACCTATACCCAGCAGGAGATGGACGCCCTGGTGGCCACCGCCACCGACCTGGGCGTGCCGTGCACCCCGCACGCCTACGGCGACGACGGCGTCGCCCGCGCCGTGCAGGCCGGGGTACGCTCCATCGAGCACGGCAACCTCGCCTCCACCGAGACCTTGTCCCTGATGCAGCGGCGCGGGGTGTTCCTCGTTCCCACCCAGTTCATGGTCGCCGACGCGCTGGACCACCTCGACGACGAGGACTACTGGCAGGGCAAAGACCCCGCCGAGCGGGAGAAGTTCCACCGCTATGCCGATCAGCTCCATGACAGCGCCCGCAACGTCGCCGCCAGCGACGTGCGCATCGCCTTCGGCACCGACGCCGGCATGTTCCCGCACCACCAGAACTGGAAAGAGTTCCCCGCCATGGTGCACACCGGCATCACCCCGCCACGGGCGTTGCGTGCCGCCACCAGCACCGCCGCCGACCTGCTGCAACGGCCCGACCTCGGCCGGGTCCAGCCCGGCGCCACCGCAGACCTGATTGCGCTGTCCGGCGACCCCTTCGACGACATCGACGCCGTCAACAGTGTTGACTTCGTCATGCACGGCGGCACCGTACACCGCCCAGTCGCCCCATCGTGAAAACACCGTTGAAAGCGAAACAACCACGCCACCGGCCCAGGATGACCTTGTGCGAGCCGTCGCCGAACTGAGCCAGTCGGATGACGCCCGGCCAGTCCTACTGCCTAGCTGGGCCGGACAGGAGCGGTGATCGTCTTCCCCGGCGCGCTGGGACTTACCGACGTGCTGGTCGTCGTTCTGATCGCGGAAGCCGCCTCCGGCGGCCTCGTCGGCGGCGAGCACTCGGTGACCGGCGGTCTTCCGGTCGTCGCCACGATCCTGGTGTGGAGCGTCGTTGAGCGGCGGTCGGTGGCGCGCCAGGAGGTCGGTCGTTGCCCCGAGGACCAGCGGGTTGGGGGCTCGATGCCGCCAAGGCCGGCACGCGCCACCGGCGGGTGGTCGGGACCGCCACGCCTCACGCGAGGCTGCCCACACGACATTCTCCGCTGGTCCCGCACCGGCAAACGGGCAACCGGACGTACGTCCGAGCGGACAGGCTGTGCCGACCCGACGCGCAGTGGTCCGCGCCGTGCACGCGGAGGCAACCGATGGCTGGTCGGTGATGGTTACCCAGCGGCGGGCAACGGCTCGGCCGGCCAGTTGAGGGCCCTGGCGCCGAGCACCGCTGCCTGCAGGGTGAACCGGTGCTGCGGGTCGTACGGGTCGTACCCGGTCAGCATCTTGATCCGCTCCAGCCGGTAGGTGACCGTTCGCACGGAGACGTGCACCCGCTTGGCCGCCTCCGTGGCCACCCCGCCGGTGTCGAAGTAGGCCCCGAGAGTGTCCAGCAGCGGCTCGGCCCCGCCCCGGGCGCGCACCAGTGGGCTGAGCACGGACGACACCAGGTCGACGATGGCGGGTTGGTCGCGTAGCAGCACCCGGTACACGAGCAGGTCATGGGCGTTGACGACCGGAGCGTCCACATGGAGCCGGCCGGCCATCGTCAGCGCTTCCCGGGCCTCCTCGTACGAGCGGGCGATGCCGTACAGGCCCGGGTACGCGCGGCCGACGGCGACCCGCCAGGGGCGGCCATGTCGTAGCCGGTTCAGTTCGCCGTGCATCAGCCGCCCGAGATCGTTGTCCGGATCGACGGGTGGGGTCCGGCCGGCCACCGCGGGGTCTGCCGGGGCGATCACGACGAGCAGCCCTTCCTTGGTCGCGACGAGGACGTCGCGGTCGCCGAGCCGGTCGAAGATGACCGCCTCCAATGCGGTGATTGCCGCGTCGGTGTCCGGCAGTCGCCGGCTGGGTGCGGCCAGTGCGACCTGGTGCACACGGGCCAGGTCGAGCCCGAACGGCTCGGACCGCTCGACCAGTGCGCCGAGGTCGGAGTCGCCGCGCAGCAGGTCGTCGATCAGTTCCCGGCGCAGCGCCTCTTCCCGGCGGACCAGATCCCGCCGGGCCAGGGCGTAGCCTTCGGCCAGGGTGGCCACCGCGTCGTCGATGACGTGCAGGACCGCTGCCGCGGCAGCGCGCACCACCTCGCTGTCACGGGAGCGCGCTACCGCGGGCAGGTCCTGCCACAGCCGCCGCGCCGCCGACAGGTACAGCTCGACCACCCGTCCAGCTGAAATCCCCTGCTCCGCAGCCTGCCGGCCGAGTTGGCCCACCGCATCCAGTTCGACCCGCTTGGGCCGGCGCCCGGTGACCGCGGCGTCGGCCAACAGCGGCAGATAATCACCGAGCAAGGCCACCGGGACACCGCCGGCGTCCCGACTGGCGTCGTTGGCGACATCGATCAGCCATGCATCCGGGGGCGGCGCTGCCGATGCCGCACCCCTGCCACGTCGCCCACCGACACTGACCACGTCCGGCTCACCTCCCGCGACCGCCACCGTGGCAACCCACATCCGGTGCCCCGTTCCCGACGGCCGACGTCCACCCCCGTCGGCCGCGCACGGGCGCGATCGACGGGCCACTGTTACGTCTCAATCCTGCCGGACGCCGGCAGTTCAGGGCCGGTGCTCCCGGTACGTCGCGGCAGCCGGGTTCCGCACGCCGAGTGGAAGGAGCCTGCGAGCGGGGCAGGCAGTCGGTTCCCGCCAGCACGGTGGTTGCGGCGGCTTGCGGTTGGCTGGCCCGCCAGGGCCGGTTAGTGGAAGAACTTCAGTCCGGCGACGCCGGCCACCACCAGTACCAGACAGATGATTCTGGGCAGGGTGGCCGGCTCGCCGAGAGCCACGATTCCGGTCACTGCGGTGAGGACGACGCCGACACCGACCCAGACTGCGTAGCCGGTTCCGACGGGAATCGTGCGCAGGGCATAGCCGAGGCCGGCCATGCTGAGTACGAGTCCGGTACCGAATACGGCGGTGGGCAGCGGGCGGCTGAAGCCGGCGCTGCGTTCAAGGGCGAGCGCCCAGACGCTCTCCAACATGCCGGAGATCACGAGCACGATCCAGGCCACGACGAACCACCTTCACAGTGGTCGTCTTGTCAGACCGGGTACGACACACACTCGTCCGGGATGTCCGCGGTGCGGCATCCGTTCCATGGTGGCAAGCCCTTCCGGAGGGGGCAACGTTCTGTTAAGAGAGTCACCAACCCGGTGAGCCTCCCGTCGGCGGCCTTGACCGCGAGCTTGAGTTGCTGCGGGGTGACCGCGTCGAGGAGCAACGCGGCCGCAGGCGGATCGGCTAGCGCTGCCTCGCCGACCAGCGTCGGCTCAGCCGTTCCGCTGTTGGTCGTTTCGGGGTCGCCGATCCGGTTGCCTCGTCGGCGTACGCGGCGTGACCGGGCAGGCGGTCCCCGGCGGCGTCGGCGAACGAGCAACACCGCCGCCCGCCCCGCCGGCCGCCGGCGGGTCGGGCGTACGCGGCATGACCGGGCAGGCAGTCGACGGCCGCATCGCATGCCGCGGCCGCTTCCAGGGTCTTCACGTTACGTACCGACCATTGCGACATAGCGCTTCTCCTGACTGAACGATCGTTGCGTGTGTGGCGAGATCAGGCGCTGCGGCGTACGGCAGCTGCGCTCTGGCGGTACGGAACGTGACACTGCCAGTGGACAGGCGCGTCGTCAGTGCCCCGCCTTCTGCCGAGCATGGGCAACGGGACCGCGGCCGCGACCCGCTCGACTGCGAGCCGTACTGCTCAGCCGGGAACAGGTGGTCCGGACGGGCCGGTAGCGCGTGACATCGCAACGTCACCGGACCGGCTGGGGTACAGGCGCTGGCGCGTTCCTGGCGCCCGGCGGCTGGCCTGGGCCGCTCTCGACCTGCCGACACCGCGCCGTTGGCCCAGGTGTGCGCAGGCGTAGCCGCGCAGGAGGGACAGGCCCACCCACCCGACGGCGACCACGGCGGCGGTGGGCCCGTGAGCGACCAGGCTCGCGGCCAGAGCGATGGCCAACCCCGGCAGCCAGTGCGAGCGTGCACGGACGCCTCATGGAACGCACCGCTCCTCCCCTGCCTCGGTTTACACCCTCCACCAGCCGCGGTATCACCGTTGCGGGCACGGCGGCCAGACGACTGGATCGCCTGACCGCCATTCCCGCCGAATATCGGGGGCTCTACGGGGCCTTCCGTGGTGCACCTTGTGCGTTCCAGGGTGTCCTGGTTCGCGGTCTGCGGACAGGTGCGTGAGGCGCAGACATGCCCGGATGCACATTGCCGGCGCCCGGCAAACCCGGCCGGGACCGTCTCCGTGAACTGCCTTCCTGCCACCGGCGGCTTCATCAGCGGTCGCGGCACCTCTCACACCGCGGAGCGCGTGCTGCTGCGGAGCCGGCGCCCCGGACCCACATCCCAGTCCGCGAACCACGCCTGCGCCAGGCCGTGCGGCGCGCGTACCGCCTGCCACCGCCACCCTCCCCCGGCCCGCGGAGAAGTCTCCGATACCTGGTGTCCGTATGAGTTCGGCGAGCGCCCCGCCGTGGGGCAGGGCGCGAAGCCGTCCGGCGTCGAGCCTGCCGTCGAGGCAGGCGGGCGAGGCTGTGCCGGCCCGTGTCCGGGGCGCGCGGGGGTGTGGCGGTCGTTGTCCGGATTTCCTCAGCGCAGCGGGGCGAAGACCCGCAGTTCGGCGGGGTGCTGGCCGGTGGTGATCTGTTCGGCGAGCAGCTTGCCGGTGATCGGGCCGAGGGTGATGCCCCACATGCCGTGCCCGCCGGCCGCGTAGACACGCGGTGATCTGGTCCGGCCGATCAGTGGGAGCCCGTCGGGGGTGCACGGGCGCGCCCCGACCCACTCGTCGACGCGGGTGTCGAGGTCGGCGTTGCGCAGCAGCGGGCGTGCCGCCTCGGCGATGGCCGCGATCCGCCGGGGGTCCAGGGGCGCCTCCGCCCTGCGGAACTCCATCATCCCGGCCACGCGCAGCCGGTCTCCCAGCGGCGTGCACGCGACGCGCTGGGCCGGGAAGTACACCGGACCGGCCGGAACGTGCTCGATCGCGACGCTGAAGCTGTACCCGCGGCCGGCCTGCACGACCGTCCGGACGCCGAAGCGCCGGGCCAGCTCCCCCAGCCACGTGCCGGTCGCCAGTACCACCGCGTCGTAGCGGTCGGCCGAGCCGGCCGAGGTCACTACCCGTACGCCGGCGCCCTCGTCGCGGACGTCCACCACGTCCGCCCCGGTCACCAGTGCGGCCCCACGCGCCCGGACGGCGGCGGCGAGCGCGTGCACGTACTCGCCCGGGTTGATGAACCGCTGGCCGTACAGGCGGATGGCGGCGCCGATGCCGTCGGACAGGGACGGCTCCACCTCGCGCGCCTCGGCCCCGGTCAGGACGTCGAACTCGATCTCCTGACCGGCGGAGCGGATGTGGGACAGCTCGTCGAGCAGGACCGACCGCTCGGCCTCGGTGCGGTACGCCGCGATGAACGACTTCGCCTCGTTGGTCGCCGACGCGACCCCGCCGGCCTCCAACGCGTCGAACCCCTCGAACGCGCGCCGGTTCATCGGGATGTAGGCCCGCATCGCGGTCCTCCACTTCCCGGGGGTGCTGTGCCGCGCGAAGCCGGTCAGGAACCGCAGCAGCCGGGCGTCCGCGCGGGGCGGCACGTACACCGGCGACGACGGGCTCAACACGGCGCGCAGGCCGTAGCGGAGCACCGCCGGCTCCGGCAGCGGGGTGGTGATGCCGGGGGTGAGCCAGCCCGCGTTGCCCCACGACGCGCCGGCGGCCACGCCGGTACGGTCGAGCACGGTGACCCGTACCCCGCGCTCCTGCAGGAACCAGGCGGTGGCCAGCCCGACCATTCCCGCGCCGACGACGGCGACGTGCCGGGGTGCGGGCGCGCCAGAGGTGGTGGTCATTCCGGTCTCTCCTCGTGGACAACTGGATCGGATCAATCGTGTCCCCGCCCCGCAGAGACGTCATTGTTCGATCAAGCCAATGTCGGCCCATCTGATTGGCCGAAATGAACAGAGTGCGGCATCATCTCCTCATGATCACTGTGGCCGGCGTGGTGGACGCCGTCGGCGCCGCCCTGCTCAAGATCGTCGTTGCCGCCGACGCGGCGGAGGTCCGTGACGTGGCCCTGGCCGAACCCGACGAGTCGGCGATCGGCCAGCGCGGCGACCTCGTCCTCGGCGCCGGCGTCGGTACACCGGAGCAGGCGCTGGCCGTCATCGAGCGCTGCGCGGAGGCTGGGGCGGCCGGCCTCGTCCTCAAACCTCCGCTGGCGTCGCACCCCGACGTGACGTCGTCCGTGGCGGCACGCAACCTGGCCCTGATCGAACTGCAGCGCCACGGCTCGTGGACCCAGCTTGTCTGGCTACTCCGCGGGGTGATCGACAGGGTTGCCGCGCCCGGCTCACCCGGGACCGCCGACGCCGGGGTGTACGACGAGCTGTTCGCGCTTGCCGACGCGGCCGCCGCCATCGTCGACGCGCCGGTGACGATCGAGGACGCGCGGTCGCGGGTGCTCGCCTACTCGTCGCGGCAGGACCGCACCGACCCCGCGCGGGTCTCGACGATCGTCGGACGACGCGTCCCCGGCGACGTGGTGGCGCATTTCCGGTCCCGCGGCGTGTTCCGCAAACTCGCGAAGAGCAGCGATCCGATCTTCGTGCCGCAGAGCCCGGACGGAACGCTGCCCCGGCTCGTGATCCCGATCCGGGCCGGAGGTGAACTGCTCGGCTCGATCTGGGCGGTCGTCGAGGGCCCGGTGCCGGACGAACGCCTGCATGACCTCCAACGCCCGGCGGCCACGCTGGCACTGCACCTGCTGCGTCTGCGCGTGCAGGCCGACGCCGCACGCCGCGTGTCGGCCGACCGGCTGAGGGCGGCCCTGCTCGCCCCCGCCGCGATGGGCCAGGAACTGGGGCTACCGACGGGCCCGTGGCGGGTCGTCGCGCTCGGGATGCACGGCGGGGCCGGGGACACGGTCCACAACCTGGCCCTGTGGGAGTCGATCACCCGCCGCCACGGGTGGCGCCAGCCGCTGATCGCCGACATCGGAGACGTCCTGTTCGCGGTCGTGGCCCACCACGGCGACTTTCCCGGCTCCTGGCCCTGGCTGGAGAGACTGATCCACAGCGTCGCCGTGCACGACCGGGCGTTGCGGGCCGCCTCGGGCAGCGTCGCCGCGGACCTGGCGAACCTGCCGCGATCGCGCGCCGAGGCCGCGGAACTGCTCGCCCTGCACCGGTCGGCGCGGGAGGGAGGGCCGCTGCTGCGGTTCGAGGACGTCTGGGCCGACGTGGTCGTACACCGCGTGGTCACGACGGTGACACGAGACGACCTGATGGTCGGCGGGCCGCTGCCCGACCTGTTGGCCCATGACCGCACGCACGGCACCGACTACGTGGCCACGGTCGCCGCGTGGCTCGAGCAGCAGGGTGACCCCAAGCAGGCTGCCCGGCAGTTGCACGTGCACCCCAACACGCTCCGGTACCGCCTGCGCCGGCTCGCCGAGGTCGTCCACATCGACCTCGAATCCCCCCGGACCCGGCTGGCACTGCAGATCCAGCTCGCGGCGCTGCGGTCGGACACCGCCACTGCGACCTGACGTCACTCCGGTGACGATTGAGCCATAGCCGGGTGAGGTTCCACATCCTGGCCGCGCTCGTCGAGCACCGCCTCGGGTACGGCGAACCGTTCGCTGAGGCTGTCGTGTTCCTCGCGCGGGACGGTGTTCGCATCCGGCGTGGAACCGACGCCAGGTTGCGATGGCACGGGTATGACAGCTATCGGCGCTGTTGACGGTCGGCCCCCGGATGGCACGAGTCGCAGAATCGTGCCGCTGGCTGGCGCGCGAGCCGCTCAATTTCGATGTCAGTGTGACAGCGCTCGCAGGTGCCGTAGCAGCCGTGTTCCAGGTAGTACAGGGCCCGGGCGATCTCGCCCAGGGCTCGCCTCGCGGCGGCGTTCAATGCTGCGGCGGGGTCGCCCTCGGTTCCTTCGGATCCCCGCTCGCGGGGTTGCCGGGCCAGTAGCGCAAGTTGCGTCAGGTGCCGCTCGTACTGCTCCTCGAGCACCATGCGCAGCACGCCCAACTCGTCCTGCCTGCTGGTGACGTACACGGCGGACGCTTCCTTCCTACTCGGCTCCGACAAAGGGCAGCGGGCGCGCCTGCCGATGCCCTGGACTCGATGGTGACGCGCAGGACACGGCCGCCCACCGGCGCTCGGCGAGCGGCCACCTGCGTGGCGGACAGTGGCGGGGCCGTCGTCGCAGTCGCAACGGCGACCCCGCCGTCATTCAGTAACCGGTGTGCTTCTGCTGGCACGGCACGCAGAAGCGGGCTTGCGGCACGACCTCCAACCGCTCACGCGGGATCGCACCGCCGCATTTCTCGCAGGTGCCGTAGGTACCCTCGGCGATGCGGCGCAGTGCCTCAGTGACGTTGGCCAGGTTCTGCCGGGTGGCCGCGAGCAGCGCGTCCCGGTTGTACGCATCGGCGGCGTCGCCGGTGTCCGCGGTGAGCTCGGTCAGCCGCGCCGTCTGCGTTTCGAACTCCTCGGTCAGCAGTACGTGCAGGCCGCCGATCCAATCGCGTTCGGCCGTGTCGTGCAGGTCGGTGCTCATGCCTGTCTCCTCAAAAAGAAAAGGGCCGAAGCCGGTAAGCTTCGCCCTGGTGGCCGTGTCTGAGATGAACGCGACCACCGGCGGGCTACGGCCGCTCGGCAGCGGGCTCGGCAGCCCGCAGTTGACCGACGCTCTCTGCATGCGGGTACCGGTCATGGGACGCACCACCGGCTCCCGGGTGGTTGGCTGCGCCGAACTGACCAGGCGCCCAGCGTCCAACGCCGACGCCACCGACGTGACGCCGGTAGGGCGGTACAACCCGGCCGGACTCATCCCCACACCATAGGTTCGGCCGGTCTGTTTGACCACCGCGACGTTCCGCGCGCCGCCATTGGGCGCGTAAGCGGCAATCACGAGGACCCCTCGCGCGAGAACCAGACCTTCGACGAGTTCGGCCTCACTCGAAAGCCCTCACTCGACGAAGGCGTTGTTCGCACGAGCGACGCCCGGGCAGAAGCACGTGCCGGCCGCTCAGCGGCGCTGGATCCGAGTCGTGAGTGAGCACCGCGAGGACGCCGGTGACGTCCAGTACCCTTCGGACCTGACGCTGCGGATTGATTACCCGGAAGGGCGTCCGCCGCTGGGTGGCGGTGTTGTGGCCGGCGACGAGCGCGCCGACGCCGGCACAGTCGAGAAACGTGACCCGGTGCAGGTCCACGACCACCCCACCGACGTACGGGCTGTCCAGGGCGTGCTGGATGGCGGCTCGCAGCGGGCCCGCCACGAGCAGGTCGATCTCACCGGTGGGGGTAACCGTGTGGGTCATCCCGACAACTGTCCGTGCAGTAGATGAGATACCCATCGTTGCCTCCGGTGGCATCTGGCATCGCCGGATCCGCGCTCAGGGCGGGTCCGGCGGTCGTGGCTGGTTTCAGGCGGCCCGGGCGGTTCCGCGGCGGTAACCGCTGGGTCGACATGGTCCATGCCGGTCGTGTGGAGACACCGCGGGGCGCCGGTGGGTCATTCGGGCGGGCGCTGCTGGCACGAGCCACACAAACGCGCGTGCGGCAGGTGGTCCAGTTGTTTGCGCGGAATCCTGGTCTGGCAGCGTTCGCAGATGCCGTAGGTGCCGTCGGCCATCCGGCGCAGCGCGTGGGCGGTGTCGGCCAGGTCCTGGCGGGTGGAAGCGATCAGCTGGGTGAGGGGCTCGTCGCCGTGGCAGCTGTGGCCGTGCCGCCGACCGCGAAGGGTAAGTTCGGCGAGCCGGTCGGTGTGTTGGTCGAACTGCGCCTCCAGGGTGTCGCGCAGCAGCGCGATCGGATCGTGCACGGTGCTGGTCACGGTGACTGGTCCTTTCACGGGTGTGGACGACGGGGCTGGACAGTGGGTTCGCCACAACGCAGGTGCGCTCACCGGCGCTGCCGGTTGGCGGCCGGCAGCCGATCAACTCGGACGTGATGGCGCCACGGCATCGCTCAAGCCGCGGGTGGTTACCCGGGGAAGTGAGCTGCGCGTGCCATACCGGCTGCCGGCCCGCAGGGCCGCGCCGCACGGCTAGCTGTGTGATCGACGATGTTCACGGTGGCACTCCCTTGCGCGTCGGCGGAATACGAGCCGAGAACCGGAGAAGAAGGCTGGGTGTGTGCTCGCCGAGCGCCCGCGTGGTGCGGCAGGCGCACCGGCGTGGCGACCAGTCAGCGATCGGCCTGGCAGAACGTGCCGGGTGGAGCCGAGGCGGAACGGTCACCGACACCGGTGTCGTCGTTGCGCCAGAGATCCGGCATGAGCGTGACACCGCGGTCGTGTCGTGCCGCTGCGCCGATCGCGCCGGCTGGAGCCTGGACGCGGCAGGCTCCGGCTGGCAGGGCAACGGCGGCAACTGTGCGTCGTCGCGCCGCAGGCAGGCCGGTGACGGTCCGCCAACGCGTGGCCGCACGGGTCGTCATCACCGCCTCCTCGCAGGATTGCCGAATGGAAGCCCAAGCATCCGACATTGGACACCCGGACCGCATGGTGTCCGGCCGGAAATCGTTTACCCGTGCTCATTGCCGACCGTCGGCAATCCAGCACGTAACGCGTGGGGTCACTTGGGGGCGCTTGCGCCGTATCCGCACCGCCGGCCGGAATGTCGCGTACTGACCGATTGATCGACCAGGACCACATCGACAAACCTCCGCAGGTTGAACGGCAAGCTCAGCGGCAGGGTCCGTCGTCCGACATGATCCCGGACCGGTCACGTGACTTCCCGGACAGGTGCCGACGAAGGCAGGTGTAGGAGATCTTGGATGTGGGCACATCCGGGGAAGTCTGGGCCGGACGCTCCGGCGGACCACCTCAGGAGGAGAAGTGACCAGCACCGTACCCACGAGCGTGGATCCGGCCAAAATCCGCGACGTCCTCGACGGCCGCTGGGCGCACGTGCGCCGCGAGGCCCGGGAGAATCTGCACGACCCGGAGTTCATCCCGGTCTACGGCGAGAGCATGCTCCAGGCCCGCGAGCGCGTCACCCGTATGGCCAGGAAACTGGCCGACTCCGGCCGGGTCGGCCTGGGCTTTCCCAAGGAGTACGGCGGCGAGGCCGACGCCGGCGGCTCGGTCACCTCCATCGAGATGCTCGCCTTCGGCGACCTGTCACTGATGGTCAAGGCCGGCGTCCAGTGGGGCCTGTTCGGTGGCGCCGTTGCACTGCTCGGCACCAAGCGGCACCACGACGCGTACCTGCGCGACATCATCAGCTTCGACCTGCCCGGCTGCTTCGCGATGACCGAGACCGGGCACGGCTCCGACGTCCAGCAGCTACGGACGACCTGTACCTACGACCCCGAGACGCAGACATTCGACCTGCACACCCCGCACGAGGCCGCGCGCAAGGACTACATCGGCAACGCGGCCAAGGACGGGCGGATGGCCGTCGTCTTCGCGCAGCTGATCACCCAGGGGATCAACCACGGGGTGCACGCCTGGCTGGTGCCGATCCGTGACGAGCAGGGCAACCCGATGCCCGGCGTGACCATCGGCGACGCCGGCCCCAAGGCCGGCCTCAACGGCGTCGACAACGGCCGGCTGACCTTCGACCACGTCACGGTCCCCCACGACATGCTGCTCGACCGGTACGGGCAGGTAGCCGAGGACGGCACCTACACATCGAAAATCGGCAACGAGACCCGGCGCTTCTTCACCCAGCTCGGCACGCTGGTGCGCGGACGGGTGAGCGTGGGCGGGTCGGCCGGCTCGGCCACGAAGCTGGCGCTCGACATCGCCGTTCGCTACGGCGACGTCCGCCGCCAGTTCACCGCTCCCGGTGAGGAGCGCGAGATCGTCATCAACGACTACCTCGTGCACCAGCGCAAGCTGCTACCAGCGCTGGCCACCACCTACGCGCTGCACTTCGCGCAGGGCGAACTGGTGAGCCAGATGCACGACCTCCAGACGGCGGTGCACGAGCACGGCGAGGAGATCGACGAGGCCGCCCAGCGCGAGATCGAGTCCCGTGCCGCCGGGCTCAAGGTCGCGCAGACCTGGCACGCCACCCGCACGATCCAGCTCTGCCGCGAGGCCTGCGGCGGCGCCGGCTACCTGCAGGAGAACCGGCTGCCGCACCTGAAGGCCGACACCGACGTCTTCACCACCTTCGAGGGCGACAACACGGTGCTGCTGCAGCTGGTCGCCAAGGGCCTGCTCACCGGTTACCGCGACGCGTTCGGCTCGCTCGACGGCTGGGGCAGAATCGGCTTCATCGCCGACCTGGTCCGCGAGACGGTGCTGGAGCGGACGGCGGCCCGCGGGCTGATCCAGCGGCTCGTCGACACCGTCCCCGGCCGGGACGACGACGTGCCGATGCTCGACCGCGGCTGGCAGCTGAAGACCTTCGAGGACCGCGAGAAGCACGTACTCGAGGGCGCGATCCGGCGGCTGCGCACGAACGCGGCAACCGACGGCATGAAGCCGTTCGACATGTTCAACGACGTCCAGGACCACGTGCTGCGTACCGCGCAGGCACACATCGACCGGGTGGTACTCGAGGCGTTCGTCGCCGGCATCGAGCGGACGACGGATGTGGGCGCGAAGGCGCTGCTCGAGAAGGTCTGCGACCTCTACGCGCTGGCGACCATCGAGCAGGACAAGGCCTGGTTCCTCGAGCACGGCCGGCTGACGCCCACCCGCGCCAAGATGCTCACCGCCACGGTGAACCAGCTGCTCCACGAGCTGCGGCCGCACATGATCACGCTGGTCGACGCGTTCGCCATCCCGGCGGAATGGAAGGCCACCGCGATCCTGCGCGAGGAGCACGACCGACAGGAGGCCATGGCCACCCGCGACGCCGCGGTGCGCGCCGAGGCCGAGGGCGCGCAGACCCCGTCGCAGAGCGCCACCGACCTGGAGGTCGCCCCCGCCCAGTGAGGGTGCCCGCCGAGTGAGCAGCCCGCCCGGTCGGCTCGATGCTGTCGTGGTCATCGGAGGTTCTCCGGGCCGTCCTCGGCTCGTAGCCCGGCTCTCCTCAAGCGGCGCCGCGCCGTAACGGGTCGATCGGGTGGTGACCGGCCGGCACGGGCAGGGCAAGATGATCCGCGATGGACCCCGCCCCCGACAACACCCGGTCGCCGAGCGATTCCGCCGGCCCGGCTCCAACCGCCGTGGCAGCGGACGGACTCCGGCCAGACGATCCCGTCGCCATGGGGTCGTACCGTCTGGTCCGCCGGCTCGGCGTCGGCGGCATGGGCACCGTCTTCCTCGGCCAGGCACCCGACGGCCGGCTCGTGGCCGTGAAGGTGGTGCACCCGCACCTGTGCGACGACCCGGTGTTCCGGGACCGGTTCGCCAGCGAGGTGGCCGCGGCTCGGCGGGTGTCGGGCTTTGGCGCCGCCAGGGTGCTGGACGCCGATGTCGCCGGGCGACGGCCGTACCTGGTCACCGAGTACATCGAGGGCGTTACCCTGCACGACCGGGTGCGCGCCCGCGGACCGCTGACCGAGTCCGACGCGTACGCACTGGCGGTCGGCGTCGCCGCCGCCCTCACCGCAATCCACGCGGCCGCAGTCGTGCACCGCGACCTCACCCCGCGCAACGTGATGCTCTCGCCGTTGGGACCGCGGGTCGTGGACTTCGGCATCGCCCGCGCGCTGGACCCGGTGGCGCCGGCCACGGCCGGCCCGATGTTCGGTACCCCCGGCTGGCTGGCGCCCGAGCAACTGCTTCTCGGGCAACCGGCAGGCCCGCCGGCGGACGTGTTCGCGTGGGGCCTGCTGGTGGCGTGGGCGAGTACCGGCCGGCACCCGTATGGTGGCGCCGGTCCGCAGGGCACTGCCCGGGCGCCGGTCGGGCCACCAGCACTTGCCGGGGTCGCACCGCGGCTGGCCCCGATCGTGACGGCTGCCCTGCACCCCGAGCCGTCGGCCCGACCGACAGCGCGGGACCTGCTGTTGACCCTGTGCGGCTCAGCGGACGCCCGGACCGTCCAGGCCGCCACGGCACACCTCACCCATGCCGGCACACCCGCCGGCCCGCCACCGGCCACCCCACCACCCGCCGCCCCACCCGCGCCCACACCTCCGACGGCCGCGTTCCGTCGGCCGCGACGCAGGCGACGCACGGTTGCCCTCGTGACAGCTTCGGCCCTGGTCGTGCTGTGCTGCCTGGGCGCGCTGAACCGGCGCGGCGACAACGGCGGGGCGGGCAGCGCCGGCGGCCCGCCAGCACGGACGCCCTCCGGACCACCCACCGGACGCGATGGCGACCTGGAGTTCGTGGTCACCGGGCTGCACTGCGGGGCGACCCAACTCGGCGAGCCGCCGGTGACCAGGACGGCCCAGGGCCAGTTCTGTGTCCTGGCGGTGCGGGTGACGGACCGCGGCCGCAAGGCCGGCCGGGTGTGGGCCGGCAGCCAGCGCCTGCTGGACGCGGCCGGCAAGGAGTACCGGGCCGACGACTGGTCGTTCGTCTACTACGCCGAATCGCGGCCGCTGACGGCCGACATCAACCCCGGCAACACGGTGACCGGCAGCCTGGTCTTCGACGTGCCGGCCGGCATCACCTTCACCCGACTGGTCGTCCGCGACACGCCGCTCAGCTTCGGTACGACGATCGCCCTCGGCTGACCGTCCACTCCGAGGACCGGACAGAGCGTGAACGCGCGCGAGGGTTGGACGCCGAGTGGCCACCTCGCACTACGGCTGGTCCAGGAAGATCCTTGTCTGCGAGCAGAGCCTTCTCACCTGCCGTCCGGCGCGTCTTCGTCGCTCGCCCCATCGGCCACGGCTGCGGCTGCGGCCTGTCGGGCCCGTTCGGCCCCGGTCTGCTCGCGGAACTGCTCGGCCACGTCGCGCAGCGCGTCGCGGTAGCTCTCGGCACCGGTGTCGGCGACGTCGCGTAGCCAGAATCCGCCCCGCCCGTCGCGCCGGGCCGGAACAGCTTCAGCCCGCCCCGCCCGTCGCGCCGGGCCAGAACAGCTTCAGCCCGCGCCGCCGTTCGGCGCCGCCCGGCCCGTACGAGCGCTCGTCCACCACGTTGGCCACGATGCACCAGACCGGCCGTACCTCCGCCGCTGCGTCCCGATCGGTCATGGCGACGAATGGTAAGCGGTTCAGGTCCGAGTGTGGTAGCCGTCGGCGGACCAGCCCGATGCCGATGGGAACGTACGGGCGATGACCGGGCCCAATTCGTCGGCGCGGATCACCGTGGTCTGCGGGCGCAGGGCCGGTGTGGGCCAGATGGTCGGGTCCGGCACCCGAAGACCGGCCGACACCGCCTGGTGCACGGTCCGCGCGAGTAGCGACCCGATCCGTGATCGCGGGCCGCCGTAGGGCTCGGCGGCCCCGTCGGCCGGGCAGAGCAGCACGGTAGCGTCCGTGCAGGTACCGGTACCGTCCACCCCCGCTTCACCGAGCGCCTGTGCCTTGGCCTCGGCGACCGTGGCCACTGCGTTGACCAACGCTGCGTCGGAGAGCCGCACGGGTGACCAGCCGACCACATTGATGGTCCCAGGCCGATAACCGGCGGCGGCGAGATCCGAACCGGCGGCCCAGACCGGTTGACTCACCCCGGTGGTGACCTGCGCCGTGACCCCGTGGCTCGTTGCCGACACGACGTGCCGGACGTCGACGGCGGTCAGCAACCCCGTACCGGCACCGGCCAGCCCGAGCCGTGTGGCCATCTGCCCGATGTGCTCGGCCGGGTCCGGCCGGTCGTATCCGGCCGGAACCGTGGCGTTGAGCACCCAGTCACGAACGCCGAGACCCCCACCGTAGGTACCCGACGAGATCGCCAGCCACGGTCTGGCGCATCGCCAGACCAGTACCGGCAACTCGTCGGTCACGGCGGCGACGGTGACTCCACGCGGCAGGTGACCGGTCAGCTGTGCAACCCCGTAGCGGCGTGGGGGCTCGTCCGCCGACGGGCGTGGCCGGCCGGGTACAGCATCAGGCACACAAGCTCCTTGCCGACTGCCAGCGTCGGTCGGAGTGACGGCATGTGCCGTCTGCCGCGACCTGATACGCGGTGTGCACCGTCACCCGGACATGGCGGCTGCGTACGGCTCCAGCGAAGGATCAGCGAGCGCCCGGAGAATGTCCTCCACGCGGTCCTTCGCGTCGCCGAAGAGCATCGCGCTGTTCTCGCGGAAGAACAGCGGGTTCTGCACACCGGCGTATCCGGAGGCCATCGAGCGTTTGAAGACGACGACCTGGTCGGCCTCCCACACCTTGAGCACGGGCATGCCGGCGATGGGACTGGCGGGGTCCTCGGTGGCCGCCGGGTTGACCGTGTCGTTGGCCCCGATGACCAGCACGACGGAGGTACCCGCGAAGTCGTCGTTGATCTCGTCCATCTCCAGGACGATGTCGTAGGGCACCTTGGCCTCGGCCAGCAGCACGTTCATGTGACCGGGGAGACGGCCCGCCACCGGGTGAATGCCGAAGCGCACCTTGACGCCGTTGGCCCGCAGCTTACGGGTGAGTTCGGCGACGCCGTGCTGCGCCTGGGCGACCGCCATGCCGTAACCGGGGGTGATGATCACGGAGTCGGCTCCGGCGAGCATCCTGGCGACGTCCTCGGCCGTGACCTCCCGGTGCTCACCGAAGTCCTGGTCGCCGGCAGGACCGGTCTCGATGCCGAAACCACCGGCGATCACGGAGATGAAGGACCGGTTCATCGCCTTGCACATGATGTAGGACAGATAGGCACCTGAGGAGCCGACGAGCGCGCCCGTGACGATGAGCAGATCGTTCTCGAGCAGGAAACCCGAGGCGGCTGCCGCCCAGCCGGAGTAGCTGTTGAGCATCGACACCACCACCGGCATGTCGCCGCCGCCGATGGACGCGACGAGGTGCCAGCCCAGCAGCAGGGCGAGCACGGTGACGACGATCAGCAGCCACAACTGCGGCCGGATCACGAACCAGGCCGTGAGTACGCCGAACGCGACGAGTGCGCCGAGGTTGAGGAGGTTCTTGCCCGGCAGCATCAGCGGGCTGGACTTGATCCGGGCCGACAGCTTCAGGAAGGCGACGATCGAGCCGGTGAAGGTCACGGCGCCGATGAAGACGCCGATGAAGACCTCGGCACTGTGGATCCCGAGCAGTTCCTGCCGGCGCAGCAGTGCGGCGCCGGCCCCGCCCAGGTCGGCCTCGACGTGCAGATACCCGTTCCAGCCGACGAGCACGGCGGCGAGGCCGACGAAGCTGTGCAGCAGCGCGATCAGCTCGGGCATGCCGGTCATCTCGACCTTGCCCGCACGGTACAGCCCGATCGCGGCGCCGATGACGGTGGCCGCGATGAGCAGACCCACACCGGGGCCGCTGATGTGGTGGT
The DNA here is from genome assembly GCF_049999945.1 of Planosporangium spinosum. Classification (NCBI taxonomy): domain Bacteria; kingdom Bacillati; phylum Actinomycetota; class Actinomycetes; order Micromonosporales; family Micromonosporaceae; genus Planosporangium; species Planosporangium spinosum. The sequence continues at coordinate 224,607 of NZ_JBLYUB010000003.1, read as the reverse complement.
TCACCGCGAGCGCGATGGTCGCCGCCAGCGCCAGCGCCATGCCCGCGATACCGAACGTGTTGCCCGCCTTGGCGCTCTCGTGCTTGGACAGGCCGGCCAGCGCCAGGATGAAGAGCAGAGCGGCGACGATGTACGCGGCCTGCGCCGCCGTTTCGATGGTCATCAGATCAGCTCCTGGTGAACATGGCGAGCATGCGACGCGTGACCGCGAAGCCGCCGAAGATGTTGATGCTGGCCAGCAAGATCGCGATGAAGGACAGTGCGGTTACGACGTTGTCACCGTGTCCGAGCTGCAGCAGGGCGCCGACGACGATGATTCCGGAGATCGCGTTGGTCACCGACATCAGCGGGGTGTGCAGGGCGTGGTGCACGTGCCCGATCACGTAGTAGCCGATGACGATCGCCAGCGCGAAGACCGTGAGATGACCCAGCAGGGCGGCCGGCGCCAGCGCCGCGACGAGCAGTAGTACGGCTGCGCCGACCCCGACCGGCACCAACCGCCGTTGCGGAGAGGACTGCCGCTTCTCTTCGGCTTCGGTCGGGGCGGTCGTCGCGGGGGTGGCGGCCGGTGTCGTCGCCGGTGCCGCCGACACCGACACCGGCGGGGGCGGCCAGGTGAGTTCGCCGTCGCGGACGACGGTCATCGAGCGCTGAACGACGTCCTCGAAGTCCAGCACCAGCTGTCCGTCCCGGTCCGGCGTCATCAGCTTCATCAGGTTCACCAGGTTGGTGCCGTAGAGCTGGGACGCCTGGGCGGGCAGCCGCCCCGCCAGGTCGGTGTAGCCGATGATCGTCACGCCGTTCTCGGTGACGACCGTCCCGCCCGGGACGACGCCCTCGACGTTTCCGCCGTTGGCGGCGGCCATGTCGACGATCACGCTGCCCGGTTTCATGCTGGCGACCATCTGGGCGGTGATCAGCCGCGGTGCCGGCTTCCCCGGGATGAGCGCCGTGGTGATGATGATGTCGACGTCCTTGGCCTGCTCGGCGTACAGCCGGGCGGCGCGCTCGTTGTAGTCGTCGGACATCTCCTTGGCGTAGCCGGTCGCGGAGACCTCCACCTCCGCGGTCTCCACGGACAGGTACTCGCCGCCCAGCGACCTGACCTGGTCGGCCACCTCCGGCCGGGGATCCGTCGCCCGTACGATCGCGCCCAGGCTGCCCGCGGTCCCGATCGCCGCCAGGCCGGCGACACCCGCGCCCGCGACGAGTACCTTGGCCGGCGGGACCTTGCCCGCCGCCGTCACCTGCCCGGTGAAGAACCGGCCGAACACGTGCGCCGCCTCGACGACCGCGCGGTAGCCGGCGATGTTCGCCATCGACGACAGCACGTCCAGCGACTGGGCCCGCGAGATCCGCGGCACGGCATCCATCGACAGCGCCGTGATCGGTCGCTGCGAAAGGTCGTCGACCAGAGCCGGATCCAGGCGCGGGTTCAGCATGCTGATCAGCGTGGCGCCCTTGGGCAGGCTGTCCAGCTGCTCGGCCGACGGCGGATTGATCGCGAACACGATGTCGGCGGCCAGCGCGTCACCGATCGTCGCGCCGGACTCGACGTACGCCTCGTCGGAGAACGAGGACCTGAGACCGGCGCCGGCCTCCACCACCACCTCGTAACCCAACTTCACCAGCTGCACCACGGTGGCGGGTGTCGCCGCGACGCGCGTCTCGCCGGGGCGGGACTCCCTGAGTACACCGATGATCATCAGTTGACTCCGATGGTTGACGTTCCGGACGTTGGGCAAGGCTCATGAATCCGATGTGCTCGGCACGCGCCCAGGTCGGGCCACGTTCGCGTGGAGCGATTGTTACCTGCGAGTACATCGATCACGTATATGGGCGATATCACATGCCAACAATGACCGTCACCGTCGGTGATGAAATGGCGACGTCCGTTGGTGGGGCGACCGCGGATTTCGGCACCGGCCGCTCCCCGCGGGCAGGCCGGCGCGCAGGCCGATGTCCCGACGGCGGGGCCCGGACCCCGGCCGCGGTCTGCGGTCGGTCTGACTTCCCGGCCACCTCACGCCCCCCGCCGCGACGTGCAGCCCACGCGGCTGTCTCCCCCACGCCAGTCACCGAGCCCATCGGTAGCCGGCCGCCGCGGCCACCCCGCGCGATCACGTTCGGTCACGCCCACGGCACAGGTATCCGAGTCGGGGCCAGAAATCGTCCCCACATGATGAACGGGAAATACCTCAGCCGGAAACCGACACGCCGACCGGAACGGAAGCGCCACCCGCGAGCCAGGCATCGGCCGTGCGAGGTCCCGGAGCGGATGGCCGAGCCGATACACCTGTCCCGACAGATACATCGACAATCACAACATGTCGCGGGTGGTGCATCACGCAACGACCGGGAAGCGTTACGTGCGGGGCCAGAGCGCCACCGCGCCTCGCGATCCCGGGCAGGCCACAGTGGTCGTCACGCGGACCAGGGCCGGACTGCGAGGCACCGAACTGAACCCGAACCGTACCGGCGGATCGACCGCCGCCAGCCGGCCGAGGTCGCCTCCGTCGAACGTGGCCGTGAGCGCCGTGACCGGATGCAGGTCATGTACGCCGTACCATTCGCGTCGCGCGTTTCCGGCACTGCCGCGGGTCCGCACACCGGGTACCAGAACCCGCGCGGGTAGATCCATCAGACCGATCCACGCCCGGCTGCGGGCGACCACGCGCGGGACCCGGCGCAGCAGCAGTCCCCACAGGCCCCGCCGACCGACCGTGAATCGCAGCCTCAGCGGCGCCGCCGCGACCATCCAGGCCGCACCCACCACGCGGACCCGCACCGCTACGACGTGTACCTCGTCGAAACGGTAGGTCGCGGTGACGAACTCGGCCAGTTCCGGGGTATCGGCCAGCAGCAGCCGATGGCCGCCCGGTGATTCCAGCATGACGTCGCTGACCGGTCCGAACGGCGAGCGCACCCAGTGCCCCAGGACGATCCGCGTGCCCCCGGTCGTACCCATCCCCGCGATGTGGCCATCGAACCGCAGCCGGATGCCCGTCATCCCCCAACCGTGTCACGACGCCCGCGGCAGCAGGTCACGCAGCTCCACATCCATCCGCCATGGGCATGGATCCTCATCTGGCCGCATTTCTCACCGGCCTGGAAGCTGCCTACCGTTGATACCGGAGCACCGGGGCCGGACGGCCTGTACAGCGCGAGGGCAGCCCTGGCCGAACCACCACATCGCGCGACGGGACGCCAACATCACCGTGCGAATCCAGGACATTCTCCAGGCCGGAGCCACCCCGCTCGGCGGTCCGGCATATCCTCCCGGCCCGTACCGCTTCCTGCGGCGGGAGTACCTCAACATCACCTACCGCACCGACCCGGAGGCCCTGCGCGCGGTGGTACCCGAACCGCTGGAGGTGGCCGAGCCGCTGGTGCGCTTCGAGGTCATCAAGATGCCCGACAGCTCCGGCCTGGGCAGCTACACCGAGTCCGGCCAGGTCCTGCGCGTGGTGTACGACGGCGAGCCAGCGGACTACATCCACTCCATGTACCTCGACAACGCGCCGGCCATCGCCCTCGGGCGCGAGAGCAGCGCCTACCCCAAGAAGCTGGGGCGACCACGCCTGTTCACCGACTCCGACACCCTCGTCGGCACTCTCGACTACGGCAGCCTCCGGGTCGCGACGGCCACGATGGGCTACAAGCACCAGCCCCTGGACGCCGACCAGGCCCGGGCCGAGATCGCGATGCCGACCTACATGCTCAAGCTGATGCCCGGCTACGACGGCCGCCCGCGCATCGCCGAACTCATCCGCTCGCGGGTCACCGACCTCACCGTCCGCGGCGCGTGGACCGGCCCGGCGCGGCTACAGCTGTTCGCGCACGCCCTGGCACCGCTGTCCGACCTGCCGGTACGGGAGGTGGTCGGCGCCAGCCACATCCTGACCGACCTCACCCTGCCGCGGGCCGAACTGGTCTACGACTACCTGGCCGCCTGAACCTCGCCGGCGCACCGCATGACATCGGGAAGAAGGACCCTGTGAGCACCTCCACCGCCGCGCAGCCCCAGGACACCGTGCGCGTCGACCTCGACGGCCGGACCGCCCTCGTCACCGGAGCCGGCAGCGGCATCGGACGAGCCACCGCCCTCCGCCTCGCCCGCTCCGGGGCGCACGTCGTCTCGCTGGATCTCAACGAGGAACCGGTCCGTACGGTCGCCGAGGCGACCGGCGGGGAGGCCGTCGTGGCCGACCTGTCCGACCTCGACGCGCTGGACGCTCTCCACCTGCGGGCCGACATCGTGGTCAACTGCGCCGGCATCCAGCACGTACGCCCCGTCGAGCAGTTCGACCCGGTGCAGTTCTCCCTGATTCTGCGGATCATGCTGGAGGCGCCGTTCCGGATCATCCACACGTGCCTGCCCGCGATGTACGACCGGGGCTGGGGCCGCATCGTCAACATCTCCTCCGTACACGGCCTGCGCGCCTCCGCGTTCAAGAGCGCGTACGTCGCGGCCAAGCACGGCCTGGAGGGCCTGTCCAAGGTCGTCGCCCTGGAGGGCGCCGCACACGGCGTGACCTCCAACTGCATCAATCCCGGCTACGTCCGGACGCCGCTGGTCGACAAGCAGATCGCCGACCAGGCCCGCACCCACGGCATCAGCGAGAACGAGGTACTCGAGAAGGTGCTGCTGTCGAGGGCGGCCCGCAAGCGGCTCGTCGAGCCCGACGAGGTCGCTGAGGCGGTGCTGTTCCTGTGTAGCCCGCCCGCGGCCTCGATGACCGGCACCGACCTCGTCATCGACGGCGGCTGGACCGCCAGCTGAATCCGGCGGCGCCGCGGTGGTCAGCCGGTCACGGCGGGCGCGGCTCGGCGCTGCCGGCGAGGAGCTGGTCGCCCGGGGCCGGGCGACACGGAACCGTACCGCCTCGTGGGCGGGTCAGGTCCGGTGCAGGATGGGCGTATGCGTCTGGTGTCGTTGCTGCCCTCCGCCACCGAGATCGTCTACGCGCTCGGCCTCGGCGACGATCTGGTCGGGGTCACCTTCGAATGCGACGAGCCACCGACGGCGCGGGTCGACAAGACCGTCGTCGTGGGCGGCCGGGACACCCGCGGGATGACTCCCGGCGAGATCGACGGCTACGTCAGGACGCAGCTGGCCACGGGCGCCGACCTGTACACCCTGCACGCGGATGCCCTGGCCACCCTCGCGCCGGACCTGATCCTGACCCAGGACCTGTGCCGGGTCTGCGCCCTGCCCTCCGGGCAGATCTCCGACGCCCTGGACCACCTCGGCTGCCGGGCCGACGTGCTGTCGCTCGATCCGCACACTCTCGACGAGGTTCTCGACACCATCCTCGCCGTCGGCGCCCGCACCGGGGTGCCCGGCCGGGCCGAGAACCTGGTCGCGACCCTGCGAGCCCGACTCGCGGCGACCGCGGCGGCCGTGGCCGGACGGTCCCGGCCACGCGTCGCCGTCCTCGAATGGGTCGACCCGCCGTTCACCGCCGGGCACTGGATCCCCGACCTCGTCCGCGCGGCCGGCGGCGAACCGGTCGCCGCCCGCCCCGGTGCCCGGTCGGTGGAGACCACCTGGCAGGAGTTCACCGCCGCCGCACCGGACGTGGTCCTGGTCGCGCCGTGCGGCTTCCACCTCGACGGCGCCGCCCAGCAGGCCCGTACGATCGCGCCGACATTCCCCGGTACCCCGCTGTGGGCCATCGACGCCGACGGCCTCGTCGCGCGCCCCGGCCCCCGCCTCGTCGACGGTGTCGAGGCGATCGCCGCGATCCTGCACCCCGACGCCGTACCCGAACCACAGCCGGGTGCCGTCACGCACGTGGCGTAACCCGCCGGGGCGGGCGACGTCCAGGCGCCTGGGCGGCCGGTCACCGCGAGACGACGACGTGTTCGTCGGGTACGCAGTGGGTCATCCGCAGCCCTTCGACGTCGCGCGGGCCGTTCTTGCCGAGATTGGCCAGCCGCTGCCGTTCGGAGTCGGTGAGCATCTGCGACGGTAGCGGCTCCAGCTGGCTCACGTCCTCCGGTCCGATGCCCAGCCCCTGGCCGACGCGCAGACCGAGCTCGTCCTCGCACATCAGGAAGTGCCAGACCATGCGCTCCTGGGTCTGGCGCTCGCACACCGACAGCAGCGTCGTCAGGTTGTGCACGAGGTCGTCGCGCTCCCACTGCTCCATCAGCAGGTACCGCTGGCCTGCCTGCGCGTAGTCGTTGGTACGCGGGATCCTGGCCCGGGTCAGCCGGCCGGTGATCGCCGGTCCCTGCTCGTCGGGCCTGCGCTCCTCGGCCTCGCGCAGCCCGCCCAGCGCCGACGGTTCGTAGTTGACATGCGGGTTCTCGCCGCCGGTGTCGACGTAGAAGGTCATCTGTCCGTCGCGTTGGTTGGTACCCAGGTGTACCGGATGGTGCCCCCGGCGGGTCGGGTGCGGTCAGACGTGCGGCCCGCTGGCCGGATACCGTCGGATTCCATGACCGTACCTGAGATCACCGTGGCCACCCCGGCAGACCGCGGACGGGCGATCAACTCGCTGGTCGCCGCGTTCGTCAACGATCCGGTCCTGCGGTACCTGTTCCCTGACGATGCCACCTATCCGCGCTACGCCGCCGTGTTCTTCGGTCACCTCTTCGACAAGCGGGTGCGCCAGGGAACGATCTGGACGATCGGGCACGGCGCGTCGGTCGCGATGTGGGAGGATCCCGCAGCCGAGCACGGGTCGCCGGCCGACACTCGTGCGGCCCACCTCCCCGCCGCCGAGATGGCCCGCGTCAACGCCTACGACCAGGCCGTGCACGCCGCTCTGCCGACCACCCCGTTCTGGTACCTCGGCGTCCTCGGCACCCACCCCGACCACGCTGGTCGCCGCTGGGGCCACACCCTCATGAGTACCGGACTGCGCCGCGCCGCCACGGAGGGCCTGCCCGCGATGCTGGAAACCAGCAACCCGGCCAACGTCGAGGTGTATCGCCGCGCCGGCTGGGAGGTGGCGCACGTCGTGACGACCGAGCCGCTGACCATCTGGATCATGCAGCAACCGGCCGGCTGACCGCGGGCGGCCCGGCGGGCCGCGGCGCTGGCGGAGCGCGACGGGTTCGGTGGCAGCGGTGGTCTAGTCGGTCCCCTCCCGTCGTTCCCGCAGTCGCCGCTGCTCGCGCCGCACCTCGGCGTACGTTTCGCGCTCCTGCGCGAGCCACTCCGGCGGGTCGGCGATGAGGTCCGCGATCTGCGCGGTCGTGAGCGGCTCCGTGATGCCCCCGCGGGCCAGCCCGCTGTTCGACACCCGCAGTCGCGCGGCAACGACGCTGCGCGGGTGGGGGCCGTTGCGACGCAGGTCGACGAGCCACTGCGGGGGGTTACGCTGGAGTTCGTCGAACTCCTCGCGGGACACCGAGCCTTCCTGGAACTCCCGCGGCGTGGCCGGCAGGTACACGCCGAGCTTCTCCGCCACCGTGGCGGGCTTCATCAGCTGGGACTTCTTCGGCTTGCTCACGAGATCAGGGTATCGGCCCGGCAACCCGGCACAGCGGCCGGACCGGGGTGCCGCGATCACCTGCCGGGTACCGGCTCCCGGTATCCTGGTCCGGGTCCGCGTCATCACCGCGCCGGCCACCTCGCCGCTGAGCGGCTGGTCGACGCTTCGGAGGTAACGTGCCCGTCCCCGACGATGGTCCTCCCCCGACGTTCCGCCTGCTGGTCGTCCCCGGTGTCACCGTGGACAAGTGGAGCCGCCGATGGTCCGAGCGGGTGCCCGGGGTGGAGCTGGAACTGGTACCCGTCGAGGCCACCCAGGCCGCCACGCTGCTGTCCGCAGCGGCCGACGCCGGCCTCGTCCGGCTGCCGGTCGACCGGGACAGCTTCCACGCCATCCCGCTGTACACCGAGGCGACGGTCGTCGTGGTACCGCGTGAACACCTGCTCGCCGCGGCCGACGAGGTGACCCTGGCGGACCTTGCCGACGAGACGCTCGTGCAGCCCCTGGACGACGTCCTCGACTGGACGGACGCGTCGGCGGCGCCCGCGACCGTGATCGCGGACCGCCCGGCGACCACGGCTGCCGCTGTCGAGCTCGTGGCCGCGGAAGTCGGCGTCCTCGTCGTCCCGCAGTCCCTCGCCCGCGCGTACCACCGCCGTGATCTCATGTACCGGGTGGTCACCGACGCCCCGACGTCGTCGGTCGCGCTCGTGTGGGCGCGCGACCGGTACACCGACCTGGTCGAGGAGATGATCGGGATCGTCCGTGGCCGGACCGCGAACAGCACGCGCGGGCGGGCCCCGGCGCCGGTGACCTCCGCCGAACCGGCCGGGCGGAAACCGCCCGAGACCGGCGTGCCGCGCCCCGCAGCGGCGTCCGGACAGACCGGCGCACGTCGCGGCGGCGCGAACCCGCGCACGTCCGGGCGCGGGCGGCGGAGGCGATGACGCCCCGGTATCCGAGGCCCGGGTGACCGGGGCGGCAACGGGGTGCGCTCCTGTCACGGACGCAGCAGCGCCTTGATCGCGCGGCGGTCGTCCATCGCGCGGTAGCCCTCGGCGACCTGGTCGAGCGGCAGGGCCAGGTCGAACACCTTGCCCGGGTCGATCTGCCGGTTACCGATCAGGTCGATCAACTCCGGCAGGAAGCGGCGCACCGGCGCGGGTCCGCCGTGCAGGTGCACGTGGGAGAAGAACAGCTCGTCGCCGGGCAGCTCGACCCCGTGGGCGACACCGACGTAGCCGACGTGCCCGCCGGGGCGGGCCGACCGGATGGCCTGCATCATCGACTCCTGGGTGCCGACCGCCTCGATGACCGAGTGCGCGCCGAGCCCGCCGGTGAGCTCCTTGATCCGCGCCACGCCCGCGTCGCCGCGCTCGGTGACGAGGTCGGTCGCGCCGTAGGTGATCGCGAGCTTCTGCCGGGGCTCGTGCCGGCTCATCGCGATGATGCGCTCCGCGCCGAGCTGTTTGGCGGCCAGCACGGCGAGCAGCCCGACCGCGCCGTCGCCGACGACCGCCACGGTCTTGCCGGGTGCGACGTCGGCGGCGACGGCACCGAACCAGCCGGTACCGAGCACGTCGGAGGCCGCCAGCAGACTCGGGACCAGGTCGTCGGAGGGGATCTCGGGGGTGGCGACCAGGGTGCCGTCGGCGAGCGGCACGCGCAGGTACTCGGCCTGGGCGCCGAGCGCGCCGATCAGCTCGCGGTGGATGCACGAACTCTGGTAACCGGCCCGGCAGATCTCGCAGGTGTTGTCGGAGGCGAAGAACGAGCCGACCACGAACTGGCCGGGCTTGATCGACCGGACCTCGCTGCCGACCTCCTCGACGACGCCGACGTACTCGTGGCCCATCGGGGCTGGCCCGTCGACGGCTTCGATGCCCCGGTAGGGCCACAGGTCCGACCCGCACACACAGGTCGCGGACAGCCGGATGATCGCGTCGGTCGGCGCGACGATCGTCGGGTCGGGGCGTTCCTCGAACCGTACGTCGCGGGGGGCGTGAAGGACAGCGCCACGCATGGTGAGAAGGTCCTTTCGGTGTGGTCAGGTCCAGTGGGCCTGGAGGGTCTCGGTGCGGTCGGTGGCCGGTGCCGGCGCGGGGGCGAGCGCGGAGATCTCGTCACGCAACTCCGGGGTCATGTCGACGTCCACGGCGGCGAGGGAGTCCTCGAGCTGGGCGGAGGTACGGGCACCGATGATGGGCGCGGTCACGGCGGGGTGCGACATCGCCCAGGCCACCGCGAGGGTTGCCGGTTTGACGCCGGCCTTGTCGGCGTACCCGGTGAACCGGTCCGCGGTCGCGTAGTCGCTGTCCTGGCCGTACCGGTCGGCGTAGCGGGCGTTGTCGACCAGGCGCCCGCTCTCCGGGCGCCTGCCCGTGCCGTACTTGCCGGTCAGCAGCCCGGCGCCGAGCGGGCTGTAGGTGATCACGCCCAGGTGCTCCGCCTGTGCCAGCGGCAGGATCTCGACTTCGGCCTGTCGCCTGACCAGGTTGTACATCGGTTGGATCAACTCGAACCGGGCCAGGCCTTCGCGTACGGAGACGCCCAGGGCGGTGGCGATCTGCCAGGCCGCCCAGTTGCTGACCGCCGGGTACAGGATCTTGCCCTGCCGCTGCAGGTCGTCGAGTGCGCGCAGGGTCTGCTCGATCGGGGTGCGCTCGTCGAAGGCGTGGACGAAGTAGAAGTCGATCCGGTCGGTGCCCAGCCGCCGCAGACTCTGCTCCACCGCGCGGACGACGTGCCGGCGCGACAGGCCCTGCGCGTTGACGTCCTGGCCGGTCGGGTAGCACACCTTCGAGGTGATCACCAGGTCGTCTCGGCTGCCGGCGATCAGCTCGCCCAGGATCTCCTCGGCGCGGCCCTGCCCGTAGACGTCGGCGGTGTCGAAGAGGTTGATGCCCACGTCCCGGGCCCGGTGGAACATGTCCGCCGAGGTCTGCTCGTCGGCCTCAGAGCCGAACGACATCGTGCCGAAGCACAACGGCGACACCTGCACACCTGTGGATCCCACTGGTACGTAGTCCATGATTCATCCCTCCGCGCGGAAGAGCTGCTTCGCGACCGTCATCGCGGACATGGCCTTCGGCCAGCCCGCGTAGAAGGCCAGGTGGGTGATGACCTCGATGAGTTCCTGCTCGGTCACCCCGTTCTCCCGGGCCCTGCCCAGGTGGAAGACGAGCTGTTCGGTACTGCCGCCGGTGACCAGGCTGGCGACCGTCACCAGACTGCGGTCCCGCGGTGACAGTTCCGGACGCTCCCAGACCTGCCCGAAGAGGACGTCGTCGGTGAGGTGTACGAGGGCGGGTGCGAAGTCACCGAACATCGTCTCGGCGCCCGACGGTTCTTTCTGCTCTGCCATTTTCTCGCTCTTCCCTGGTGGTTTTCGTGATGGCCGGTTCGGCGGGGCACGAACGCGAACGTGGCGGCGCGCTCGCGGGCGAGCCGTACGACCAGGGCGCCCAGCTGCCCGTCGCGGCCCGACCGGCGGGCATGCCGGCCGCCGCACTACCCATCAAAGCCCCGGCGCGGCGGGGGTGAGAGGCCCTGCTGAAACAGGTAATGACAGAACCCCCATGGTCCGGGTGGCCCGCCGTAGCGTGGACGTCGTGGACAGCAGGAGCGACGTTCGCCAGTTTCTGGCCTCCCGGCGCGCGCGGATCACCCCGGAGCAGGCGGGCCTGCCCCCGTTCGGTGGCACCCGGCGCGTCCCAGGGCTGCGCCGGGCCGAGGTCGCCCTGCTCGCGGGGGTCAGCCCCGACTACTACACCCGCCTGGAACGGGGCAACCTGGCCGGGGTCTCCGACAGCGTCCTCAAGGCGATCGCCCGCGCGCTACAGCTCGACGAGGCCGAACGCGCCCACCTGTTCGATCTGGCCCGGGCGGCGAACACCAACCCGCGTACCCGCCGCCCGGCCCAGCAGCGGGTCCGGCCCGGCCTGCAGCGACTCCTCGACGCGATGACCGACGCGCCGGCCTTCGTGCGCAACGGACGCCTGGACATCCTCGCCGCCAACCGCCTCGGGCAGGCCCTGTACGCGCCGGCGTTCGACACCCCGGCTCGACCGGTCAACCTGGCCCGGTTCGCGTTCCTCGATCCCCGCGCCATCGACTTCTACCCCGACTGGGACGAGGCGGCCCACACCACCGTCGCGCTACTCCGCACCGAGGCCGGCCGCGACCCCTACGACAAGAGCCTGACCGATCTCGTCGGCGAACTGGCCACCCGCAGCGAGCCGTTCCGTACCCGGTGGGCCGCCCACAACGTGCGCCTGCACCACACCGGGGTCAAGCACTTCCACCATCCGATCGTCGGCCACCTCGACCTCGCCTTCGAGGCGATGCCGCTGCCGGCCGACCCCGGCCTGACCATGACCGCCTACAGCGCGGAACCCGGCACCGCATCCGGGGAGGCTCTCACGCTGCTCGCCAGTTGGGCCGCGCCCCTCGACCGGGCGGACACCACCCACACGGCGGACAAAGCCTGAACCGGACGTGCAGCTAGCCCACCACCCCGAGGGCCCGACACCCTATCACGCCCGTTGGGCGCGAGGAACCGGGGGGCGGCGATCATCGCCGCTCCCCGGGGATCGACCTATCTCGTGCTCCAGCAGGCGAGCTACCAGGCTCCCGCCCGGCCGCAGCTAGCGACAGACGAGCGCGTCAACGCCCGCGCTGAGCGTTTCGCTCGATCGACCGGGCCTGCGCCTACCGCGGCGCGCTGTCCATTCCGGCCCCGAGGGCGGATCTCACCGGGCGCTCCGCGCTCGCCGACAGGCCCAGGGTCTCCGCCAGCCCGCAGGTGCGCAGGACCCGGTCGACGACGGGCCGCGGCCGGACGACCCGCACCCGGCATCCACCCGCCGCGGCGCTGCGGTGAGCGCATACCAGCGCGTTCACGCCGCTGGAGTCCATGAACGGGACATCGGCGAGGTCGACCTCGATCGCGCTGGGGCGCGCGGCGACGGAGGCGGCCAGCGCCTCGGCGAACGGGATGACGGTGGCAATGTCGATCTCACCGCCAACCTGCACGCGGATCGTGCCGTCGGAGGTCGTAACGCTGGTGATGCACAGCGGCTCGGGTACGAGAAAGCGGTCTGGGATCATGCGTGCGGCCTTCCCACGGTGATGTGCGGGGATTGAGTGGCCGCGCGACGGCCGCCGCGCGACGCCGGGAAGGCAAGACCCTGGGAAAGCTCCGATTGCTCGGTATGCCACCTCGACCATGTCGTTGTTGCTCGCCACGTTACACGCGAATTCGGATCTGACCCAGCCGACCGCGACGCGAGGCCATTACCGACGGTGACGCCGGCCTCGCCGAGCGCCCCCCCCTTCCCCGCCTGGCACCGTCCGTTGAAGGGGCAAGCCATACGGATCGTAGGCTTACCGTGTGGCGAGGTATTTCGACGTGCATCCGGACAACCCCCAGCCGCGTTCCATCCGGCAGATCGTTGACCTCGTCCGTGACGGCGGGCTGATCGTGTACCCCACGGACTCCTGCTTCGCGTTGGGGTGCCAGATGGGTAACCGGGCCGGACTGGACCGGATCAGGGAGATCCGTCGCCTCGACGACCGCCACCACTTCACCCTGGTCTGCCGCGACTTCGCCCAGCTCGGCCAGTTCGTCCAGGTGAGCAATGCGGTGTTCCGGCTTGTCAAGGCCTCCACCCCGGGCAGCTACACCTTCATCCTGCCGGCCACCCGGGAGGTGCCGCGCCGGCTGCTGCACCCCAGGAAACATACGGTCGGGGTACGCATTCCCCAGCACACCGTTGCCCAGGCGCTGCTGGCCGAACTCGGCGAGCCGTTGCTGTCGAGCACCCTGCTCCTGCCCGGAGAGGAGGATCCGATGATCCACGGGTGGGAGATCAAGGAGCAGCTCGACCACTTCGTCGACGCGGTGGTCGACGCGGGTGAGTGCGGAACGGAGCCGACAACCGTGATCGATCTGTCCCAACCCGAACCCGAAATCGTGCGCCGCGGAGCTGGTGACCCGGCACGATTCGAGTAGCCGCCGGGCGTCCGGTCTTGCCGGACCGGAGACGTGCACCGGCTCCCTACGCCCACGGCACCGAGAACCTCGCACCCGACCTCACCCGACGGCGGCCGCTCATCGAGAGCTGCCACACCATGTCGGTCATCCGGTTCCCGTACAAGAGCTTCGGCGCCACGCGAACGGTCGAGGTGACCCGCGGATTCTGCCGGTCGCCCGGGCTCGCCTTCCAGCAGTTCCCACGAGCCCTCATGATTGCTTTGACCCGTTCCCGACTGCGCAACAGCGCACCTTGTCGTTGCTTGCCACCGGGGTGCTGGCTAGATTGCCTCCGATAGGCAAGGCTCGATCTCGTCCGCACGGGGAAGGACCCGATCATGCACGCCGCCCGACATCGACGCGCCCTGCCCGCCCGACTCCTGACCGCTGCCGCCGCCACTGTGGTCGGCGTCGTGTCCGCCGCGGCGCCCGCGGCCGCGACGCAGGGACCGCGACCACAGTGGAGCATGGGCGGGTACGACCTGGCCAACTCACGGTGGAACCCGCTCGAGCGGAGCCTGCGGCCCTCGACCGTGGGCGATCTCGCGGTGAAGTGGGCGATCGCGTCCGGCGACGTGTCCGCCACCCCGGCCGTCGTCGACGGTGCGGTGTACGTACCCGACTGGAACGGCACGTTCCGCAAGCTCGACGCGCGCACCGGTCGGGTGCTGTGGTCGCGGTCGGTGGCCGAGTACACGGGCGTCGCGGGCACGGTGTCGCGCACCAGTCCGGTCGTGGTCGGCGGCACCGTCTACATCGGGACGCAACTCGGCGCCCGCCTGCTCGCCATCGACACGCGCACCGGCGACCTGCGCTGGAGTACCGTGCTGGACGAACACCCGGCCGCCGTCCTGACCCAGTCACCCGTCGTGCACAACGGCGTGGTGTACCAGGGCGTGTCCTCCCAGGAGGAGGCGTTCGCCGCCGACCCCGCCTACCCGTGCTGCACCTTCCGCGGCAGCATGGCCGCCGTCGACGCGCGCACGGGCGCGATCCGCTGGAAGACGCCCACGATCCCGGACCAGGGGCCCGGTACCGACATCTTCAGCGGCGCGGCGGTCTGGGGCAGCACCCCGGCGGTCGACCCGGCCAGCGGCACGGTGTACATCACCACCGGCAACAACTACGAGATGACGCAGCGCGCCAGGGACTGCCAGGCCGCCGGCGGGAAGCCGGCCGACTGCCTGCCGGCGTGGAACCGGATCAACTCGATCATCGCGCTGGACCTGCGTACCGGGGCGGTCAAGTGGTCGACCGGCCAGGACCGCTTCGACGCGTGGAACGTCGCCTGCATCCCCGGCCTGCCGCCGAACAACTGCCCGCCGATCCCCGGCCCGGACCACGACTTCGGCGACGGCGCGCACCTGTTCACCATCGCCGGCCCGGACGCCCATCCGCGGCGGGCGGTCGGCGCGGGCCAGAAGAGCGGCGAGTACTGGATGCTCGATGCCACCACCGGCGCCGTGCTGTGGAGCGCCGCCGCCGGACCGGGCTCGGCCCTCGGCGGCATCGAGTGGGGAAGCGCCTCCGACGGCCGTCGCATCTTCTTCACCGAGACGAACTACGACCGGCTGCCGTACCGGCTCCCGGACGGGCAGACCATCGACTACAGCTCGTTCGGCGCGCTGGACGTCGCCACCGGCCGGGTGCTGTGGCAGGTCCCCGAGCCGCACGGCGGCATGGCGCTCGGCGCGGTCACCACGGCCGGCGGCGTGGTGTACGCCGGCAGCCTCAACGGATACATGTACGCCATCGACGCGGCCACCGGGAAGGTGCGGTGGGAGCACCAGGCCGGGGGCTCCTCCGCCGCCGGGCCGGCGGTCGTGGACGGCAGCGTGTACTGGGGCAACGGGTACGCCCGCTTCGGTACGCCGGGCACCACGTTCTACGCGTTCGCCGTACCGCGGCGCCCGTGACGAGACGCGCGCGATCGACGACCTGACCTGATCGAGCGCCCCGACCGGCCCGGCAGCCACGGCACCGGGCCGGTCGCGTGTCTCCGGCCGGCGGTTGCGGGCGGCGATGTCGGAGGGGGCTGCTACGGTGCCGTCGCTGGGGATCCCGGACCGGAGGTGGGCATGACCATCCACTCGCACGTGTCGACGTTCGACGGCCTGCCGGTCGTGGCGTGCGACCCCGACCCCGGCGTGGCACCGCCGGCGGATCCCTCGGCGGTGGCCTGGCGCATCCAGGTCGACGACTTCGAGGCGCCGCCGGAGGAGTTCGCGGAGCTGGTGGAGGGGCTGCTGGAGCGGGTGCCCGCGGCGTCGATCCGGGCGTTGGTGATCGGTGAGTGGGGCAGCGCCTACGACACCGCTCCCCCGATCGACCTCCTGGTCTCCCTCGCTCCGCGCCTGACCGGCCTGCGGGCGCTGTTCCTCGGCGACCTCGTCGCCGAGGAGTGCGAGATCTCGTGGATCAACCACGAGGACGTCACCCCGCTGCTGGAGGCGTACCCGGCGCTGGAGGTGCTGCGGGTACGGGGCGCCGAGGAGCTGCGGCTGCGGCCGGTACGCCACGAGAACCTGCGCGAGCTGGCGTTCGAGTCCGGTGGCCTGCCGGCGCACGTGGTACGCGCCGTCGGCGAGTGTGACCTGCCGGCCCTGGCCCACCTGGAGCTGTGGCTGGGCGTGAGCGAGTATGGCGGCGACACAGGCGTGGATGACCTGGCGCCCATCCTGGCCGGTGGACGTTTCCCGCGCCTGCGCTACCTGGCGCTGTGCAACGCCGAGACCGCCGACCAGGTGGCCGCGGCCGTCGCGGCGGCACCCGTCGTGGCCGGCCTGCACACGCTGGACCTGTCCAAGGGGATCCTGACCGATGCGGGCGCCGCGGCGCTGCTCGCCGGGCAGCCGCTGACCCACCTGCGCCGGCTCGACCTGCACCACCACTACCTGTCCGACGAGATGATGGCGCGGCTGCGCGCCGACCTGCCGGGCGTGGCGGTCGACGTGTCGGAGCAGCAGACCGAGGACGAGTACGGCCGGTACACGGCCGTCGCGGAGTGACATGCGGCTGGTAGTCGTCGGCAACCCGGACAACCGCCGGGTCCGGCTGTTCACCGAGGCGGCGCGCGCCGCGGGGCTCGCCCCGCCGGCGGTGCTGGCCTGGCGTGACCTGCTCGACGGCGCTCCCCCGCCGGCGGCCGGCTCGCTGGTACGCGTCGACTCGCCCGGCGAGGACGCCGAGGTCGACCGGCTGCTGCGGGGCGCCGCCGAGCCGGCCGCGCACGGCGAGATCGTCGGCCTCGCCGCGTGGTACGCCGGGCTGTGCCGGGCGCTCGACCGGCTGGCCGGCGGCGGGGCCACGCTACTCAACCAGCCCGCCGACGTCGCGACGATGTGCGACAAGCGCCGTTGCCACGCGCTGCTCGACGCCGCCGGCGTGCCGGTGCCGGCAGCAGTTCCCCCGGTCGCCGGCTACGGCGAGCTGCGGGCGGCGATGCGCGAGGCCGGCTGGGCGCGGGTGTTCGTCAAGCCCGCGCACGGCTCGTCGGCGTCGGGGGTGCTCGCCCTGGCGGTCAACGGTTCGCGGGTGCAGGCGACCACGTCGGTGGAGTCCGCCGACGGCCGGCTGTTCAACTCGCTGCGGGTGCGGCGCTACGACAGCGAGGCCGAGGTGGCGGCGATCGTCGACCGGCTCGCCCCGGACGGCCTGCACGTGGAGCGGTGGCTGCCGAAGGCCGGCCTCGACGACCGGATCGTCGACGTGCGGGTCGTGGTCGTGGCCGGCCGCCCGAGTCACGCCGTCGTCCGGGCCAGCCGCGGCCCGGTGACCAACCTGCACCTGGGCAACGCCCGCGGCGACCTGGCACGGCTGCGGGCCGCGGCCGGCCCGGCGAGCTGGGCGGCGGCGATGGAGACCTGCGTGCGGGTCGCCGCCTGCTTCCCCCGTACGCTGCACGTCGCGGTCGACCTGATGTTTCTGGTCGGCTGGCGCCGGCACGCGGTCGCCGAGGTCAACGCGTTCGGCGACCTGCTGCCCGGGGTGCTGGCCGACGGCCGCGACCCCTACGGCGAGCAGGTGCACGCGCTGCTGTCCGGCCGGTACGACGACTGGTGCGCCCGGGCCGCCACGCCACGGGAAGCCGAGGCATCGTGCGCGACCTGATCGGCGGTCACGACCTGCTGCTGGTCACGCTCGACACGCTGCGCTACGACGTGGCGGCGGAACTGGCGCAGCGCGGCCGTACCCCGCACCTGTCGCGGGTGCTGCCCGGCGGCGTGTGGGAGCGCCGGCACAGCCCCGCGAGCTTCACCTACGCCGCCCACCACGCGTTCTTCGCCGGGTTCCTGCCGACCCCGGTCGGGCCTGGCCGCCACGAGCGCCTCTTCGCCGCCCGGTTTCCCGGCAGCGAGACCGCCGGCGCCGACACGTGGGTCTTCGACGCACCCGACCTGCCCACCGCGCTCACCGCCGAGGGCTACCACACCGTGTGCCTCGGCGGGGTCGGCTTCTTCAACCGGCGCAGCCCGCTGGGCGCCGTGCTGCCCGGGCTGTTCGCCGAAGCCCACTGGGAGCCGGAGTTCGGGGTGACCGCGCCCGACTGCCTCGACGCCCAGCTCGACCGGCTCGACGAGATCGTCGCGCGGGTACCCGCCGGCCGGCCGCTGTTCACGTTCCTCAACGTCGCCGCGCTGCACCAGCCCAACCGGCACTACCTGCCGGGCTCAGGCGACGGCGGCGGCGCCACCGAGGACGGCCTCGCCAGCCACGCCGCCGCTCTGGAGTACGTCGACAGCCGCATCGACCGCCTCTTCGCGCTGGTGACCCGGCGCGGCCGCCCGGTCTTCACGATCATGTGCTCCGACCACGGCACCGCCTACGGCGAGGACGGCCACACCGGCCACCGCATCGGGCACGAGGTCGTGTGGACCGTGCCGTACGCCCACTTCACACTGCGACCGGGGGAACGGTGACGCTCGACGGCTCGCCTTACCAGGGCTATCTCTACGCGTACCCGCACAAGACCGCCTACCGCCCGCTGGAGCCCCGGCCGGCGCTGCGTGACGTCTGGGCGGCGGAGCGGCGCGACGCGCTCTTTTTGTACCTGCACGTGCCCTTCTGCGAGATGCGTTGCGGTTTCTGCAACCTGTTCACCCGCTCGAACCCGCCCGCCGAGCAGGTCGCCGGCTACCTGCGGCAGCTGCGCCGCCAGGCCGAGCGGGTCAGCGCCGCGCTGGGCGGGGACGCCCGGTTCGTCCGGGCGGCGTTCGGCGGCGGCACCCCGACGTACCTCACCGCCGGCGAACTCGACGACCTGTTCGACATCGCCGAGCAGACCATGGGCGCGGCGCTGGCGGGCGTACCCGTCTCGGTGGAGACCTCACCGGCGACCGCGACGCCGGACCGGCTGGCGGTGCTCGCGGCGCGCGGCACCACCCGGGTGAGCATGGGAGTGCAGAGCTTCCTCGACACCGAGGCGCACGCGGCCGGCCGGCCGCAGCGGCGCGCCGAGGTCGAACGGGCGCTCGGCGCGATCCGGGCGGCCGGTGTGCCGGTGCTCAACCTCGACCTCATCTACGGCAT
Source organism: Planosporangium spinosum (assembly GCF_049999945.1). Classification (NCBI taxonomy): domain Bacteria; kingdom Bacillati; phylum Actinomycetota; class Actinomycetes; order Micromonosporales; family Micromonosporaceae; genus Planosporangium; species Planosporangium spinosum. The sequence goes on along the minus strand of NZ_JBLYUB010000003.1, from coordinate 205,596 downwards.
CGACGGCCAGACCGCGCGGACCTGGCAGGCCAGCCTCGACGCCGCCCTGGCCTGGCGGCCGGAGGAGCTGTACCTGTACCCGCTGTACGTACGCCCGTTGACCGGGCTGGGCCGGCGCGCCCACAGCCGGGCCGACTGGGACGACCAGCGCATGGCGCTGTACCGGCAGGCGGTCGAGGTGCTCGGCGCGGCCGGCTACCGGCAGGAGTCGATGCGCCAGTTCCGGCGGGCCGACGTGCCGGCGCCCGACGGCCCCGACTACTGCTGCCAGGACGACGGCATGGTCGGGTTGGGCTGCGGCGCCCGGTCCTACACCACCGCGCTGCACTACTCGTTCGACTACGCGGTCAGCGTCTCGCAGGTACGCGCGGTGCTCGACGACTACCTGGCCCGCCCGGCCAGCGACTTCGGGTACGCCGAGGTGGGGTACCGGCTCGACGAGGCCGAACAGCGGCGGCGCTGGCTGATCACGTCGCTGCTGCGCGCCGACGGGCTCGACCCGGCGGCCTACCGGGCCCGCTTCGGCACCGGGCACCTCGACGACCTCCCCCAGCTCGCGGAGCTGGCGCGGCACGGCTGGGCGACCGACGACGCCACCCGACTGACCGCCGACGGGCTGGCCCGCTCCGACCTCATCGGACCGTGGCTGGTCTCCGGGCCGGTGCGGCACGCCATGGACGGGTACGCGCTGCGGTGAGGTTGTCGATCCTCTACCGGGGGCCGCTGGCGAGCTGCAACTACGACTGCCCGTACTGCCCTTTCGCCAAGCGGCACGACCCACCCGACCTGCTGCGCTCCGACCAGCAGGCCCTCGCCCGCTTCACCGGCTGGGTCGAGGCGACCAACGACGTACGGCTGTCGGTGCTGTTCACCCCCTGGGGCGAGGGGCTGACCCGCCGCTGGTACCGCGACGCGATGGTGCGCCTGTCCCACCTGGCGCACGTCGAACGGGTGGCGATCCAGACCAACCTCGCCGCGCGCCTGGACTGGCTGGCCGGTGCCGACCCCGCCACGGTGGCGCTGTGGGCCACCTACCACCCGGGACAGGTACGCCGCGAGCGGTTCCTGGGCCGCTGCGACCAGCTGGGTGAGCTGGGTGTGCGCTTCTCGGTCGGCGTGGTCGGGCTGCCGGAGCACCTGGACGAGGCCAGGACGCTGCGCGCGGCGCTGCCCGAGCAGGTGTACCTGTGGGTCAACGCCGCGGAGGGCCACCGGTACGCCCCCGAGGAGGAGGCCGCCTGGACGGCGCTCGACCCGCTCTTCGGGTACAGCGTGCGCCCGCACCTGTCGCTCGGCCGCCCCTGTCACGCCGGCGAGACGGCCGTGTCGGTGCGCGGCGACGGCACCGTCCGGCGCTGCCACTTCATCAGCGAGCCGATCGGCAACCTCTACGACGGCTCGTGGCGGGACGCCCTCGTACCCCGACCGTGCACCAACACCGCCTGCGACTGCCACATCGGCTACGTCCATCTCAAGCCGCTCGGGCTGCGTGACGTGTTCGCCGGCGGGGTGCTCGAGCGCATCCCGGCGGGATGGCCGGAGCGCTACCACTAGGTCTGGACCAGCGGCGCGTACTCCTCGGCGGTCAGGCCGAACGTCCACGCCACACCCTCACGGGGAGTGCGGGTGGTCGGTGGCACGCGCAGCCAGTACCGCCGGTGGGTGCCGTCGGGTTCCGGCGTGGAATTGACGACCTCGACCATCACCAGCGGCTCGTCGTTGGGCAGCCACACCTGCCACAGCACGCCGGCCTCGTCCTCACCGCGCCTGGTCGCGCCCGCCTCCCGCAGGTACCGCTCGTATCCGAAGTGCTCGAGCATCACGCGCCGCACCTCGGCGTTGGCCTCTACGCGGATGCGCTCCACCGTCAACCGCGGCAGCTCATCGACCAGCTCGGCCGGGATCGGCATGCCCCGCCAGGCGTGCAGACCGTAGCCGTCCGGGTAGCCCAGCGCCGCACCCTCGCCGCGGTGCAGTCGGCCCACGTTGTCGCGCTCGAGCACGACCGGACGCTCTGTCAGGATCACCAGGTCGGCGAACGGCCACCACCAGCCGGCGCTGCGCGCGACCGCCGCCAGTCCGTGCAGGCCGGCCACCATGCCGGCCTGCGGACGCAGCCGGTCACCGGCGGTGAACGTCGCCAGCCACGCCGCGTCGTGCTGCCCGTAGACCGCGTCGAGCAGGCAGGTCCTCGCCGCCGACGCCCAGCCGGCGGCCCCACCGGCCATCATGAGGTCGTCGCCGAGGCGGCTGCGGAGTCTGCCCGCGACGAGGTCCATGATCAGGTGCCAGCCGCGCCGCCCGGCCGCCGCCGACAGCTGCGCCCAGCCGTCGGCGCCGAACCCGTCGAGCGCCGCCGCGCGGGCATCCGACCAGAGCCGGGTGCGCACCCGGGGCCGGCCCGGCCGGCCCGGGGCGTCACCCGGTCGCCAGCCCTGGCGGTGCACCTCGTGCACCGCGTTCCTGGCCAGTGCCGCCAGGCGTGGTCCGTCACCGCCGCCCACCGCGTCCGGTTGGTCGGCGATCCGGGCGGCGTTGGCCGGGTTGGCGACCACAGCCGCCGCCACCGCACCGGCGAACGGCGACCCCAGCCAGACGACCCGGCGTGGCGGTGCCAGCCCTGCCGCCCGGTAGGCGGCCGCGACCCCGGCCTCGGCCGAATCCCGATCGGCGGCGCCGGTCAGCAGCGCCGCATCCAGCCACTCCTCCTCGACCGCCGCCGCGGTCGCCTCCTGCTCCACGCTCAACCGCACGTCGACCTCCCCGGTTCAGTCCGCGACCGGACGGTAGGAACCCGGGATGTACTCCCGCTGCCTGACCACCCGGTAGAACCCGGCGGGCAGCGCGATGGGGCCGTGCTCCTCGTGCGTGATCCGGCCGTACGTGACGACCTCCACGAACAGCCGGTCGGGCTCGCCGGGGTCGGCGACCACCCGCAGCCGCGGGCCGGCCACCACGTGGGCGTGCCCGGTCGCCTCACCGCGGGCCAGGACGAACCGGCCCAGCCGGTCGACCGGGGCGACCACCGCGTCGGCCGGCACGTCGGCCGCCGTCACGGGCACCGCGAGAACATCACCCTGCCGGTACATGGTTCCTCCATCGCTGCGAGCCAGCGCGGCGACGGTACCGTCCACCACCGACATTTCCGGGTCCCCGCCAGGAGCGCCCACGGGCAGACAGTGCCGGGTCTGGCCATCGCGTTGGTCGGGCGCGCGTCAATGCGGGAACCGCGTGCCGAGACACGACGAGGGCTGTCCGGTTCGGGCCGGACAGCCCTCGTCGTCGGTGTCAGCGCTTCTTCATGGTGTCAGCGCTTCTTCATGCAGAGCACGAAGTCGTTGAGGGTCCCCGTCCCGTCGCGGGTGAACGTGGCCTCGGTGCCCGGCGCGCCGCCGAACTGGTTGTTGCACCGCTCACTGTCCGTGGTGAACGGGATCTTGAGAAGGATCTCGTACGTATTCGGCCCGCACGTCACCTTCCGCAGCTTCGGGTCGCTGTTGTTGCCATCGTTGACCACGCAGTCGCCCTTGGCGAGGGTGTCCTCGTCATCCGCCGACTCGCCGGTCGGACTCGGGCTCGGACTCGATCGCCGACCCGGACTCGTCGACGGGGCCGCGCCCACGCTCCGGCTCGACACGGCGGCCGGCTTGGACTCGGCCTCGCCGAGCTTGGCCAGGCCGTACACGGCCGCACCGCCGCAGAGGCAGAGCAGAAGAAGCACGATCCCACCGATGATCAGTCCGATCTTGAGGCCGCGCTTCGACCCGGCCGGCGGCGGGACCGGCATGCCGGGCGCACCCGGCTGACCCCACGCCGGTGCACCGGCCGCCTGCGGCGGGTACTCCGGAGGCGGGTAGCCGCCGCCGGGTGGAGGTGGGTAACCACCGGGCGGGGGCGGGTAACCACCGGCCGGGACTCCACTGACCGGCGGGGGCGGGTAACCACCGGCCGGGGCTCCACTGACCGGCGCGCCCGGCGTCGGATAGGCGTCCGGCGTCGGATAGGTGGGCGGCGTCGGATAGGCGGGCGGCGGCGGGTAGGCACCCGGCGGAGGCGGAACCGGTGGCTGCGGCGGCTGCGGTTCTGAGGGCGGAACCGGCGGCTGCGGCGGTTGCGGCGACTGCCCGTACGGTTCTTCGGGCTCGCCCTGGCCGAGCGGACCCGGCGGTCCATAGCTGGACATGATCTCCCTAGTGTCGAAGGACGCACACGGCGAGAACCCGTCCGATGATCTCCCCCGTGCCCTTCGCACGGTAGCTGATCAGGTCAGCACCAAACATTCCCGGCGTCGGGATGACCAGGTAGCGGGAACCGAACTTTCCCGCCCGCATACCGCATTCAGTGCACAGACGAGCAAACCAAGCAGTCCCGGCGCACGATGACCATGTGTCGGGAAATAGTCGTCGTACGCCATAGTGTCGCGCTCAGTGAAGCGTCCTGATGGCACACGACGCCATGAATGTACGGCATGGGAGTTGGCCGCCAGCGTGATCGACATCACTCACTGGATGTGTCCCTATTGCCGCTGCGCCGTTAGTCGTCACGGTGCGCCGCATGGCGTATCCGAGTGATCTGACCGATGACCAGTGGGCTCTGCTGGACCCAGTGTTCAACGCGCCCGGCAAGCGCGGCCGCCAGCACGCTGATGACCTCCGGACGGTCGTGGGCGCGATGCCGTACATCGCGCAGACCGGGTGCCAGTGGCGCTACTTGCCCGAGTCGTTCGGGCGGTGGACACGGGTGTGGCCGCAGTTCCGCCGCTGGTCACGCAACGGCACGTGGGCCCGCGCCCTCACCGTGCTGCATACCGCCGCCGGGCAGGCCGAAGGGCGGGCAGAGACGACGCCCTCGATGCTGGTCATCGACACGCACCTGGCCCGCGGCGTGTCCAACGGCGGGGCGACGTTCTCCATGACCGCGGCGGGCCGTACGGCCGCACGAAGGGCGCCAAGCGGGTCGTGGCTGTCGACGTGACCGGGCTCCCGGTAGCCAGGTTGACGGTGCCCGCCTCGATGCACGAGAACGAGACCAGCCGGGTCATGCTCGGCTACCTCGCTCAGAATGGTGTCGCCGGCCGGCCGGAGCTGGTACTCGTCGACCGCGGGGTGACCGCCGGGGCAGCAGCGAAGCTCGACCCTCAGCACGGCATCGAGGTACGCCGGTTCGGGTGGGACGAGAAGCAGCCAGTGTTCCGGCCCATCCGGCACGCTTGGCGCGTCGAGGTCGCTCACGGCCGGCTCGGCCGCAGCCGCAGACTCGCCAAGTCGTTCGAGACCACCATGGCCTCAGCGACGGGCTGGCTCCAACTCTGACTGCCGTCGAGGGTGGGACCAGTTATGGCCGGGCGGATTCTGAGGATGGTCGCAACACGCCCTGGTCAACGACTACTGAAGGCAGCCTAACGAAAGCTGACTGGAGGTTCTTCCTGGCATGGTGAGCGCCGATCCGCGCCCGGATCGCGGCAGATGCGCGCGCCCCTATCACCAGCCCCGGCCGCCAGCGGCACGCCGGCCTCCCGGGAAGAACCAACGGCGCGAGCGGTACCGGCACCCGCTCCATGAACCGAGGTTTACGATCCGCCCTCAGGCACAGTCAGCGCGGCGGCCAGGGTCGGCAGGCGGCCGAAAGCGCGGGCACCCGCCACGTGGTCGACGTAATCCCGAGACTCGACGATCTCGCCGTCGCGGACCCGGACCACGAAGCTACAGGGCAGAGTGAAGGCGCGGCCGTCGATCACGCCGGCGTACCGGAATTCGAAGATGACCACCTCTGGGTCCGGTGTCGGATGCACGTGGTCTTCGACAACGTCGTAGCGCTGCACACCAGCCGGCCGGCCACCGGCGGCGAAGTGCTCCCGCACGGCGGCCCGGCTGCGCAGCGGCGTGTCGCCGAGCGGGCTGAACGGGTGGCGCACGTCGGTGCGCTCGGCGTAGTAGGCGGCCAGTTCGTCGATCTGTGCCGCCTCGTCGGCGGCGGTGAGCCCGCCGCGCATGAGACGGCAGACGCCGGCGGCCACGGCGCGGACAGTTTCCTCGGGTGTGCGCATGGCACTACCTCCTAACGAAGTCTGGACTTCGGTTAGCGTATCGGAGTCGAGACTTCGGTTAAAGTGGTCGCATGCGCCAGGACGCTCGGGAGAACCGTGAGCGCATCCTCGCCGCGGCTGAGCGAGTCTTCGGTACGCAGGGCGAGGCCGGCTCGACCGAGGAGGTGGCGCGGCTGGCCGGTGTGGGCATCGCCACCGTCTTCCGGCACTTCCCGACCAAGGAAGCGCTGATCGAGGCCGCGCTGGTGCGGCACTTCACCGCCCTGCTCGACCGGACCCGGGCCGCGGCCGCAGCGCCCGATCCGGCGGCGGCGCTGCCCGCCCTGATCCGCGAGATGATCGAGCGCGGCGCGAGCAAGCTCACCTTGGCCTCAATGCTGGGCGATGCGCCACCGGCCGTCGTGACAGTGGCGGGCGAGGTGAAGGCCGCAGTCGACATGGCGCTACAACGTGCCCAAGCCGCCGGCGCAGTCCGGCCGGAGGTCGGCGTTGAGGAGCTCTACCTGTTGATACGGGCCTTGGCCCAGACCACCGCGGCCGCGGTGGTCCCAGCGACGGTGCTCGATCGCGCTATCGACGTCATCCTGGATGGCTTCTCCGCCCGGTAGCTCTGCCGTCCGGTGACGCCAGAGCAACGTCCGAACGGCGGCAAGGAGGGTGCCGTAGTCATTGGGATGACACGCCGGTCAGGTGGTCGGCCAGAACGAACCGGGTGCCGCATCGAGGGCAGTTGAGCCGGCCGAAGAGGTGGGTCAAGACCGTTGCGACGGACTCTCGGCCTGCGGCAACGCCGTCCTCGGGTCCGACGGGGACGATATCTGGGGCAAGGAACTCCACCTCAAGATCGGGCGCACTCATCGCGGCAAGAGCGGATGTTTCATACTGCCCGGCTTACCAACGTCGACGGGCCGCTGTGGCGGCCTACTCGCCTGCGTCTGCGTGGGTGAGTAGGCGGGTGGCCAGGGCGCGCACCTCGGCTCTGAGTTCGACGGGCCGTTCGATGGTGAAGGGCCAGCCGAGCCCGGCCAGCATCTGGGCGGCGCCGTCGAGGTGTTCGGCTCGCGCGGTCAGGCGCACTCCGTTGGCGACCTCGGTGAGTGTGCCGACCGATGGAGGGATCCGCCGCCGGGCCTGGGCGAGGCTGGTGTGCAGCAGGACCGAGACGTCGTGGGCGTAGGGCACCGAGGCCAGGCCGGCAAGGACGTGTCCGGTGGGGTCGAACCCGGCCGGCACCTCGAACTCCCCGTCGGTGGCGCGGATAGCGCCGATGCGGTCGAGTCGGAACGTCCGCGCGGATCCGCTGGCGTGGTCGCGACCGGTGACGTACCAGCGGCCGTTGTGGAAGACCAGCCCGTACGGGTCGAGGCCGCGCTCGCTGGAGCGACCATGCCAGGTGGTGTACGTCAGCTGTACCGGGTGTCGGTGGCGGGCCGCCTCGGCGAGCACCAGCAGCACCTCGGTGCCGGGTGGGGCGTGTTGCCGGACCGGTCCGGTGACGTCCATGGTGGCCAGTAGGGCGTCGATTCGCCGGGCAAGGGCGGCTGGCAGTACCCGGCGCAGCTTGGCGGTGGCGCTCTCGGTGGCCGTGTGATCGGCTGTGACCAGTCCCGCGCTGTGCCCGGCGGCAAGGCCGAGGGCGATGGCGACCGCCTCCTCGTCGGTGAGCATGAGCGGCGGCAACTTGTATCCGGGCGCGAGCCGGTACCCGCCGTAGCGGCCACGGCGCGCCTCGACCGGGATGCCCAGGTCGAGGAGGTGGGTCGCGTAGCGGCGGACGGTGCGCTCGTCGACGCCGAGCCGGCGGGCCAGGTCGGCGACCCTGAATGCGCCGCCCGACTGGAGGATCTCCAGCAGGGCCAGTACCCGCGCTGTCGGCCTGGCCAAAGAAGTCCTCCTAATCCGGGCGGAAACTGTCCGGTATTGACCGTAGCGTGCCGCGCATGACGACATTCGTACTGGTCCCCGGGTTCTGGCTCGGCGCCTGGGCCTGGCATTCGACGGCTGCTGAACTACGCCGGCACGGCCACGACGTGTACCCGATCAGCCTGACCGGCCTCGGGGAGCGCGCCCACCTGGCCCGTCCCGACACCGACCTCGACGTCCACGTCACCGACCTGGTCAACCTCCTGCGCTACGAGGACCTTCGCGACGTGGTCCTCGTCGGGCACAGCTACGCCGGTAGCGTCGTCACCGCGGCCGCCGACCGCGTCACCGACCGCGTCGCCCAGCTGGTCTATGTCGACACCGGCCCGCTGCCCGACGGGGTGGCCCAGGTCGAGTTCACCCCGCCGGCCGAGCGCGAGCGCAACACGGCATTGGTGGCCGACCACGGTGACGGGTGGCGGCTGCCACCGCCACCCTGGGCCGACGTGGCCGCCGGCGTGCCCGACGTGGATAACTCGATCGTCACGCTGCTGCGCGAGCGGTCGGTCGACCAGCCGTGGGCGACCGCCACCGCCCCGGTCCGGCTGACCGGGGCGTGGGAGAAGCTGCCCAGACTCGGCGTGCTGTCGAGCTTCACCGTCGCGCAGGTGCAGGGGATGGCCGCGACGCTGCCGCTGTACCGCCACATGGCCGGCGACGGGTGGCGCTACGAGGAACTGCCGACCTGGCATTGGCCGATGCTCAGCCGACCGATCGAGCTGGCCGCAATCCTGCACCAGGCGCGACTGACGGCGTAACCGCCGCTGCCGGGTGACCACACACCAGCTCACCCGGCAGCGGTACGCGGTCGACGACGGAACCGAACAACCCGGCCACGCCACCCGAAGCAACGTCCTCAATTCGGCATGATCGCCCGCCGGTCCCATCCCGCTGGGGCACCGACCGTGACGGCCTCGGTGGCAGCCGGCCTGCCGACTCAGCGGCACATGCGCGCATCCGATCAAGCCATCGGGCTCCGTCACAGGCGCAACGCCGCTGCAGAACTCGACAGGCTTCAAACCTGAACGAGGCCAACGTCATTGGGCCGCCGTGGACGGGATTGGCGGCAGGCAGGAATCGCTAGTCCAAGGCCGCGGTGAGGTCGACCTCGACGAGCTGCCCCTGGTACCCGAGCGACACCACACCCAGCAATGTGCTGGCGGTGTTGAAGGCTGGGGCCAATGGGGACGCGTTGAGTTGTCGCCAAACTGCCGACAGGACCCCGCTGTCCGGGCTTACCACGTAGACGACCGACCGCACCACGTCGGCGGGGGTGGCACCGGCCGCCTTCAGCACCGCGAGGCAGTTCGTGATGACCTGTTCGGTCTGTGCGGCATAGTCGCCGGGCTCGCCGGCGACCTCGCCGGACAGGTTGAGCGGACACTGACCGGCTAGGTGCGCGAGCCGGCCGACGTTCGAGATCGTCACGTGGCTGTAGCCGTCTGGCTCATGAACTGTGGGCGGATTGAACTTGTCGATCATCAGCGGATTATCACAGCACCTTCCTCGCCGGGCACTACGCCCCGCGGGTCAGGCCGGAAACACCGTTAGATCCACAGTCCCGCCTGCCTATGTCCCGGAGGCCATGTATGCGGCCAGGATGTAGTTGGGGTGCCGGTCGAGGTTCTTGCGGGCCCGGTCGTAGCGCATGGTGGTTCGCGGGTCGGCGTGGCGGGCGGCGGCCTGCACGTCGCGCAGGCTGACGCCGGCGTCGAGCATGGTCGTCACGAACGTGTGGCGCAGCATGTGGGGATGCATCTTCGGCATCCGGATTCCTGCGGCCTGGGCCAGGTGCTTGAGCCGGCGGGTGGCGGCGTGCCGGTCCATCCACACGCCGAGGGTGTTGCGCAGGATCGGCCCGCTGGTGCGGTCGTCGACGGCCCGGTCGATGGCGCGGGCCACCGCGGGTGGCAGCGGGACGAGCACGACCTTGCCACCCTTGCCGCGCCCTTCCACCGCCCGACGGGTGTTCATAGGCGCGGAAAGTGGGCAGCTGCGGACCATGAAGACTGCACTGCGAAACGTCCGCGTGTTCGACGGCAGGCAACTTCTCCCGCCCGGCACGGTGGTGCTCGATGGCGACCGCATCGGATCCGACTCCTCGGACGCCAAGATGGCCGTCGATGGCGCGGGGGCGGTGCTCCTACCCGGGCTGACCGACGCTCACCTGCACCTCGACGGGCGGTCCGCGCTCGAACGGCTGGTGCGCTTCGGAGTGACCACCGCCCTGGACATGGCCAACGCCCCGCCGGAGTTCGTCGACTCGATGCGCGGGATCCGGGGGCTCACCGACATCCGCAGCGCCGGCACGGCTGCGCTTGCCCCAGGCAGCATCCACTCGCACATCCCGGAGATCGGCGAGCGTGGCCTGATCCGTACCGCAGGCGAAGCGGAGCGGTTCGTGACCGAACGGTTCGCCGAGGGCTCCGACTTCCTGAAGATCCTGATCGACCTGCCCGGGCCCAGCCTCGACCGGGCCACCGTCTACGCGCTCGTCGCCACCGCACACAGGCTCGGGCGGCTCGTCGTGGCGCACGCCCTCTCGTACGAGGCCGCGGAGGTGGCGCAGGCGGCCGGGGTCGACGCGATCACCCACACGCCGCTGGACCGGCCACTGGACCGCACCGCTGCGGACCGGATGGCGGCCGCGGGTCGGATGCTGATCCCCACGATGGTCATGATGGAGGCGTTGACGGCACCGTCGACACCCCCGGAAATGTTGGCGGAGTGGGCGATGCCCGACGCAAGCTATGACAGCGCGCGGGCGAGCGTCGCCGCCGCGTATCGCGCCGGCGTACCGGTCCTGGCCGGCACCGACACCAACACGGACGCCGAGGCGCCGGGGAACTTTACGTTCGGCGACAGCCTGCACCACGAGCTGGAACTGCTCGTCGACGCCGGCCTCAGCACCATCGACGCGCTGCGCGCCGCGACGGTACTGCCCGCCGAACACTTCGGCCTCACCGACCGCGGCGTCGTCGCGCCGGGCCGGCGGGCCGACCTGGTGCTCGTCGACGGCGACCCGCTGCACGACATCCGCGCCGTGCGGTCGGTCAGCCGCGTCTGGTGCGGCGGCATCGAGCACACCCCGGCCCGCCTGGCCAAGCAGTCGTAGTGCGGCGCTGGCGGTCCAAACCTTGCGGACCGACATACGTACGCTGGGCGGTGGCAGCGCCAGTCAAAGGCGGTGCCGGCGGTGGCAACGCCGGGCGAGGACAAACTCCGGGCGAGGACAACGCCGGCCGAAAGTGGCGCGGGGCAACGGCGACGCCGGGCGAAAACGGCGCCGGACCTCGGCCGCCACGGACATCAGAAGCGTCGCCGGACCCGCGCCGGTCGCGGCGCCACCCACAGACGTTGATCGGTCTAGCCTCGCGTTTCAAGCTCCAAACGAGCGTAGATCAGTCAACGAAGGTGACCGGCGCCGTACCTGCAGGCCGCTGGTGGCGGGCAGGTACCGGGCCAGTCGGGTCAGTATCGATGCAATAGGAATATTCGAACCAGCAACTATTCCCCCCACAGCGTCAGCCAAGGGCGCAGTTCGGCGTGCAGACGGCTGGCGGGGTCGGCATGCGGCCTACCCTGCGACACTGGCGCCGCCCGCCGGGTGACACACTCTGGCCGTGGAACCGATGCGTATCGTCGAGACCTCCCCGGGCAAGTTCTCGCTGATGCTCGACGCCGGAACGACCGACGTCGACGAGGTGATCGAGGAACTCAGCCATGAGCCCAACGGATACTTCTGGGAGGGCATCGCCCAACTGCTGGTCGACACCGAGGCACCACACCTGGAAGGGCGCTTCGACTACGACCCCGAGGGCGACACGTTCGTCGCCCACGGTTCCGATCGGCCGGCGCTCGATGAGCTGACCACCCTGATGACCGCAGTGGCGACCGACGCCGATCGGCTGCGGCGGCTCGTCGCGCTCGCTGAGGATCGCGGCTTCGAGTTCGACGACTGATTACCGCGCAGCCCAGCTCAGGGCAAAGGTTGGTCACGCGGATCGCGGCAGAAGAGTAGCCGCGTCCGATGAACTCGGGTGCGCCGGGACGGCACCCCGGCCGCAAAAGCGTTGGTCCTTTCCGCCTGCATAGACCAAACTGCGCTCGTGAATGCCTACTTGAACACCGAACGTCTGACCTTGCGCCGCTTCACCGCCGCCGACGCGGACCTGTTGATCGAACTGGACAGCGACCCGGCGGTCATGCGCTACCTGACCGGCGGCGAGCCGACCGCACCGGAAGACATCCGCGAGCGTGACCTGCCGAGCATCCTCGCCGGCTACGAGAGGTGGGGCGGCAACTTCGGGCTGTTCGCGGCGGAGGACAAGGACCGCGGTGCCTTCGTCGGCTGGTTCCTCCTGCGTCCCGAGCGGGGAGGCCCGCTGGACGAGGTCGAACTCGGCTACCGGCTGCGCCAACCGGAATGGGGCAAGGGGTACGCCACCGAGGGCTCAAGGGCCTTGCTGAGCAAGGCGTTCACGGAGCTTGACGTGCGCATGGTCTGGGCCGAGACGATGGCCGTGAACGGCGGTTCGCGGAAGGTGATGGAAAAGGTCGGCATGACGATGACGGACACCCTCGACACTCCCCCGGACATGCAGATGGTCGAGGGCTCTGAGGACGGGGGTGTGCGGTACGAGATCACCAAGGAGCAGTGGGAACAGCACTAGCCACTGCCCCGCGCCGCTTGCCGTTAGGAGACGGAAGCCGACCAGACGCCCCAGCAACGCGTTGGGCACATAAGCAGCATGTTGCGCGGCATTCGCCCATCGTGCACGAACATCGGCTGGCTGACATCCTCAATTCGACATGAGCGTGCAGCCGACCCAGCCTTCACGCTGTCCGCGGAAGCGCCCCTCGACGACCTCGGCCACGGCTTCGCTGTCGCCGCTTTCCGCCACCGTGAGCAAGGCACGCTCCTGGTCTAACGAGATCCCGACGTGCACCCCAGCATGCGGATCACTCTCCGAGCCGGAAAACCGTTTGAGCCCTCCTTCCGTGTTCCCGTAGGTTGCCGGTGCCCCGTCGCAGCGAGGACAGAGGACAAACCGCGTGACCCCGCCTGCCCTTTAGACCTGACGCCTTCTTCCGCGCATCTACAGGCCGACCCTCCCGTCGGTTCTGCCGGGCTGCCCGCGTGCGCCCGTTCATGCAGCGTTTGAGGCCGCGCGCAATCGGCCTCGTGTCAGGTCTTCAGAGAGATCATCATGTCTTCACAACCTCATACTGTGCTGCCCTGGATCGTTCGCCGGACCAGGCTGCCTCTGCTGTCGTTGCGGTGCGTGGACTGCCGGTCGGAGTCGGCCACCACCGGCGAGGGCAGGTTCCGCGTCAACGCCAACGGCAAACTGCTGGACGTGTGGCTGCTGGTCCGTTGCGTGTCCTGCAATCGGACGAGCAAACTCACCGTGCACGAGCGAGCGCCGGTCAGATCCTTCGAACCGGCGTTGCTCGACGGCTACCACGCCAACGATCCGGAGCTCGTGGCGGCCACGCTGCTGGATCCGCTGCTCGCCCGGCGCAACCGGTTCACCCTGGACTGGCAGGGGGCCTGGCAGCTGGACACCCCGCCGGCACGGCTCGACGAGGCGTGGCCACTGCAGGTGGAGGTCGACTTCGAGGATCCGGTGCCGGTCCGCCCGGAGCGGCTCATCGCGCAAGGGCTGCGCCTCAGCAGAAACGAGGTACTGCGCCGGATCAAGTGCGACATTTCCCTGCGCCGTCCGACGAGCGCCGGATTCACTTTCATCGTGATGAGGGATTCGATGAACTGGTTTGCACCCCTAGCGATGCGAGTCGCAGCCGCTACCACGCCAGATACGCGTACAGCGGGAATCAGAAGTGGGGACGTAGGCCGGCTCGCTTATGTCCCCACTTCTGGCAACATCCGTTCGTTGCCGTCTACTGCATTCTGGCTTGATCAAATTCACTCAACTCGGCATGTCCGGATGGATGTGCGCGCTGGCCCGACCCGGGCCGACTCGACTCGACTCGACGAACAGGGTCACACCCAGTCAGAGCATCTGCCGGACGGCATCCAGAACACGCCAGTGCCGGCCGATGTCGTCGTGGTCGCCGGCGTCGGGATTATCGCCGTCCAGGACCAGGTACGTCGGGTTCAGCGCGCGCAGTCGGTGCAGGTCCCGTTCGATCTGACGCAGGTCCCCTCTCCGGTGCGGCGCTCGGCCTCCGCGACCGCCGCACCCTGAGCCGGAGCGTCACCCGTGGCGTCGGCGCGCGGACGCCCCGGTCCTCGTTCTCGGCGACCTGCCTCAGCATCGGCACGCCCTCGTGCTCCAGCCAGTCGACGTTGACGTCGAGAGCATGCCAGGCGGTGCCGAGGTGCACGGCCCGGCGGATCGCGGGCCAACTATGGCTACCGACGCAGACCGGCGGATGTGGAGGCTGCACCGTCGCGGGCCGGTCCCGGTGTCGCCGGTGATGGCAGTGATGGCGGCGACGCTCGAAACCCGTCCACCGCGACCAGCCGGGAACACACCGTAGATCTACTGCAAATCGCCTCTAGCGGTCAAGATGGACATCGATTAACGTGAATATTCCAAGCTCGCTACAAGGAGGTGTCCGATGGCAGGATCCGCCACACCCCGCCGCACCTGGCTCCTCAGGGCGCTTGCCCTGGCGGCGGCCATTCTGGCCGTCGTGGCCGTGTCGGGGACAGCGCCGACCCGCGCGTTCGCCCACGGCAACATCATCGACGCGCCGTCCCGCAACTTCGGCTGCTGGCAGCGGTGGGGCAGCAACTTCCAGTCGCCGGAGATGAAGACCCAGGACCCGATGTGCTGGCAGGCCTGGCAGGCCAACCCGAACACGATGTGGAACTGGATGAGCCTGTACCAGAACGGGATGGCCGGAAACTTCCAGGCCGCGGTCCCGGACGGGACGCTGTGCAGCATGAACCACGCCCAGGGTGGCCTCGGTGACTCCCTCGACGCGGTCGGCAACTGGCAGGCCAAGAACATCGGCCGCAACTTCACCCTGACCCTGCACGACCAGGCCAGCCACGGCGCCGACTTCGTCCGGGTCTACGTCACCAAGCAGGGCTTCAACCCGACCACGCAGCGACTGGGCTGGGGCAACCTGGACCTGGTGACGACGGTCGGCAAGACGCCAGCCTCACAGTGGCAGAAGGTGACCACGCCGACCAGCGGCGTCGACCTGAAGATCAACGCCACGGCGAGCCACTCCGGGCGCGCCGTCGTGTTCACGATTTGGCAGGCCAGCCACATGGACCAGGCGTACTTCTTCTGCAGCGACGTAAATATCGCCTGATGTCACCGCCGGTCACGCTCGCGGGTCGCGTCGCAGGACGCGGCCCGCGAGTCGCATGTCGAGTCACCACGACCCGACGCGGCTGTTGCGGTGGCGGGCATGGCACGCCCACTCAGGGCCTCCGCCAGGCCCGGATCAGCTCAGCGAGGCGGTCCACGGCTCGGTCCGACCCGGCGAACAGGGACCGACGCGAGCACCACGGGACCGCCGAGGGCAGTGGTTCCGGCGATCGACACCGTAGCGTCGATGGACAGCCGCGCGGCGACGGCGGTACCGACCTGGAGGCGATCGCCACCCAGTGGGCATGGATGCGGGCTGGTGATGCCTGTCCGGGCCGGGATCGGTGCTTGTGTTCGAGGTGCCGGGGGTGGCGGCTATCGGCACACGGCGGTGGCGGTGTCACCGACGAGGGTGTCGACGGTGTCGATGACCTCCTTGAGGTGGGGTCGTCGGCGGCCGAGCCGGTCGGCCATGGTGGTGATGCGCCGGTCGAGTTCGCCGGCGGGCAGGCTCATGATCATCGTTGGACTCGATGGGGCTGCGCGGCGAGACTGGCCGTGGGAGGTTATCGATGACAGACACAGACGACGCCACCATCGCGCGTCCCGAGGCCGCCGACGTGGAGGTGCTGCGCTACGCCGCCTTCCCGGACGGGGCCGCCGGCGGGAACCCCGCGGGTGTGGTGCTGGACGCGACCGGCCTCGACGACGCCACCCGCCTGGCGGTCGCCGCCGCGGTCGGCTATTCCGAGACGGTGTTCCTCGAACCCACCGAGCGGGACGGGGCATTCCAGGTACGGTACTTCAGCCCACTGGCCGAGGTGGCGTTCTGCGGGCACGCAACGATCGCCGCCGCCGTCGCCCTGGCCGAACGCCGCGGCGGCGGGCCGCTGCTGTTTCAGACGCTCGTCGGCGCGGTCGAGGTGAACACCGGTGAGAGCGATGCCGGTTGGACCGCCACGCTCACCAGCGTCCCCACCCGTACCCGGCCCGCCTCGGCCGAGGAACTCGCCGCCGCTCTCGCCGCGCTCCGCTGGCGCGCCACCGACCTGGACTCCCGGTACCCCGTGCATGTCGCGTACGCCGGCAACAACCATCTCGTCCTCGCCGTGTCCGACCGCACCCGGCTGGCGGACCTGCACTACGACTACGACGCGCTGGCAGCCCTGATGGCCGAGCGCGGCTGGACCACGCTCCAACTCGTACATGGCCACACGCCGCTGCTGTTCTCCGCCCGCAACCCGTTCCCGCCCGGCGGTGTCGTAGAGGACCCCGCCACCGGAGCGGCCGCGGCCGCCTTCGGCGGCTACCTCCGGGCGCTCCACCTCGTGGACCTTCCGGCGCGGATCACGCTCCTTCAGGGCGCGGACATGGGCAGCCCCAGCCGCCTGCTCGTCGACGTGACCGGCGACGACGACCGCGTGCGGGTGACCGGCGGCGCCAGGCCGATCCGGTAGGGAGGCAAAGGCTCACCCCGTGGTCCCCGCTGCCCTGGGAGCGGCGGGGACCGGCACCGGTCAGCCGCACGACCTTGCCATGCTCAAGGCCGCCACTCGACAACGCCGCCACTCAACTCAGCCGCTATCGGAGCCTGCTCAACCGTGCTGCGCCGCAGCCGTCCGCGGGCCGTCGGTCACGGCCGCCCGCTGGTCGATGCGCACCCGCGTGAGCGACGAGACCCACCGCACATCCAGCCCGCCAAGCGCGTTCTGCGATGCGGCGTCACTCGCCTCGCACGCCGCCGTGCGATCGCGACCCGATACGACAAGGTCTCCCGTGCGCTACCAGGTCGTATGGCACATCACCGCGACCAACGGATGGCTCTGACCCGCCTATGGAAGCGGCCTGGGCCCGTCCGCTATTCGGGGTCCGGGCGGCGCAGCGTCAGCGACTGGAACCGGTGGTCACCGCCGACGTCGACGGTGTGGAAGTCCACGACATCGAACCATGCGGTGGCGAAGCCGAGCAGCTGCTCGTCGGTGCGCCACGAGAAGAAGCGCGGCGGCACGTGCTCATCATCGTCGATGGGACCCTCGGCGCTCTCGTTCCTGCCGTTCCCGCCGTACACGCCGTACACGCCGACGAAGAAGAACCCGCCGGGGCGCAGGACCGCCCGGATCCCCGCCAGGACCGCGGGCAGGTCGCGGTTGGGCACGTGCAGCAGGCAGTTCATCGCGTACACCGCGTCGAACGAGCCGACCGGGACGTCCAGGTGCAGGAAGTCCATGACGTGGGCCTCGATGCCCTTGGCCCGGCAGTGCTCGACCATCACCGGTGAGAGGTCGGACGCGACGACGGCGAAGCCCTCCTCCTGGAAGTAGGCGCTGTCCTGCCCGGTGCCGGCGCCGATCTCCAGCAGCCGCGTACCCGGTGTCAGCCGGTCACGAAACGCCCGCCGCTCCGCCAGCTTCCACGGCGTCTTGGTGATCCCGTCACGCCAGGCGGCGCGCGCGTCGTACGCCTGGCGCAGCGGGCCGAGCACCTCGTTGTACCGGACGGTCATGTAGGCCATTGTCGACGGCTCGGGGCGGTAGCGGCGTCCCGTCGCGACGCACCCCGGGTACGTCTCGCCGGAAGGAGTGGCCTGCCGCTGACGATGCACGAGTTCGACAACGGCGTCGCACACTGGCGAAACAGAACGAGATGGCCGTCGGACTTCCACGACACGTTCTACAAGCGGCAGGCGGCAGGCGGCAGGCGGCCCACCTTGATCATCGAGCTCGACGCCGAGGCTAGAGTGCGCCAGGTGGCCTGGGCGTGGATCGTTCTCCGCGCAACGTGGGGCCTCGAACGCGGTTCCCTGACGTGAGTGGAGAGGAGCGTAGGCCCATGTCCGGCTGGCTGTCACCGGAGAAGGTCGCCGACGTGACGCGAGCGCTGGACCTGGCCGGCGTGTTCGCCAACGGCCTGCTCGGCGGGGTACTCGCCCGGGACCGGAAGCTGGACCTCTTCGGCTTCCTGGTCATCGGCGTCGTCTCCGGTCTGGGCGGCGGGATCGTCCGCGACACCCTGCTCCAGCACGGCCCACCCGTGGCCTTGACCGACTACAGCTACCTCGCCACCGCCGCCGCCGGTACCCTGCTCGCCTTCCTGCTCGACCTGCGCCGCCACACCTCCGGCCTGGCGTTCAACCTGATCGACGCGGTAGCCCTCAGCGTCTGGGCGGTCGCCGGAGCACAGAAGACGCTCGACGTCGGACTGGGCTGGCTGCCCGCGGTGCTGCTGGGGACCATCACGGCGGTCGGCGGCGGGGCCATCCGGGACCTGCTGCTGGCCAGAACGCCGGCCATCTTCGGCGGAAACTCCCTGTACGCGACCGTCGCGGTACTGGTCAGCGGCGTCATGGTCGGGTGCAGCCGGCTCGACTCACCCACCATCGGCATCGTCGCCGGCATCGTGGTGGGCACCCTGTTCCGGGCGACCGCGTTCGTCCGCGGCTGGGTGCTGCCGGGCAGCCGCGACTGGCGAGCATCATCGGCGCGGGACGGGAATCCCTGACGCGGCCGCCATCGGCGAACAGGCGTACGCGAGGTTCAAGGCGGCCGACGGTGGAGGCGGCGAGCGGGTCGTCGCCCACCGACGTCACACCCGACCGCGTGCCGACCGCCACTCCGGCGCGAGCACCGACCAGATCTCGATGTCGTGGCGCTTCCCCCGGTGCAGGTAGCTCTCCCGCAGGACGCCGTCTTTGGCCATGCCGAGCCGCCGGGCCACGGCGATGCTCGCCTTGTTCCCCGCCGACACCCGCCACTCCACGCGGTGGATGCCCCGTTCCTCGACGGCCCAATCGATGATCACGCGCGCGGCCCGGGTCACCAGCCCCTTGCCCGCCGCCGACGGTTCCAGCCAGCAGCCCGCCTCGGCAGTGCCCTGCTCGACGTTCATCGTCCGGAAGAGGACCCCACCGACCAGCGTGTCCTTCAGCCAGATGCCGTAGATCCGCCCGGCGTCGGACGCGGCCTTCTCCGCGTACGACCGTAGAAACGAACGGCTCGACTCCACGTCCGTGACGGCGTCCGCCAGCCCGATGTACCGCCCGATGAACTCCCGTCCGCGGTCCATGTGGGCCAGGAACTCCTCGGCCCGCCACGGCTCGAACGGACGCAGCTCCGCGCCGTCGTCGCCCAGGGACACCGTGAACATCGTCGCCCTCCCCCTCCACCGGAATCGATGGATGTCGCGGAGGGATCTTCTCATGGGCGTGTCACGGCCCCATCCGCCGCCCGTGACGACATCACGTCGACACGAGACCGGACGCTACCTGGCCGGCGGTCAGATGGCCGCGGTCAGTGCCGTTTCTGGTACGCCTTCGGCAGCCGCATGCCCGGTCGGCCATGATCTGCCGCACGCGGTCGGGGTAGTTCGTGATGATGCCGTCGACGCCCAGATCCATGAGGGCCTCGACGGTGGCGGGGTCGTCGCAGGTCCACGGGATGACCTTCAGGCCGCGGGCGTACGCCTCCGTCACCATGGCTTCGTCGACGTAGAAGTCGACGTAGAAGCGGAAGCCGGGGTCGGCCCTGGCGTGAGGGGGCCGTGAACGTTGGCGGACCCGTACCGCCGCATCCGGCCCCGTCGCTGCCGCCGCGCGGAGACGTCAACGGGTGGTGACGGTGCGCGGCGCCGGCGCGTCCACGGGCGGGAACAGCCGTTCGGGCGGTTCCGGTTTGCTGAAGTAGTAGCCCTGGAGCAGGTGGAAGCCGAGGTCACGAAGCGTGTGGGCGGTGGGCAGGTCTTCGATGCCCTCGCCGACGACGGTGAGGCCGAGGCTGCGGGCCATCTCGGCGACCGCGGCGACGATCGTGACGTGGGCCGACGAGTCGTCCATCCGCGTGATGAACCCGCGGTCGACCTTCAGCTCGTCGATGGGCAGCTCGGTGAGCATCGCCAGCGAGGTGTAGCCGGCGCCGAAGTCGTCGACGGAGATGCGTACCCCGAGGTCGCGGATCTCCGACAGCCGGCGGGCGGCCTCGACCGGTTGGGTCATGACCAGGCTCTCGGTGACCTCGACGGTCAGCAGTGCTGCGGGCAGGCCGTGGCTGGTCAGCGCGGCGGCGATGACGCCGACGAGCCGGTCGTCGGCCAGGCACGCGGCGGAGACGTTGACCGACACCGGCACCGCCCGGCCGGCGCGCAACCACGCGGCGGCCCTGGCCACGGCCTCGTCGATGACCCAGTCGGTGAGGTCGACGACGATGTCGGACACCTCCGCCTGCGGCAGGAACGCCGCCGGCGGCAGCAGCCCGCGCGTGGGGTGCTGCCAGCGCAGCAGCGCCTCGACCGCCCGTACCTGTCCGGTGGTCGCATCCACCTGTGGCTGGTAGTGCAGGCGCAGCTGGCCATCGGTGATCGCCGTGCGCAGCTCGGTGAGGATCTGCAGGTCCTCGCCGAGCGGCATGGCGATGTCGTCGTGCCACACCCGCACCGCCGCGCGGTGACGCTTCGCGTCGTACATGGCGGCGTCGGCCCGGCGCAGCAGCGTGGACAGGTCCCGGCCGTGGTCGGGTGCGTAGGCCACCCCGACACTGGCCTCGACGCCGATGCGGACCCCGGCGACCGTGAACGGGCCCTGCACGACGGTGCGCAGCTGGCGGCCCATCCAGACCAGCCGGTCGGCGACCGGCAGCGCGGCGACCTCGGCGGGGAACAGCCGGGTGAGGTCGGGTACGGCCACGACGAACTCGTCGCCGCTGACCCGTACGATCGTGGCGCCGCCGAGCGGTGCCCGGCGCAGCGCGTCGCCGACGTGGCACAGCAGCTCGTCACCGACGTCGTGGCCGAGCGCGTCGTTGATCTCCTTGAACCGGTCCAGGTCCAGCAGGAACAACGCCACCGGCTGGTCCGACTCGTCCAGCACGCGGGCCACCTCGGTCACCAGCACCCGCCGGTTACCCAGGTGGGTGAGCGGGTCGCGGTGGGCGAGGTCGGCGTACCGGCCCGCCAGGTGGGTCAGCAGCTCGTCGAGCCGGGCGACTCCGACCGCACCGTCGGGCCAGGCGACGAGGACGTCGTCGCCACGGCTGCTCTCGGGCCGGTCCAGCGCGCGTTGGGCCGCGGCTTCCGCGTCGGTGTCGGCGTCCAGGCGCAGGGTGATCTCGGGTACCAGCTCTCCGATGGCGTGGCGGGCCAGCAGCAGCCGACCGAAGCCCAGCCGCCCGGTCAGGTGCACCTCCAGCGCCGCCCGCCCGATCAGGTGCAGGCTGCCGTCCGGGGCCCGCACGACCACACCGGGCAGCGCGGCGTCGGCTCGCAGCAGCTCCTCGACCTGCGGGACCGGGGTCGACCACGGTACGGGCTCGACCCCGGTCGCCAGCTCGGCCAACCGCCGGGGCGCAAGGCCACGTTCCTCCATCGCGCCGTCTCACCTCACGTATCGGTGGCGCATGCGAGCGCTTGTTCTCTGCGAGGTCATCGTCGGCAGTGGACACCACCATCTGAGTGATCTTCCCATGTGACCCGGTCCGGGACCTTCCCCGCTTCGTCGCCGCGGCGGAGCGGGTGGGTCGCGATCAACCGGGCAGCCGCTTGACGAAGGCGTCCTGGCCGACGAGCACGCAGCCGCGGGAGCGCTTGGCCCGCTCCGCGCCGGTGGAGTAGAAGATCCGCCGGACCCCGGTCTCGTGGGCGTGCGCGATCAGCCCGTAGAAGAGCAGCCCGAAGTACCCGGGCAGGTCGCCCTTCAGCGCGTAGTCGAAGCCGGCGGTCCGGACGTGCAGCTCGTCGCGCCAGCGGAAGAACAGCGCCGAACCGCACCGCCGGCCGGCGAGGTCGGCGAACGCCACCCGGGCGTGCCGGGGCAGGTGCGCCGCGATCGACTCGCGCAGCCGCCGCACGGCGCCCGGGTCGAAGGCGCCGCCGTACTTGGCGTTCAGCGCGCCTTCGAACCGGTCGAGGTCGTCCTGGACCTCCGGGGTGACCGGGTGGACCGAGACGCCGAACCCGGCGTCGGCGAGCCGGCGGATCTCCCGGCGCACCATGATCCGGGTCTTGGACCGCAGCCCGGCGAGGTACCCGTCCAGGCCGGCGCCGGGAACGTCGAGCACCGCGGCGGTGGCGTGCGCGCCGATCGCGTACCCCCGGTCGGCGAGTACCCGCCGGGTCACCACGTCGTCGGCGTCGACGTAGAGCATGCCGGCCGAGCGCAGGCCGCGCTCGGCCGCGGCCCGCTCGGCGTGGGCCAGCAGGGCGTCGGTGAGCCGGGCCCGGTCCGCCGGCGGTACGCCGGCGGCGTTGACCCCGGTGTGCGCGGGATGGCGGCCACCGCAGAACAGACTCGGCATCAGGCCGGCCGACCCGCCGGTGATCAGGTCGGCGCGGCACAGCGGGAACGGCGAGGTCGCCGCCACCGGGTAGCACGGCAGGGTGGCCCGCGCCGCCCGGTCCCCATCGGAGGACTGCGCGACCAGGTGGAACGGGGCCAGGTCGGCTGTCGCCTCCGCCACCGCGAGCCACGGTGACGCCGCGTAGAAGCCACCACCGTCCACCGTGGCGTCCCACTCCGCCGGGCCGAGGTCCGCCACCCGGGCCACCTCCGTCACGCGTACCGGCATGCCGCTCCCTCCACTGTGGCCGAGGCACCCCCGGCAGTTTGGTACTCCGGTGACCGGCCGGTTTTACTCGGGGCATGGTTTCGCCGGGTTCTCTCGCGGAGCGCGTGGTGGGCGACGAGATCCCGGCTCCACTGCGCCCCATCCTCGGTTCGGTCCTCGCCAACTTCACCGCGTTGGCGGTGTTCGGCGTCTTCTTCAGTCCGTGGCTGGTCACCGCGCTGCACGCGTCCTCCGGTCAGGTCGCGCTGGCGTACGTGGTCGCCGGCGTCGGCGGGGTCACCGGCGGTTACCTCGGCGGGCGCGCGAGCGACCGGCTGGGCCCGCGCCCGGTGATCGTCGCGGGCGCGGGTGTGCAGACCCTCGCGTGCCTGGCGCTGCTCGTACCGGGTATCGGCGTGGTGACCGCGTGCGCGCTGCTGGTCGTCATCACGTTCGCGCAACCGGTACGCGGGGTCGCCCAGCGGGCCGCCCTGGTGCGGGCCGCCGCACCCGGCCGCCGGGAGGCGGCGTTCGCCGCGTACCGGCTGGTGGCCAACCTCGGGTCGCTGGCCGGCCCGCTGGCCGGCGCCGCGCTCCTCCAGACGGACTGGTGGGCGCTGCACCTCGGGCTGGCGGTGACGTTCGGCTGCTCCCTCCTGCTGGGTCTGCGTACCGGCACCGGACGCGGCGCCCCGGACGCGGCGGCGGCCGGGCCGGCCGGGCGCGCCGGGCCCGGCGCGGCGCTGCGTGACCCCCGGTTGTGGACCGTCCTGCTCGCCACGACCGCCGCCTGGACGGTGGTGTACACGTACGAGGTGGTCCTGCCGGTCGTGCTGACCCGCTCCCACGGCATCGCACCGGCGACCTGGGGTCTGCTCTACGCGCTCGGCCCCGCGCTGGTGGTCCTGCTGCAGCTGCGCATCACCCGCTGGCTGTCCCCCTTCCCCGCGGTCGCCCGGCTCGTCGGCGGCGCGACCCTGATGGGCGCCGCCTTCCTGGTGCTGCTGTTCGAGGTACGAATGGCGGTCCTGCTCATGCTGGTCGTGCTGTTCGTCCTGGGTGACCTGGTCTGGGGGCCGGCGAGCGAGGACACCGCGGTCGTCATCGCGCCCCCGGGCCGGCAGGGCACGTACCTCGGCGTGGTGACCGCGAGCGTCTGGCTGGGCAGCGCGCTGGCACCCGGGATCGGCCTGCCGGCGGGCGACCGGTTCGGCGAGACCACGCTGTGGATCGGCGTGGCGGCGCTGGGAGCCGCCGCGGCCGCCGGCTATGCGATGATCGGCCGCCGCACCGGGGCGGCCGCGGAGATCTCCTCGTAGATCCGCACCGCCCGCCCGTAGGCCGCGGCGAACCGGGCCGGCACGGATACCGGCGGTCGGGGAACCGGAGGCAGGATGCCGGTGCTGTGCTCCAGGGTCGCGTGCCACTTCGCCTGCGACTCCCGCTCGTCGGCCGACCACGGCCGGATCCGCCCGTCGTTCCAGTGCAGCATGCGCCGGTCGAAGTCCAGCCCGACGCGGTCGCAGTAGTCGCACAGCACCTCCTCGGGGTGGCTACGGAACGCGTCACCCTCCACCACGACCGGCGGCTGCCCCAGGGTGTGCACGACCCGGTGCCACAGCCGGCCCAGCGCCAGGAACCCGAACTCGTCCTCGGTGAAGTCGGGCTTGAGCGGGTTCAGTGACGCCAGCACGCTGGCCGGGTGGCGGACGATGAACGTGTTGGTGAGGCGGGCCAGGACGTCGTCCGGGAGGTACGGCTCGGACTGGAAGGCCAGGTCCTTGACGAAGACAACCGGGCCGCTCGCCCGGTCGATCTCCGCCACCGCCCACGGGCCGTCCCGGTCGGCCTTGTGCGGCTGGTCGCCGTAGCGACCCGAGCGGCGGGCGCGGCCGAAGTAGTAGCAGTCGGTGAAGGGCTCGTGTACCACGGTGGTGTCGGCGCGCTCGGCGAAGGTCTTCTCGAACGCGGTGGACACCGAACGCGGCACCCCCCATACCGCGATCACCCGGCGGGGACGCATCACGCTACCTCCTGTGCGTGGCGGCCGGGCGCGACGGCGAACCGGAAGATGTCCTCATAGCTCTCCCCCCGCCAACACAGCGCACTCCGCCCGTCGGAGACGGCGACGACCGGGATGCGCGGCCGGTTGAAGCTGGTGGCCCGGGTGACGCTGTAGGCGCCGGCGTCGTGGACGACGACGACGTCGCCGGTATGCACGTCGCCGGGCAGGTCGGCCGTCAACGAGAAGACGTCACCCTCGTAGCACAGTGGACCACCGAGCATCACCGGCTCCTCCGGCGCCCGGGACGTCCCGTCGCGGAGCAGCTCGTAGCGGTGCCGTTCGGCGACCCCGGCGGTCGGCAGTAGGTTGAGCCCACCGTCGAGCAGCACCCACGTGCCCTGACCGGTCCGCTTCACCCCGACCACCCTGGTGACCAGGGCCATCGCGTCGGACACCAGCGCCCGGCCCGGCTCGCACTCCAGGGTCAGCCCGGTCAGCCCGTACGCCCGCAGCAGCTCACGCAGGCCGGCGCCGAACCCGGGCACGGAGAGCGGCGGTGGCGGCGGCTCCTCCCGGGCGGCCCTGACCTCGCTCAGTCCGGCGACCGCACCCGGGATGCGCTGGATCCCCGGTACGCCGATGCCACCGCCGACGTTGAGCCGCTCGACGGGCGCCCGCCGGCGTAGCTCAGCCACCCAGCCGATCAGGGAGCCCATCGCCGCGAGCAACGCGTCGGTCCGGGTGATCTGCGAGCCGAGGTGGCAGTGCACGCCGGTCAGGCGCAGCGCGGAACAGTCCAGGATCCGCTCGACCATCCGGTCGGCGTCCCCGGTGGCGATCGGCCAGCCGAACTTGGACGGCAGCCGCCGCACCGGCCGGTCCCCCGGTTCCGGATACGGCGCGCCGGGCGGGTACCGGTCGACGGACGGGTACACGTCCTCCGGCGGGTACACGCGCAGCCCGACCGGCAACGGCTCCGCACGCCCGGCCGCTAGCCGGCTGAGGATCTCTATCTCCTCCTCGCCGTCGATGTTGACGAAGACGCCGGCATCGACCGCGTCCCGCAGCTCCGCCGCCGTCTTGACCGGTCCGTTGAAGACGATCCGGTCGGTCGGGAAGCCCGCGTCGAGCGCGGCGCGCAGTTCGTACCCGGACACCACGTCGACGCCCGCCCCGGCGGCCCGCAGCATCGTGGTCACCGCCGGCAGGTAGTTGGTCTTGAGTGAGTACAGGATCCGCGCCGGGGCGAGGGCGCGCGCCAGCGTGTCGAGGTTGGCCCGCAGCCGCTGCGGCGACAGCACGTACACCGGGGTGCCCCACGTCTCGGCCACCTCGTGGAGCAGCGCCGCGGACAACCCATCGGGCGACGGTCGCATCAGGCCGCACCGTGGGGTACGGCCGCCGTGCCGTCACCGGCCATGGCAGCGCGCTCGAACTCCTCGCCGTACTTGCGGTTTTCCCAGTCGTTGAAGGCGACGATCCACAGGTCGCGGTGGCCGCCCGTGCCGTCGCGGGCGACGATGTCGGTGGCGGTGTGCCACATCGCGCCGTCGGAGTAGACCAGCGCCTGGTTGGGTTGCAGCGTCACGCGGAAGAACGGCTCACCGCCGCCCACCGGCATCAGCTGGTTCTCGCCGCCGTCGATGTTGTGGCGGGCGAAGACGGCGAGCATGCCGTACTGGTGGCCGTCGCGGTGCGGCCCCTCGGGGACCGACACCCCGGCGATGTCCGGGTCGGTCACCACCCGGCACTGGTGCACGTTGACCTGCCAGTCCCGGTCGCGGTCGAGGTCGAGTGCGGCGACGCCGGCCACGATCTGCGGTGTCGGGTCGATCCGCAGCGGCTCGAAGTTCCGCTGGACGCCGCCGACGAGCCCGTTGACCCGTCGCGGTTGCAGGAACGGGCGGTGCGGCAGCAGCTCCATCCGCCAGGAGTCGGCCGCCCGGTCGAACGACAGGCGGTACTGCGAGAAGCGGCGGTACCGCTGCCTGCCGCCGGTGTACGGGTCGAACGGCAGCGTCTCGAACTCGGCGAGAACGTCCGGCGACGGTGTGGGAATGTCGATGACATGGTACGCGCGGTCCCCCGTCAGGGTCATCGGTGGAGCCCTCCATTCGTCGGTTCGTCAGTGTGGGTCGTGCAGCTCCAGGGAGATCTGGATGGCGGCCGTGTCCGCGCGCCGGGCCGCCTCCACGGCGGTGTCCGCGGTCGCCACGACATGGCCGTACAGCTGGTGGTTGCTGGTCGGCAGGCCGACCACGGTGCCCGGTTCGGCGCGTACCTCGACGTCGACGACGCCCGGCACCCGCCGGGCGAGCGCGACACCGTGCACGCGGGAGACGACGCCCGCGGCGGGTGGCATCAGGTACCGGGTCGCCGCGCCGCGCCGGCGGACCGGGGTGAGGTCCGGGACCTCGCCGAGGTGCATCGTCACCACCTCCCGCAGCACCGGGACGCCGAGCGCGGCCTCGATCTCGGTGGCGATCTCGGCACCCGCGATCCGGGCGTTGATCTCGATGATCCGCGGTCCGTCTGCGGTCATCTTGACCTCGGTGTGTGCCGCGCCGAAGTCGTGCCCGACCGCGGCCAGCGCCGCCGTCGCCGTGTCCGCGAGGGTGGTGACGACCGGCTCCGGCAGGACCGACGGGAACGTGTCGCCCAGTTCGGCGAAGTACGGGTGGGGGCCGAGCAGCTTGTCGGTGACCCCGAGTACCGTCGTGGTCCCGCCGACCGTCACGGTCTCGACGCTGACCTCGTAGCCCAGCGCATACTCTTCGATCAACGCACCCGGTGGGCGGCGCTGGCCGCGGGCGTCGTTCGGCTGGCTGACGATGGCCGAAAAGTGCGCCGCGACCTCCTCGGTCGTCTGGCACAGCCGGACCCCGGTGCTGGCCGACTCCGTCAGGGGCTTGACCACGCAGGGCAGGCCGAGGTCGGCGGCCGCGGCGAGGGCGTCGGCCAGCGTCACCGCGTGCACGAACCGCGGGCACGGCACGCCGGCCGCCACGCACGCCTGCCGGGCGAGCAGCTTGTTGCGGGCCCGGAGCGCGGCGTCCGGGTGGAGCCCGGGAAGCCCCAGCTTGCGCGCCACGGCCGCGACGATCGCCAGGTTGTAGTCGCAGTGGGTGTAGACCCCCCGCAGCCGGCGGCCCCGGCTGACCGACTCGACGGCGGCGAGCAGACCGTCGACGGTGCCGGTGTCACCGCGCACGACCTCCACGCTCGGAGCGCCGACGGTCGCGGCGAAGTTCGGCAGGTCGGCATAGCGCTCCGGCGCGTCGGTCACGAACGCGGCGCGGTGGCCGAGCCCCGTCACGACCTCCACCGGGCGCAGCCCCGAGGAGGAGTGCTGTGCTTCGACGACCACGACGATGTCATCAGCAGCCATCTGCTCCCTAACACGGTGGCAGGCACGTCCCTAACGCGGTGGCAGGCACGGGCAATCACGTGGTGTGATACGACCACCACGCGGCGCCAACCCCGGCCAACATAACATCGACCAACGTTGTTGTCATGATCCTGTAGGAGACCCGACGACCACCCGCGACGCCGGCGCGGGCCCGCCACGCGTCACGGCCCGACGAGTCGATGTACGTGAATCACCCGGACCGCTCGTCAGTGCCATACGACGACCGCGCGCGGTACCACCACAACAGAGGGTGGCCACATCGTCACCGAAACTTGATCTCGCGCTCCTGCTCCGCGGGTTGGTAACATGCCGCCGATCATGACCCGTGTCCGCTGTGGGGCGCAGGTACTGACAACGGAAGCGCCCACCATCAAGTCGCGCCGGACCAACGCCTCGTCGACGTGAAGCCGCGCGTGTGAGCCGAACGTACGGAGGCCTTTCGTGAGTGACAACCAGATGAAGGGTCGTGCCAAGGTGATGCTCAACGGAATGCCGACTCCGGATATCACGGCCACCGAGGACCCTCTGGGCGCAGCGAACCCGAACGCGTCGGGCCAGGCCCTGCAGGTGCTGACCATGGCTCAGCGCACGGCCGAGGAGCACGTCCGCATCGCGCACCGGCAGGCGGAACAGATCCGCGAGGAGGCGATGGCCACCGCGGAGCAGATCGCCCGCGACGCCGACGCCCACGCCCAGAACGTGCGGCGCGAGGCGAACAAGGTACTCACGGAGGCGCGCGCCGAGGCCGAGCGCGCGGCGCGGGAGGCCCAGAGCTGTGTGGACGACGCGCAGCGGAACGCCGACCGGATCGTGTCCGAGGCCATGGCCCAGGCGGAGACGATAGCGGTCAACGCCCAGCAGCACGCTGAGGAACTGAAGCAGCAGGCCCAGCGGCGGTACGACGACCTCGTGGGCAGCCTCGGCGCCAAGCGCGAGGGCCTGCAACAGCAGATCGAGGCGTTGGAGCGGTTCGACCGGGAGTACCGGGCGCGGCTGACGGCGTTCATGCAGAACCAGTTGCGTGCCCTCTGGGTCGACCAGCCACAGATGGTCGCGGAGCCCGACGACCTCACCGCCGAGATGTCGGACCAGCCCGCGCCGCCGAAACCACGGCACGCCGAGGATTCGCGGCACGCCGAGGATTCGCGGCACGCCGAGGAGCCGAACGCGTCCGTACCGGCGCAGCGGCAGACCCCGGAGCCGGAGACCGAGCCCGTGTCGGCGTCGAGCGAGAACTGACGCCCGAGGGACGCGTAGGTTCCGGGCAAGGCCGATGGTGGCGCGTCGCCGTCCGCCACACCGGGAACCCGTCCGGCCACGACCACGTGGACGGACGAACACACCGATGACGTGCCCCGGCCGGGCGCCCCGCCCACGTGGCGCCCGGCCGGGAGTACAAACGTGCCTGACGCCGGCAGGCGGCTGCCCTCACCGGCCCCTGGCCGTCAGCGCCGCGTCCAGTCGTGGGTAGACACGGCGGGCGTTGCGCTCGTAGACCTTCTCGCGGTCTCCCGGCGCCAGGTCCAGCGCGTCCACATAGCGGCGGGTGTCATCGAAGTAGCGGCCGGTCCGCGGATCGATGCCCCGGACGGCACCGACCATCTCGGAACCGAACAGGATGTTGTCCACGCCGATGACGTCGAACAGCAGGTCGATGCCGGGCTGGTGGTACACGCAGGTGTCGAAGAAGACGTTACGCATGACCGACACGTCCGGCGCGGGCCGGCCGAGCATGTCGGCGAGGCCCCGGAAGCGGCCCCAGTGGTAGGGCGCCGCTCCCCCACCGTGCGGGATGACGAACCTCAGGTCGGGGAAGTCCGTGAACAGGTCCCCCTGCAGGAACTGCATGAACGCGGTGGTGTCGGCGTTGAGGTAGTGCGACCCGGTGGCGTGGAAGTTCGGGTTGGTCACCGCCGACACGTGCACCATGGCCGGTACGCCCAGCTCCACCATCGCCTCGTAGAACGGGTACCAGCTGCGGTCGGTCAGCGGCGCGGACGTCCAGTGGCCGCCGCTGGGGTCGGGGTTGAGGTTGCAGCCCACGAACCCGAGCTCCTCGACGCAGCGCCGCAGCTCCGCGACGGAGTGCGCGATGGGTACCCCGGGTGACTGCGGGAGCTGACAGACGCCGATGAAGTTGTCCGGGTACAGCCCGACCACCCGGGCGATGAGGTCGTTGCAGACCTGCGCCCAGCGGGTACTGACCGCCTCGTCACCGACGTGGTGACCCATCGCCGAGGCCCGGGGGGAGAAGATCGTCAGGTCGATCCCGCGCTCGGCCATCAGCCGCAGCTGGCTGCCCTCGATCGACTCCCGGATCTCGTCGTCGGAGATCCCGGGGTACGGGGGCGGCTCCTGGCCGGCGCCGAAGGCGGCCCGCTGCGCCTCCCGCCAGGAGGTGTGCGCCTCCGGCGCGGTCGTGTAGTGGCCGTGACAGTCGATGATCACGCGTCCCCTCCGGGGTGTTCGTGCTCGGCAGCTCGCCGGCGCTCCGACGGGTGGGAGCGCCGGCGCGGTGCGCCGTTGCGGGTGTGGCCGGTCGTCGGGGTCGGCGAGGTCAGCCCGTGGCCAGCAGCTTGGTGACGTCGACGGTGTTCTGCGTGACGCCGTACTTGTGCATGAGCCCGGCGATCGTCTGCACCGAGTCGACGTTCATGTCCTGCGGCCAGGCGGGCAGCTTGATCTTCTGCGCCACGTCGGCCTTGATCGTGGTGTACGTCGTGACGATCCGCCGCACCTCGTCCGGGTGCTCCTGCGCGTACTGCAGCGACTGCTTGAGGGCCGCCCGGAAGTTGTCGATCACGGCCTTGTTCTGCGAGACGTACTGCTGGGTCGCGAAGTAGCTCGCGACGGTCAGGTTGGTGGTGGCCTCGGCGTAGTTGGCCGCGATCACCCGGTCCCCCTGAGCGGTCGCCGCCGAGAGGAACGGCTCGACCATCACGGCGGCGTCCACCTTGTGGTTGGCCACCGCCGCGGGCATGTCCGGGAAGCCCAGCTCGAGGAACTTGACGCTGGCCGGGTCCCCACCGGCCTTCTCCACGACGGACCGGGTCGTGACGTCGTTGATGTTCTTGAGGTTGTTGATGGCCACGGTCCTACCGGCCAGGTCCCTGGCCGACTGGATGGGACTGTCCGGGGCCACCACCACGCCGGCGAAGTCGGTCTTCGGGTCGCCGGTGGAGGAGACGCCCTCGGCGACCATGCGCAGCGGCAGGTTCTGCGAGCCCGCGAGCAGTACCGAGGTCACGTTGCCGAAGGACAGCTGGAAGTCGCCGGCGATGACGCCGGGGATGGCGGCCGCACCGCCGGACTGCTGCACCAGCTCCAGATCGATGTGGTGCTGGGCGAAGAAGCCCTTCTCCTTGCCGAGGTAGATCGGTGCGACGTCGACGATCGGAATGACACCGACCTTCAGGTGAGTGGTGCCGCCGGCCCCGGAGCTGGCGGTGGAGTTCCCACCGCCGGACCCGCAGGCGGCGAGAGCGAACAGGGACAGCGCCACGACCGGCGCGAGCAGGCGACGCATATGAGCTCCTTTGCTGGGTGGATGGTGGGCGAGCGCGATCGGCGAGCACCGCCGTCAGCGGGCCGTGCTCGACTGCCCCCGCGCATCCGTGCTGCGGTGGGCGCCGTCGTTTCCGGGTGGGGCACGGTGGACCGGCGTCGACTCCGGGTAGGGCGGCCTCCCCTACCCGGCGTGGACGTGCGCGACGTCGTGCGGTCCGGCACCGCCCGGTGACGCGTCGGGACGGGACTCGGAGCCTCTACGGTGCTTGGCGAGCTGGATCTGCTCGTAGACGTGGTGACGGAGCTCGGCGAACCTGCGCCCGGAGCGCGTCTCGAGCTGGCTGCGCTCGTCGGGGAGGTCGATCGGGAGATCCTCCAACACGACCGTGGGCGACGAGGACAGCACGAGGACCCGCTCACCGAGGTAGACCGACTCCTCGATGTCGTGGGTGACGAACAGGATGGTGACGCCCAGCCGGTGCCACAGCGACCGGATGAGGTCCTCCAGGTCCGCGCGGGTCTGGGCGTCCACCGCGGCGAACGGCTCGTCCATGAGCAGCACCTGCGGCTGGTACGCCACGGCCCGCGCGATGGCCACGCGCTGCTGCATGCCGCCGGAGAGCTGCCACGGGTACGCGTCGTGCACGTCGCCCAGGCCGACGGCCGACAGGGCCTCGCGTACCAGCTCCTGCCGTCGCGCCTTGGGCAGCTTCTTCTGCTTCAACGGCAGCTCGACGTTCTGCCGGACGGTCTTCCAGGGGTAGAGGCTGCGCCCGTACTCCTGGAAGACCACCGCCATCGACTTCGGGGGCCGGGTCACCCGCTGGCCGTCGAGCGTCACCGTGCCCGCGGTCGGCTCGAGCAGGCCGGCGACGCACTTGAGCAGCGTCGTCTTGCCGGCTCCGGACGGGCCGACGATGCAGACCAGCTCGCCCCGCCGCACCGCGAAGGTGAGGTCGCGTACGGCCTCGACGGTGCGGCCCTGGCCGGTGTAGATCTTCTGGACGCCCCGGACGTCGAGCAGGACGTCGCGGTCCTGCGTCTGCGGGGCGGCAAGTGTGTCGCTCATGCCTACTCTCCTCGTTGCGATCGACGCAGGCCCTGGTACCAGCGCAGACTGCGCCGCTCGAACAGCTGGAACGCACCCGCCAGCACGAACCCGAGCAGGCCGAGCAGGATGATGCCGCTCCACATCTCGGGGATGGCGAAGGTGCGCTGGAACTGGATGATCGTGAAGCCCAGCCCGTTGGAGCTGGCGAACATCTCACTGATCACCATGAGGATGATCGAGATCGACAGCGCCTGGCGCATGCCGGCCACGATCTGCGGGCCCGCGGCGGGGAGCACCAGGTGCCGCAGCCGCGCCCGGCCCGTGACCCCGTAGCACCGCGAGGTGTCCGAGAGGACCTCGTCGACCGCCCGGACACCCTCGACGGTGTTGAGCAGGATCGGCCAGACCGCGCCGGAGACGATGACGATGACCTTGGCCGTGTTCCCGATGCCGGCGAACAGGAACAGGACCGGAATGAGTACCGGTGGCGGGATCGCCCGGAAGAACTCCAGCACCGGCTCGGTGAACCGCCGCAGCCCGCGGTTCACTCCCAGCAGGACGCCCAGGGTCACCCCCAGGACCACCGCGCCCGCGTAGCCGGCCAGCAGCCGGACGACGCTGGGTACGACGTCGGCCCGAAGCCGGTCGCCGAACCAGGTGTGGCCGAAGGTCCTGAGGATGTTCGGCAGCGGCGGGAAGTAGAAGTTGGCGCTGTTCGCGGAGCCGAACCACCAGGCGGCGACGAGCACGACCGGCAGGACCAGCCCGAAGAACACGCCACTGCCCAGGCGGAGGAACCGGTTCATCGTCAGCCCCCGAGGTCCGCGCGCACGGAGGAGTGCCAGGCCAGCGCGCGCCGCTCCAGCGCCCGGGCGAGCAGGTTGACGAGCACGCCGAGGAGGCCGGTGAAGAGCACGAGCCCGTAGACGCTTGCGACGTCGTTACCGGACTGGGCCTTGACGATCAGCCAGCCCAGCCCCTGCCCGATGCCGACGATCCCGGCCGTCACGGCCAGGATCAGCGCCACCGCGGCGCCGAGTCGGACGCCGGTCATCACGTACGGCAGAGCCGTCGGCCACACCAGGTGGCGCAGCCGGGCCCACCGCCCGAGCTGGTACGAGCGAGCCGTCTCGCGGGCCACGGGGTCGACGTCCCGGACGCCGTAGATGGTCTGGATGAGGACCTGCCAGAAGGCGGCGTAGACGATCAGCAGCAGGGTCGAGCGGATGTTGGTGGTCCCGAAGACCAACACGGCGAGCGGGATCAGCGCCACCGAGGGCACCGGCCGGAGGAACTCGATCGTCGAGGCGGTGAGCCGCGCTACGACGGGCACGCTGCCGGTCAGCAGTCCCAGCCCGACGCCGGCGGCGAGCGCGATGGCCAGGCCGATCCCCCAGGCCTGCAGGGTCTGTCCCGTCGCACTCCAGAACTCGGGCCTGCCCATCGCGTCGACGAGAGCGCCGACCATCGCGCTGAACGGCGGGAAGTACCGGTCCGAGACGAGCCCGGTGCGCGGTAACAGCTCCAGGACTCCGGCGAGGGTGACCAGACCCAGCAGGCCGAGCGACCGTTCGGGCAGCGCCAGCTTCCGGCGGGCGGGAATCACCCCCGCCCGCGTGGTCGGCGCGTCGATGCTGCTCACTGCTAGGGCTCTCCCTCAGGTCGGGTGATCGACTTCGACCGGCGCCACTCACGGGCCGGGCGACGCGGGCGGGTGGCTCTCGTCGGTACGCGTTCCGCTCGCGGCTGCCACCCGGTGACAGTGACCGTAACCATCACGTAAGACTGTCGCAATAACTGTCGAGAAAATTGTTGACGATTTTTCTCGACAGCCCATCCGCGCCGTAGAGTCGACCGCGACTCAAGGAGGTCCCGATGGCACAGACCCCGCGTGAGGGCGCCGCCGCCACGAAACTGGCGGCGGACGCGCTGCGCACCGCGCTGATCAACGGCGATCTCGCGCCCGGACAGCGGCTGGTGGAGGCGGAGCTCGCCGAATCGTTCAACGTCAGCCGCGCCAGCCTCCGCGCGGCACTGATCGACCTGGCCGCCGAGGGTCTGGTGGAACGGATCCCGAACCGCGGTGCGCGCGTCCGGGTCGTCTCCGTGGCCGAGGCCGTGGCGATCACCGAGTGCCGGATGGTCCTCGAGGGCCTGTGCGCCGCCAAGGCGGCGGAGCGGGTCACCGACGAGCAGATCATCGCCCTGACCGACCTCGGCGACCAGATGCAGCGCGCGGTCGCCGGCGGCGACCCGATGAAGTACTCGACGCTCAACCGGGAACTCCACCGCCTGGTACGCGAGTACGCGGCGCAGCCGGTGGCCTCCGGGCTGCTCGACCGACTGGGCGGCCAACTCGTGCGGCACCAGTTCCGGCTCGCGCTGCGCGCCGGTCGACCGCAGGTCTCCCTCTCCGAGCACCTCGCGATCATCGAAGCGATCGCGCGCCGGGAGCCCACCGAGGCGGAGGCCGCCGCGCGCGCCCACCTGAGCAGCGTCATCACGGCGCTGCAGCAGACCGACGCCTGACGCCGGCCACGCGCAGAACGCCGCGACACCGACCGCGCCAGGCGAGCCACCGCCCGGCGTGGTCGCGTAACCCACCGGCCCCGTCGGGTTACTGCCCGGCCTGGTCGCGCAGGTCGATCAGCAGGTCCCGCGCGGCCGCGCTGATCCGCGGCGGGACCCCCAGTTCCTCGAGCTGCGCCGTGGCGGCAGCCATTTCGTCGGCCCGCCGGCGGGCGTGCCTGCGGGTGCCGTCGATCAACCGGTCGACGCTGCGGTGGTCGAAGCTGACCAGCTCGGCGCCAATGTTGTCGCGCAGCCAGTCCGCGCAGCCCGCCGCCTCCGCGGCGGCCAACGCCTCCACCACCGCCGCGGCCAGTCCCTTGTAGAAGACACTGCGGAGCAGCTTGCGCGAGATGGCCGCGCCCGCGGGCCCCGGCTGGATCGTCACCTCCGCGCCGAAGCCGGACAGGATGTCCGCGTACCGGCCGGCAGCCACACCCGCGGCCAGCATGGGGGTGCGCAGGCCCTTGCCCGGCACCGGCGCCATCAGCGCGACGTCGACGACCGGGATGTGCGATCCGGCGGCCTGTGCCAGGGCCGCCTTGAGCCCCGGCGAGGCGGTGTTCAGGTCCGCCCAGATCGTGCCCGGCCGCACCGACGGCAGCGCGTTGGCCAGCGCGGTCATCGCGTCGTGGGAGCTGTTGACGCTGAGTACCAGGTCGGCGTCGCGGACCGTGTCGGCCTCGTCGGCGCGGGCGACGACACCGTCGGCCGGCGTCACCTCCGGGTCGTACCCGCGGACGTCGGCGCCGGCCGCGACGAGGTCGCGGGCGATCTCCGAGCCGGCCTCCCCCAGCCCGAGGACGGCGATCCGGACCGGCTCGCTCATGGCGCCACCTCGCCACGCCCGCTCATGGCGCCGGCTCCACCGGGGGCGTGCCGTGCGTGTGGAACGATTCGATGGTCTTCAGCCCCCAGGCCTGGCCCTTCGCCCGCTCGACCTCGGTCCAGTCGACCGGCTGCCAGTCCGGCGCCAGCACCAGGCGAGCGCCGGCGTTGCACAGCTCGATGCGGTTGCCGCCGGGCTCGTACACGTACAGGAAGAAGGTCTGCTGGATGGCGTGCTTGTGCGGCCCGGTCTCGATGTGCACGCCCTGCTCCAGGGCGATGTCGGCGGCCCGCAGGATCCCGTCACGGGTGTCGACGGCGAAGGCGATGTGGTGCAGCCGCCCCGGGGTGCCGGTCCAGTCGCGGGTGTAGACGGCGTCGTAGCCCTTGTTCGTGAACGTCGTCCAGCTTCCGGAGACGGTGCCGTCGTTCAGCACGATCTGCTCGGTGACCAGGGCGCCGAGGGTGTCGCGCAGGAAGTCCCGGTTGACCACCGGGTCGACACCGAGGTAGTTGATGTGGTCCAGCCGCCGTACCGCGACTCCGTGGGAGGGGTACGCCTGGGCCTGGTTCTTCAGCGACGGCGCAAGCTCCGCCGGCGGCGTGTACCACTCCGACTCGTAGTAGAGGCCGAACTCGTGACCGTCAGGGTCGGTGAACACGTACGTCGGGCCGTAGCCAGGGTCGCCGTCGGCCCAGCCGATCCCCCGGCCGGTCGCCTCGACCTCGGAGACCCGGCGCTGCAACGCCTCCGGACTGGCCGCCCGCAGGTTCGTCCGCCCGACGCCGGAGGTGGTGTGCCCGATGAGCTTGATCGTGATCTGCTCGTAGTCGTCCCAGGCCCGCAGGAAGACCGAGTCCCCGGCCGACCCGTTCTCGGTCAGGCCGAGGTACCGGGTGAAGAATTCGACACTCTCGTCGAGTACCGGGGTGTGCAGTTCGACGTGGGCCAGGTGGGCAATCTCGTGCAATGGGGGCATGGGGACTCCAGGATCCTCGGTCGGTGAGCACGGGGGGTGGGAGAGCATTCAGGCGCGGGGGAAGGCGACGCCGTCGAAGAGCTTGCGGGCGGTGCGTACGACGCCGGAGCGGACGACCCGCGGCGGAGTGACGTCGGTGTCGACCACCACGTCGACGAGCAGGTGGCCGCCTGCGTGCTCGACGTCGACCTGCGAGCGGCCGGCGGGCCAGTGGGCAGTCAGCTCGTGACCGACCGCGCCGGGCAGGAGCATGCCGGTGACCACGCTGACCGCGGCGAGCACCCCGATCGAGGTGTGCGGCTGGACGGGGATGAACGATCGGGTGCAGACCTGGCCGCCGTCCCGCGCGGCGGCGACCAGCACCGTCTTCGGTACCGAGGACGTGCGCACGTCCCCGAGGCACATCAGGGCGCCCGCCCTGGTCCGGAAGGCGTCGATGCGCGCGAGCAGCGCGGTGTCGGCGGCCAACTGCTCGTGCGTCTCGTGACCGGTCAGGCCGAACGACTCGGCCAGGGCCACGACCACCGGCATGCCGTTGTCGACGCAGGTCACGTCGATGCCGTCGATCGAGTCCCGGACGTTGCCGGTCGGGAGCAGGCTGCCCGTCGCGGACCCCTCGGTGCCGGTGAAGGCGAGGACGACCGGCGCCGCGGTGCCGGGGACCCCGGCGATCGCGACGTCGCCGCGGTACTCGGGGCGGCCGCCCGGCGTCGGGAAGGTGGCGACGGCAATGCTGTCGGAGTTGACCATCCGGATCCGTACGCTGGTCTCGTCCGGCCCGGCCGGGACGAGACCGCGCTCGACGGCGAACGGTCCCACCCCGGCGAGGATGTTGCCGCAGTTCTGCCGGTCGCTGACGGTCGCGGAGTCCACGCCGAGCTGGAGGAACAGGTAGTCGACGTCCGCGTCCGGGTGCTCCGACCGGCTCACGACGGCGACCTTGCTGGTCAGCGAGGTACTGCCGCCGAGGCCGTCGATCTGGCGCGGATCGGGCGTGCCCATCAGCCGCAGCAGCAGGTCGTCCCGCGCGGTCGGGTCGGCCGGCAGGTCACCGGCCTCGACGTACAGTCCGCGGGAGGTGCCACCACGCAGCATGGTGCAGCGCACCCCGGTGTCGTCGTAGCGCACCGTTCACCCCCGAACGTACTCGTCGTACGGGACGTACTCGATGCCGAAGTCCGTGAGCTTGTCGCGGAGGCCGTAGCGGTCCAGGCCCAGCTCGCCCTGCCGGAAGGCGGCGCGGCTGGCGGACTCCTTCTCGACCCGGGCCTTCGAGGCGGTCAGCGCCCGGGGCACGTCGAGGCGGGGGACGATCATGACGCCGTCGTCGTCGGCGACGACCACGTCACCAGGGTGCACGGTCTGTCCCCCGAGGACGATCGGGACGTTCACGGAGCCGGCGGTGGCCTTCACCGAACCCTGCGCACTGACCGCCCGCGACCACGCCGGGAACCCCATCTCGCGCAGCTCCGCGACGTCGCGTACGCCGCTGCCGAGCACCACGCCGCGCACCCCGCGCCCGACCAGGGCGGTGGCGAACAGCTCACCGAACAGCCCGTCGGTCGAGGGCGAGTTGGTGGCGACCACCAGGACGTCACCGGGCCGGCACTGCTCGACCGCGACGTGGATCATCAAGTTGTCCCCGGGCCAGCACAGGACGGTGACGGCGGTACCGCCGACGCGCGCACCCGGCCACGCGGGCCGGAACTCCGGTCCCAGGTAGCCGACGCGGCCGAGCGCCTCGTGCACGGTAGCGACCCCGTAGCCGCCGAGACGCTCCGCGTCGCCGATGTCGGCCCGCGGTGGATCGGTGACGACGACGGTCCTCATGTCAGGTCTCCTCCTCGGGGTATGGTCATCAGTCGGTCTTCTCGTTCAGAGCCGCGATCACGCCGCGGAAGTGTGCCCGGGCCGCCTCCTCCGCCGCCTCCGGATCCCGCGCAGCGACCGCCTCCACGACGGCCGTGAGCCCGGCCAGCGAGACCTGTGGCCGACCGGGCCGCAGTGACAACCGGAACTGGTGTCTCACGATCTGCGCCTGCAGGCGTTCGATGAGCGCGGCGGCCGTGGGCTGCCGCGCGGCCTGGCGGATCATCCGGTACAGCTCCTGGATGAGGGCCGAGTACGTCATCAGCTCGCCCGCCTCCACGGTCCGGCGCATCCGCTGGACGTGGGTACGCAGTTCCGCGATCTCGGCGTCCGTGGCCTGCTGCGCGGCCTTGGCCGCGATCAGCCCCTCGAGCGCCATGCGGCACTCGGTGATCGCCACCGCCTCCGCGGTGGAGACGGTGCGGACCCGGGCGCCGCGGTTCGGGATCCGCTCGACCAGCCCTTCGGTCACCAGAGCATCGAGGGCCAGCCGGACGGCGTTGCGGGGAACGCCGAACAGGCCCACGAGATCGGCTTCTACCAGCCGCTGGCCCGGCACGAGTTCGCCGCTGGTGATCGCCTCGCGCAACCGCGTGTGGGCCATCTGCCGGCCGGCGGCCGCGACACTCACGGTGCTCTCCACGGCCCTCCCTCGTCGGTCGGATCGACGGTAGGCGGTTGGCGACAGGATTGTCAACATTTCTGTCGCAAAACGTGTCGCGTCAGCATCGGCGCGCCGCATCAGCACAGGTATTGGGCCGTATCAGCACAGGTGTTGGGCCGTGTCAGCACAGGTGTTGGCCAGAGAGCGCGGCCGAGACGGCCAAGCGACGAGACGGCCGTGCGACGAGGTGACGGTCGACGAGATGGCGATGAGGCGTGGCGTCCGATCCGCACCACACGACCGCTCCTCCGGGCCAGCGGGACCGGCCGGGTGTGGGCATCGCTCCTGGGGGTAACGACGCCACCTGAGCCATGCCCATGCACCATCAGGGGGAGGAATCCATGACCACTGGGACCGGGCACCAGCCGCTCTCCGGCCACAACCACGAGCACAGCGAATCCTGCGGGCACGCCAGCGTGCGCCACGGCGACCACGTCGACTACCTGCACGACGGGCAGATTCACCACGCCCATGAAGGCCACTACGACGAATGCGCCCTGGATCAGCACGTGTCGGCCGAGGAGCACACCCACAGCCACGGCGAGGGTTGTGGTCACGAACAGGTCCTACACGGCGACCACGTCGACTACCTGCACGGCGGCCACCGCCACGCCACCCACGAAGGCCACTACGACGAGCACTGACACTCCGGCCTCCAGGATCGGCCTCGCCGTACGGCCCGACGCCTGCCGGTGTCCCGAGGCCAGGAGCTCACGGTTGCGCCGAGCGGGTAGGGTCGCCGCCAATTCCGCCGGCAGCCGCCTGTCCGCGGACGCCGCCGGCTGCCGGCGGACCGCCCGCCGATGCTGGAGAATGCGCGACCGCGCACGCCCCCACCGCCACCGGGACAACCGACCCCGCCGGTGCCCCGCAGCGGGTGGCCGGCCAGGTCGTCTCGGTGAACCCGGCGCCGTGCCCGGAGCCCACGCCCGGGGAACCGGCGCCGCCAGGCTTCGTGGCCTGCGGAAGCGTACGGGTGGGCCTCGACAACGGCCCGGGCGCCGGCACGCAGGTCACGACCTCCATGCCCAGCGGTCCCGGCGCCCCGGTCGTCAAGGCCGGTGACCGGGTCGTGCTGGTGTACCTGCCCGACAGCCCCAGCGGGCAGGCGCACCAGATCGTCGACCACCAGCGCGGCCGGCAACTGTGGATCCTCGCGCTCGCCTTCGTGGCCGCCGTCGTCGCCTTCGGCCGGTGGCGGGGCCGCCACCGGCCGAAGGCGCCCGGGCCAACCCGACCCTGACCGGCCGGTGGCTGCACCGGGCCGCCGCCCGGGTCGGACGCGCCCACATCGCCTCGGTGATCAATACGGTCATCCTGGCCTACGCGGGCGCCTCGCTGCCGCTCCTGATTCTGCTGTCCGCCGGCCAGCAGCCGCTCGTCGAGGTCCTGACCAGCCCGAACCTCGCCGAGGAGATCGTCCTCTGCGTCGTGGGCATCATCGGGTTGATCGCGGCGGTGCCGCTCACCACCGCCCTCGCCGCCGCGGCGGTTCACCCGGACAGCGGCGCCCACCCCGCCGACGTCCGCTCCTCAGCCGTCCTGACCGCAGCCGTCCTGATCACAGCTGTCCTGATCGCAGCCGGTGATCGGTCTCCACCTCGCCGCCCCGACCGGGGAGCGGCCCGGTCCCGACCGGCGGCCCGGCTACTGCCGACCGGAACCGACTCCGGACTGCTAACATCTACATCTATCAATCGAATCGCTTCGAGGGGCTCCCGGGATCGGTCCCCGCAGTGCCGGCACGGGTTGTCCGGCGCACGACACTCACCGCGGACCAGGTCCACGCCGTTGTGACGATCCGGGTCGGAGAGGTTCCCATTCGACGTTGTCGCAAGGGAGACCGGAATGATCGATCGACGACTTCGCGTCGTGCTGCTCACGGCCACCGCCGTCGCGGTCGGCACGGCCACGACGGCCACCACCGTGGCCCGGGCCGCGACGGCGGGCTGCGCGGTGACCTACACGGTCGGTTCGCAGTGGAGTGGCGGGTTCACCGGGAACGTCGTGGTGACCAACCTCGGGGACCCCGTCAACGGTTGGACACTGCGCTGGTCGTACACCGCCGGCCAGACCGTCACGCAGGCATGGAACGCGACGGTCACGCAGAACGGCAGCGCGGTGAC
The DNA here is from genome assembly GCF_049999945.1 of Planosporangium spinosum. Classification (NCBI taxonomy): domain Bacteria; kingdom Bacillati; phylum Actinomycetota; class Actinomycetes; order Micromonosporales; family Micromonosporaceae; genus Planosporangium; species Planosporangium spinosum. Next base: position 163,799 of record NZ_JBLYUB010000003.1, on the reverse strand, counting down.
GGCCACCAACGTGTCGTGGAACGGCGGCATCGCGACGAACGGCACCGTGTCGTTCGGGTTCAACGGATCGTGGAACGGCACGACGAACCCCGCGCCGGCGAGCTTCACCCTCAACGGCGCCACCTGCACCGGATCCGCCACCCCCACCCCGGCGCCCACCACCACCCGGCCACCGACCTCGCCGTCACCCACGGCGCAGCCACCGACCTCGCCGTCGCCCACCGCCAGCGCCGACGCGTGGAACCCGCCGGCGAAGTACGTGGACCCCCTGGCGCGGACCTGGAAACACCAGGAGGACACCTACGCGAACCTCTACGGGTTCCGCAACTACCTGTTCGACCAGGTGATGGCGGCGAGGGGCAGCATCAACTACTGCGTGCGATGGGAGTCGACCGCCACGGTCTCGGCCGCTCTCCGCGACCAGATCCAGGCCGCGGTCCAGCGCCAGTTCCAGAAGTGGGTGGACCAGCTCAACGAGAACGGTCGCGGCTGGAACGGGTGGCCCTATCAGCGGGTACCGGTGAAGGTGGTCGGCTGGGCGGTGCGCGACCGCAACCAGTTGCAGTGGTCGGACAGCTCGGTGGACATCTACGTCAACGACATCCGCGAAGGCGCACCGCAGTGCGGTGCACCGTGCGGCCGGTTCTTCCACCAGGACGGAAACTACGCCGGCTGCCCGGGCGGCTTCGACCACCACTACGACATGTCTCTGTGGCTGACCCAGGGAATGGGTATCGGTGGCGCCGGCGGCGACTGGGGCCAGCGCATCGACAAGGATTACTTCGTCAACGCCCTCGGCGCCGACAACATCCACATCCTGTTGCACGAGATGGGGCACAGCTGGGGCCTGAACGACTTCTACGACTTCGACCCGCTGCCCAGCGAGGGATTCGTGATGAAGGCCGGCAGCGCCACCCAGATCACCGAGTTCGACAAGTGGATGCTGCGTGACTTCTGGCGGCACCTGAAGAACCGCTACGGCTACTGAACAGCCGCGACGCGGCGGCCGTGAACGGCCCGCACGACCGGCCGGCGATCCGGGCGCCCGGATCGCCGGCCGGGTACGGCCGCGTCGCCCCTCGCACCGCGTCCTCGCGGCGCGCTACCGGCCGCCGCGCCTGGTGCGCGTGGTGACCGCGTCCTTGACCTGCCGGACCCTGGAATGCATGCGCCGCTGCCAGCGCCGCGCCCACATGTACTCGGTGGCCAGCAGCGCCAGGCCGGCGAGGATCGGCGGAATCGTCCACGGGCCGGGCAGCACGACCGCCACCGCCCCGGCGACGATCAGGGTCACGCCCATCACGGTGACCAGGACGCGGCGCACCGCGGCCGGCATCCCGGACAGCACCTTCAACGGGCGGGGACGTTCGTCATCGAGATCGTGCATGACGTGCATGGTGCCGTACCCGCGCACGTCGGCGCGGTCCGAAACGAACTCTGTGACGGGTACGGCAGAAGCGCGCACCCCCGACCGCGGACGCCTACCACCGGTCCGGCGCGACGGACGGGGCCGGCTAGGCCAGGTTCAGCGTCCGCGACGCCCCGGCGGCCGAGTCGATCGCGGCCGCGGAGGTGATCCAGTCGTTGATGAGGGCGGCGCAGCCGATCAGCCCCTGCCGCTCGGCGAAGGTACTGGCGACGATGCGCAGCTGGCGGGTCGCGAGCGCGGTCGACCGCTGGTACACCGACTCGCGCAGTCCCGCGACGAACGGCTCGTACGCGCTGGCCAGGTCGCCGCCGATGACGACGATCTCGGGGTTGAGCAGGGTGACCGCGGCCGAGAGCACCTCACCGACGCGCCGGCCGGCGTCGCGGATCATTCCGAGCGCCTCCGGATCTCCCTTGAGGGCGATCGCCACCGCGTCGCGGACGTGCTTGACGTCGCGCCCCGCGCCCTGGAGCGCCTTGGCGACGGCCCACCCACCAGCGACCGCTTCGAGGCAGTTGGTCTGCCCGCACCGGCACAGCACGGGCGGTTCGACCGGGATCGGCACGTGGCCCAGCTCGCCGGCGGCGAACAGCGCACCCCGCTGCAGCACCCCGCCCATCACGATGCCGATACTGATCCCGGTCGAAGCCTTGACCATGATCATGTCGGGCACGCCGCGCAGCGGGCCGCGGCGTTCAGCGATCGCCATGACGTTGACGTCCTTCTCCACCAGGACGGGGACGTCCAGGTCACGGCGGAACAGCTCGCGCAGCGGAATGCCGTCCCAGGACGGCAGCGCGGTCGAGCTGACCATCGCCCCCGACTCGGGGTCGACGCAGCCCGGCACGCTGACCCCGATGCCGCGCACCTCGGACAGCTCGCGCCCGCAGTCGGTCACCATCCGGTACAGCTGGTCCACCACCGGCGGCAGGCAGCGCTGCGGGCCGATCCCCTGGTCGACCTCCATCGAGCACTCGGCGAGCACGGAGCAGCCCAGGTCGGCCACTGCCAGCTGGATCCGGCTGCGCCCCACGGACGCGGCCAGCACGATCCCACCCGCGGCGTTGAACCGCAGCCGTCCGGCCGGCCGGCCACCGGTGGACTCGGTCCCCGACTCCTCCACGGCCAGGCCCTGGGCGAGCAGGTGGCCGACCCGCGCGGTCACCGCGGTGCGCGACAGGCCGGTCATCCGTCCGATGTCGGTCCTGCTCAGTCCGCCTTCGGCCAGGATCAGCTGCATGATCTCGCCCGCTGTGGCCGGATGGTCGGCGATGCGACGGCGGTCGGCAACGGCGGCATTGGACAGGGTCATCGAGCAAGTAGACCATTGCCCAGTTACGTACGACAAGTAACTCGGACGGGTTACTTACGTTTCCAAAGTACGAAAGTCCTTGCCTTCGCTGTCATAAGTACCTTACCGTAAGGACGATCTCTCCTGACGAATGCTGGATGGTGCAATGTCCCTCACGAGCGTCGACGCCTGCGACTTCGTCGTCTTCGGCGGCACCGGCGACCTCGCCATGCGCAAGCTGCTACCGGCTCTGTACCTGCGCGACATCGACGGTCAACTGCCGCCGGAGTTCCGCATCATCGGGGTGTCCCGCGCCGGCCTGGACAGCGACGGCTACCGGGGCAAGGTGGAAGCCGAGCTGGGTGCGCACGTACCCGCGGACGCGCTGTCCGCCGAGGCGGTGGCCACGTTCCTGCACCGCCTGCACTTCGTCAGCGCCGACGCCGACGGCGGTGGCAACTGGCCGACCCTGGTGGAGCTGCTGGCCGAGGCGCCGGCGCGCGTCCGCGTGTTCTACCTGTCCTGCGCGCCCCGGCTGTACGGGCCGATCAGCCGGACCCTCGCGCACCGCGGACTGGTCACCGAACAGTCCCGGGTGGTGCTGGAGAAGCCCATCGGCGTGGACCTGCGGTCGGCCCACGACATCAACGACGCCGTCGGCGAGGTCTTCGCCGAGTCCCAGGTCTTCCGCATCGACCACTACCTGGGCAAGGAGGCGGTGCAGAACCTTCTCGTGCTGCGGTTCGCCAACATGGTGCTGGAACCGCTGTGGAACGCCTCGACGATCGACCACGTCCAGATCACCGTCACGGAGTCACTCGGCGTGGGCCAGCGCGCCGGCTACTACGACGGGTCCGGTGCGCTGCGCGACATGGTGCAGAACCACCTGCTGCAACTGCTCTGCCTGGTGGCCATGGAACCGCCGGCGAGCGTCACCGACGACGGGGTGCGCTACGAGAAGCTGAAGGTGCTCCGCGCCCTGCACCCGGTCACCGACGCGCGCGCGGCCACCCACACCGTCCGGGCACAGTACGAGGCCGGCGTGGTCGACGGCCGGCCGGTACCCGGCTACCGCGACGAGCTGGACGGCGCCGAGAGCGCCACGGAGACCTTCGTCGCGCTGAAGACCGAGGTGCACAACCTGCGCTGGCGCGGGGTGCCGTTCTATCTGCGGACCGGCAAGCGGCTCGACACCCGCCGCTCGGAGATCGTGGTGGCGTTCAAGCCGGTCCCCCACTCCATCTGGCCCGGCCTGGAAAGCGCGATGACCCCGAACCGGTTGGTGATCCGGCTCCAGCCTGACGAGGGTATCCGCCTGTCCATGGTGGCCAAGCAGCCCGGACCCGGCGGCGTCCGGTTGCGGCCGGTCAGCCTCGGCCTCAACTTCGCCGACCACTTCCCCGGCCGTACCCCCGAGGCCTACGAGCGGCTGCTGATGGACGTCGTACGAGGCAACGCGACGCTGTTCATGCGTCGCGACGAGGTCGAGGCGGCGTGGGAGTGGACCGAGTCGATCCTGCATGCCTGGCACGCCGGACACGGCCCGATGCACCGCTACCCGGCCGGCAGCGACGGCCCCGCCGCCGCACGTGAACTGATCGAATCCGACGGCCGCCACTGGAACGAGGACAACGCGTGAACCAGCCGACGAACAGCACCGTGCACCCGGTCGTGCAGGAGGTCACCGCCCGGATCCGCCGGCGCAGCGCGGAGACCAGGGCGGCGTACCTCGACCGCATCGCGGCCGCGGCCGAGCGGGGACCGGCCCGATCCCGGCTGGCGTGCGCGAACTTCGCGCACGGGCTCGCCGCGATGGGTCCGGTGGACAAGGACGCGCTGCGCGCCTTCGTCAAGCCGAACGTGGCGATCGTGTCGGCGTACAACGACATGCTCTCGGCACACAAGCCGTTCGAGACCTACCCCGCGCTGCTCAAGCAGGCGCTACGGGAGGCGGGCGGCATCGGGCAGTTCGCCGGCGGCGTCCCGGCGATGTGCGACGGCATCACCCAGGGCCGCGACGGCATGCAACTGTCGCTGTTCAGCCGGGACCTGATCGCGATGGCCACCGCGGTGGCACTGTCGCACGACATGTTCGACGGGGCGCTGCTGCTGGGCGTCTGCGACAAGATCGTCCCGGGTCTGGTCATCGGCGCGCTGGCGTTCGGACACCTGCCCACCATCCTGGTCCCCGCCGGCCCGATGGCCTCCGGCCTGCCCAACAAGGAGAAGAGCCGGGTCCGGCAGCGGCACGCCGAGGGCCTGGCCGGCACGGACGAGCTGCTGGCCGCGGAGATGGCCTCCTACCACTCCCCCGGCACCTGCACCTTCTACGGGACCGCCAACTCCAACCAGATGCTGATGGAAGTCATGGGCCTGCACCTGCCCGGCGCCAGCTTCGTGCACCCGCGCGACCCGCTACGCGACGCGCTGACCCGAGCCGCGGCGACCCAGGTGCTGCGGCTGACCGCGCTCACCGACACCTACACGCCGATCGGGCACGTCGTCGACGAGCGGGCCGTTGTCAACGGCGTGGTGGCACTGCTGGCCACCGGCGGTTCGACCAACCACACGCTGCACCTGCCGGCGATGGCGGCCGCGGCCGGCATCCGGCTGGACTGGGAGGACTTCGCCGACCTGTCCGCGGTCGTACCGCTGCTGACCCGGGTCTACCCCAACGGCCCCGCCGACGTGAACCACTTCCACGCCGCCGGCGGCACCGCGTTCCTCATCCGGGAACTGCTCGACGCGGGCCTGCTGCACCCGGACGTGCAGACCGTCGCCGGGCAGGGGCTGGACGCCTACCGCCTCGCCCCGACCCTCGACGGCGACGCGCTGGCCTACGAGCCGGCGGCCGTCGACAGCCTCGACCTCGACGTGCTTCGGCCGGCCGACAAGCCGTTCGCCACCGAGGGCGGCCTGCGGATGCTGCGCGGCAACCTCGGCCGCGCCGTCATCAAGGTCTCCGCCGTCGCCGAAGAGCACCACGTGGTGGAGGCGCCGGCCGTCGTCTTCGACGACCAGTACGACTTCCTGGCCGCCTTCTCCGCCGGCGCGCTCGACCGAGACCTGATCGCCGTCATCCGGTACCAGGGTCCGGCCGCCAATGGCATGCCCGAGCTGCACAAGCTCACCCCGGCGCTCGCCGTGCTGCAGGATCGTGGTCACCGGGTCGCGCTGGTCACCGACGGCCGGATGTCCGGTGCCTCCGGCAAGGTCCCCGCCGCGATCCACCTCACCCCGGAGGCGGCGGCCGGTGGACCCATCGCGCTCATCCGCGACGGCGACCTGCTGCGCCTCGACGCCCGTACCGGGGTACTCGAGCTTGCCGTCGCCGACGCCGAACTCGCCACCCGCGCCGCCGCGGCCCCGCCGCCGGAGCAGCAGGACCCGGTCGGCACCGGGCGGGAACTGTTCACCGCCTTCCGCCGCAACGTCGGCCCGGCCGAACAGGGCGCCAGCGTCATCCACCCTGTCGTCCCGGCCGGCACCATCCGACCGCTGCGCGGTGTCGATGTCATCCACCAACTCGAAGAGGCGTCCGCATGACCACACTGACCTCCGCCGCGCTGCTCGACCTGAGCCCGGTGATCCCCGTCGTCGTCCTCGACGACGCCGACCGTGCGGTACCGCTCGCGAAGGCCCTGCTCGCCGGCGGCATCCCGATCATCGAGGTCACCCTGCGCACCCCCGCCGCGCTGGCCGCGATCGAGGCCGTCGCCGCGCACGTGCCGGACATGGTCGTCGGCGCCGGCACGATCACCAGCCCGGCCCACGTCGACAAGGCCGTCGCCGCCGGCGCGCGGTTCCTCGTCTCCCCCGGTACCACCGACGCGCTGCTCGACGCCATGGCCGACAGCGGCATGCCGTACCTGCCCGGCGTCGCCACCGTCTCGGAGGCGCTTCGGGTACTCGAGCGCGGGCAGCAGGAGATGAAGCTGTTCCCCGCCGAAGCCTCCGGTGGCCGGGCATTCCTGCAGTCGTTGGCCTCCCCGCTGCCGGACGCCCGGTTCTGCCCCACCGGCGGGATCACCCCCGACACGGCGCCGCTGTACCGCGCCCTGCCCAACGTCGGCTGCGTCGGCGGTACCTGGCTCACCCCGGCCGCACTGGTCGCCGCCGGCGACTGGGCGCAGATCACGCGGCTCGCGACCGACTCACGCGGCTGAGCCCGACATGCGCGGCTGAGCCCGACGTACCGGTCCGGGAGCGCGGCCGCGGGCCCCATATCGGGTCCGCAGCACCTCCCGGACCACCGATCGAGAGCGCAGAATACGGGTCATGGCCGCCGAGGTGTCCACCGCAGACGACTGGTCCCGCCGCCAACAGGCGCAGGCGGCCGCGTTCGACCGGATCGGGTCCCGCTATGACGAGGTGTTCCCGCACAAGGACGGCCAACGGCACATCGTCGACCTGTTGCTGGCCCGGCTACCCGACGCCGCCCGCGTACTCGACGTCGGCTGTGGTACCGGAGTACCGACCGCTCGCCAACTCGCGACCGCCGGTTGCGACGTGACCGGCATCGACATCTCACCGGTCATGATCGATCTCGCGCGCCGGAACGTGCCGCAGGCGACCTTCGTGCGGCGCGATGCCACGGCGGTCGACGCCGACCTCGGTCACTTCGACGCCGTCACCGCCTTCTTCTCCCTGCTCATGCTGCCCCGCAGCCAGGTCACGCGGACGCTGACCCGGCTGCGGGAGATCCTCGTGCCCGGCGGCTGGCTCGCGGTCGGCATGGTGGAAGCCGACCTCGACGACGTCGAGCTGACCTTCCTGAACCAGCCGGTCCGGGTCAGCGGATGGCCGCGCGAGCAGTTGCGCCGCGTCCTCACCAGCACCGGGTTCACGGTGGACACCGAAGAGGTACGGTCGTTCGCCCCCGCCGCGCCGCAGGCACCGCCGGAGGTCCAGCTGTTCCTCCTCGCCCGACGCGACACAGCCGCCTCCCCACGCCTGGCAGGTGACCCGCGGTGATCCTGGCGGGTCCGCTTCCTACCGCAACGTCCTAGAGCAGCGCCGCCACCGCCTCGGCGGTCGTCGGATACCGGGCCACCAGGTCGCCGACCTCGGGACGCACCGGCCCTGCGCCGGCAGGCGGCCAGGCGTCGTCGCAGCCGAGCAGGGCGGCGACAGCGTCGCAGGTTGCCCGGTGCCCGGTGAGCAGGTCGGCCACCGGCCCTGCCTCGGCCACGCGCGTGGCCGGTACTGCCGGCGTCGATGCGGCCGGCCGGTCCGCCCAGGGCGGTACCCAGGCGTCGAGGGCGGCCAGACTGCCGGGGAACGTGCGGGCCGCCTCGCGTACCAGGGTCGGCACCAGTTCGTGGGCCTGGTCGCGCAGCGTCGCGACCAGCGTCGGCAGCCAGGGCAGCAGGACCGGATCCGGCAGGCGGGCGAACGCGCTGGACATCACCTCGACCACGAAGGGCGCCAGCCCGGACACCGGTTCCAGGGCCTGCACGAAGCCGCTGAGGTAGCGCGGGAAGGCCGGCACGACGAGCGGGTTGTCCAACAGCTCGGCACAGCGGTCCCGTAGCCGGGCGAGCGGCAGGAGGCCGAGGTGGTGCTGGGCGGCCCAGTGCAGCGCCACCCGGGCGGGGTCCTCGGGATGGGACTGCCCGACGGCGAGTTCGAGCTGGGCACGGTCGCAACCGAGGGACAGGGCGAGGCTCTCCATACTGAACAGGAACCCGAGCATGGCGGCGACCTGCCGGACGCCGGTCGCCTCGTCGACGAAGGCGGTCGGCAGCAGGGTGCAGTAGTGGGCGTACCCGGTGGTGACGAACTCCTCGCACCAGGCCGGCAGGGTCGGTTCGGTGGCGCGGTAGTGGGCCAGCAGGCGGCGGACGCGGCGGAGCACCTCGGGTGCCTCGTCGACGGTGCGTTCGGCGGCGAGAAGGTCCACGGCACGGGCGCCGAGTTCGTCGGCGAGGCGTCGGCTGCCGAGGTAGACGATGGCATCCTCGACCGCCTCGAGGGCGACGGCCGCGGTGGCGCGCGGTCCCCACGCGGACCGCCGGAGGCGCTGTTCGAGCACCTGCTCGACGGTGACGCCCTCGTAGCCGAGCTCGATGATGGACCTCTGGTGTCGGCCGATGGCCAGGTCCCAGCTCTCCTGGATCGACCGCTCCCCCAGCCGGCGTTCCCCCATGATCGGGCGGACGGCGTCGGGGGGCAGCAGGTAGCGCAGCATCCACAGCAGGTGCGAGCAGGGCTCGAGTTCCGGGTTGGCGTGCAGGTCCAGCAGGGCGCGCTGGATCGTCCGCTTCTCCAGGTCCAGGCCGAGCGGGCGCAGCCGGTCGAGCACGTCACGGGCGAGCGGTGGCAGGGCCTCGTAACCGACCTGGCCGACCCGGTCACCGCCGAGCAGGATCTGGCAGAGCCGGCGCACGTCGCGCCGGCCGGGCACCGCGTCCTTCTCGATGCAGGTGACCGCGGCGTCGGCGAAGTCGTACGGGGTGGGACGGGCCCGGTTGCGCATCCCGGCGAGCAGGATGGCGGTCTCGAACACGGCGATGGCGTCGGCGGTACTGGCCAGGTAGCCGTTGCGGCGGGCCAGCCGGACGATGTCGACGCACCAGCCGAGCAGTTCGGCCTCGTCGAGGCCGTCGAGTGCGGGTGGCGTGGACAGGAAGCCCGACAGCCGGTCGGTGACCGGTTCCGGTGCGGCGGTGGTTGGCGCCACCCGGCTACGTACGGCCCGCTTCCGGGTGCCCTGCTGGCCGGCGAGCCGGAACGGGGTGAGGCCGGAGCGGTTGACCGCCTTGGCCCAGGTCGCCGCGGCGATCGACACCGAGCCGGCCGCGAGCCCGAACTGCGCCTCGATGGCCGAGTGGCTGGACGGGATGAGCCCGTACTGCCAGCGGGTCGCGGTGCGGGGACTGATGTCGTACGGCGCGGCGTCGGCGGCGGTGCCGAACTGCTCGACCGGGCTGGCGGCGTGGAAGGCACCGCACACGTACAGGCACTGGGACGTGTCGACGCCCGAGGTGGCGAGGTGTTCGCGGATCCGGGTCCACATGTACCGCTCACGGTCGGAGTCGGAGTCGAGCCGGTCGGCGTGGGCCGGGCGCAGCCGCCGGAACAGGCTGCCGATCAGCACCATGACCTGGCGGTAGGTGTCGTAGTCAGCGCCGGCCAGCGGCTGCTCCACGTACTGGTCCCACCATTCCGACCAGTGCCGGACCTTGCCGTGGTGCAGCAGGTGGGCCTCCAGTTCGGCGAAGCGGGGCCGCAGGTCACCGACCTCGACGCCGACGGCGTCGCCGTGCAACGCCGCTTCGTCGTCGGGTACGGCGGCGGCCTCGTCCTCGCCGCCCGCGGCGGCGGGGCCGGCGGTTCCGCCCGCGTCGGGCCCGGCGGTTCCGCCCGCGTCGGGCCCGGCGGTTCCGCCCGCGTCGGCCGGTTCCCGGGGCAGCCACTGGAAGACGTGGTCGGTGGAGCGGTCCACCAGCACCAGCTCGACGCCCGGGGTGTCCAGGGCGTACGCGATGGCCTGGTACTCGGCCGACGCCTCGGTGATCGGCGCGACGACGCTGAGCGGGCCCCACTGCGGCGGGAACCCGTCGAGGTCGGACGCGTACGCCTGCACCGCCACCGGCAGCCGGCAGTTGCGCAGCTCGTCCAGCAGAGGCCGGAGGTCCTCGCAGAGCTCCAGGTAGATCACCTTCGGCTGCTTGTCCCGCAACCGGCGCGCCATCGCCAGCGCGGAGGCCGGCGAGTGGTGACAGACCGGGAAGATCTCCAGCCGCTCGCCGAGCGCGCGGTCGACGTCGTCGACCATGCCGGACAGGATGCCGGCGAGCGCGCCAGGGGTTTCGGCGAAGGTGGCGGCGGCGTCGGTGAGTTGCTGACGCAGCGCGCCGAACGCGGCGGGCGCCGCGACGGCGGGGCCGGTCACGACAGGGTCGCGATCGCCTGGCGACCGCCGTCGAGGAAGCCGTCCCACGGGCCGCCCTCCTGCTTCGCGCGCGGCTCGACGACGCCGTGCAGGTACTTGTTGAGGATGGCCAGATCCTCCGGGCTGCGCCGGGCCAGCGAGCCGACCAGCGAACCGGCAAGGGTATCGGCGCGCAGGACGCGGTCGCCGAAGAACTGGCTGTGCAGGATCGCGTCCTCCAGCACCCCGATCTGCTCGGCCGTCGACAGCGCCGACTCCAGCTTCTCGTCGTCGCTGGTCGCCGACGCGGCGGCGGCGCGCAGGTCGGCGAAGCTCTGCAGCAGGATGTCGAGCAGGGTGGGCGGTACGTCCAGTTCGATGCGGTGCCGGCGCAGCAGTTCCCCGGTCCGGAACCGGACGATCTCGGCCTCGCTGCGCTTGTTCGTCACCACCGGGATGCGGACGAAGTTGAACCGCCGCTTGAGCGCCGAGGACAGGTCGTTGACGCCGCGGTCCCGGCTGTTGGCGGTGGCGATGATCGAGAAGCCCGGCTTGGCGAAGACGATGTTGTCGTCGTTGAGCTCGGGGATCGAGATGTACTTCTCCGACAGGATCGAGATCAGCGCGTCCTGTACGTCGCTGGTCGAGCGGGTCAGCTCCTCGAAGCGGCCGACCGCGCCCTGCTGCATCGCGGTCATGATCGGCGAGGGGATCAGCGAGTCGCGGGACTGCCCCTTCGCGATCACCATGGCGACGTTCCACGAGTACTTGATGTGGTCCTCGGTGGTGCCGGCGGTGCCCTGCACGACCAGGGTCGAGTTGCGGCAGATCGCGGCCGCCAGCAACTCGGCGAGCCAGCTCTTGCCCGTGCCGGGGTCTCCGATCAGCAGCAGCCCCCGGTCCGACGCCAGGGTGACGATGCTGCGCTCGACGAAACTGCGGTCGCCGAACCACTTCTGCCCGATCTCGCGGTCGAGCCCGTCGGCACGCTCGGAGCCGAGCACGAACAGCCGCACCATCCGGGGGCTCAGTCGCCAGGAGAACGGCTTCGGGTCGGTGTCGACCGACTCCAGCCAGTCGAGTTCGTCGGCGTACTTGACCTCGGCGGGGGCACGCAGCATCTCGGACATCAACGGTCTCCTAGGTGAGAAAGCTCTTGAGCTCGAACACGAGTTTGCGGATGTGGCCGGAGATCACCGGCGTGCCCAGGTCCTTGAACCGCTGACGGAACCAGGGGTTGACGCTCTGCTGGCCGGAGCTGCTGACCGAGCCGACCGGGATGAACCGCACCCCGGAGCGGTGCACCGCCTCGATGCCGTCGAACAGCGGCTGCGAGCGGTCGAACTCGTAGAAGTCGGAGATCCAGACCATGACGGTGTTCCGAGGCTCGACAATCTTGGGTCGGGCCATGGCCATCGCCACCGGACCGTCGTTGCCACCGCCGAGGTTGGTACGCAACAGCACCTCGAACGGGTCGTGCACCCACGGGGTCAGGTCGACCGCCCGGGTGTCGTACGCGATCAGGTGTACGTCCACCTTGGGCAGCCCGGCGAAGATCGACGCAAGGATCGTGCAGTTGACCATCGAGTCGACCATCGAGCCGGACTGGTCGACCACCACGATCAATCGGGCCGGCGTGGTGCGCCGCGCGGTCTGCCGGTAGTACAGCCGGTCCACGTACAGCCGCTGGTCCGCCGGGCTCCAGTTGGTGAGGTTCTTCCAGATCGTGCGGTCGAGGTCGAGGTTGCGGAACACCCGCTTCGGCGGCACCGACCGGTCGATCGCGCCCACACTGGCCTGCTCGACCTGGGTCCGCAGCACCTCGGCGACCTCGTCGACGAAACGGCGGATCAACGCCTTGGCGTTGGCAAGGGCGACCCCGGACAGGTGGGACTTATCGCGCAGCAGTTGCTCGATCAGCGACATGCTCGGCGTCAACTGGCGGGCCAGTGCCGGGTCGGCGAGCACCTCCCTCAGATGCATCCGGCGTACCAGGTCCCCCTCGATCCCGGCCAGGATGCCGCCGAGGCCCGCGGCACCGCCCTGGCCGGGTTGCCGGCGCAGCTCGCCCGGCTCGCACCCGAGCACCTGCGCGAACCAGCCGGCGTCGGACTGCCAGCGGGCCAACCGGGTGGCGGTGACGCTGCCCGCGCCGGTGGCGAAGACGTTCAGCAGGAGCTTGGACACCAGCGCGGCGCGCCGTACCTCCGCCTCACCCGCGACCGGTGTCGCGGTGACACCGTCCGGCCGGCTGTCGCCGTCCGGCGCCGCCATGAGGCCACGCAGCTCCGCGGCGAGCTCCGGGAACCGCTGGACAACGGTGTCCACCGACACCGCCGGGTCGAGCAGCGCCGCGGGAAGGCCCACGTCGTCGACGACCGCCATGCTGGCCGATTCCAGGGCAGGCTGCTCCTGGGGGTCGAACAACCGGGCCAGCAACCGCCAGTAGAGCACCTGACGGCGGTTCTCGTCGGCGTTGGCCCGTGGCGTGTCACCCTCGCTCGTCGGCCCGCCCTGGCCGCTCATCGGCGCAACAGCCTTCCGGCGCGCTCGCGCAGCACGGCGACGGCGTCGCCCGTCTTCGCCTGCGCCTTCACCACCTTCGGGTCGCGTGCGCCCTGGGCCCAGTCCCCGGTGTGCACGCCGACCACCGCGCGCTTGACCGTGGCCTGGACCGCGAGCGGCTGGACCGACCAGCGCCCGGCGTCCCAGCGCACCAGGCCGAGGCAGGCCGCGGACGCCGCCACCAACTCCGGGGTGAGCGGGCCGCAGGCGGGCAACCGGTCGACGTCCACCGTGAGGGTGCGACCGTCGAGGTCGAAGGTGACCGCGCCGTCGGCCACGCGGACCGTGTACCCCTCCAGCAGCACCGGCTCGGCGATGCCGACCGGATGCCGGTCCAGCGGCGGTGCGCCCGTCGCGACGGCGCCGGCGAGCAGCACCCGCGCCGTCACGAACGGGTCCGCCGGCTCGCCCGCGCGGGCCTGGTCGTCGCGCCACACCAGGTCGCTGCCGCGCAGCGGCAGGTCGACCACCTCGACGGCGCGGTGCCCGGCCAGCGCGCCGAGCAGGGTGGGACAGGCGGTCAGGAGCTGCCACAGCGCCGGCCCGACGACGGTGTCCACCTTCGCGGCGGCGACGCTGGTACGCACCAGCCGGACCGGGCCGCCGCCGTCCGGCTCGAGCACGCCGTGGACCTGGGCCTGGACAGCGGTGGGGTGCTCGTGTACGTCCACACCGAGGATCAGCAACCGGCCGGACACCCGCTCGGCGGCGGTCGCGTCCATGTCGGCGGCGGCGGTCGCGCCCACATCGGCGGGGGCGTCGTGGGCCAGCAGGACGGCGCGGGCCCACAGGTCGGCCCACCGCCGGACCGGCACCGCCGGCATCGTCGCGATCGGACAGCACGCGCGCAGCTCGGCGGCCAGGCCGTCGAGCAGCACCGCCATCCGGCGCAGCTCGGGCAACCCCAGCGCCGCCTCGATCGGGTGGCTTCCGGCCGCGACGAGGTCGTGGTCGACGCCCCGCCAGCCGGTGATCGCCAGTTCGGACAGCCAGGACCGGCAGCCCGCCGCCGGGCTCACCGCGTCGGTCGGCGGCGTGCCCGGCGCGGACCACTGCGGCCACGGCAGGCGGTCCCGGCCGAGGACGGCGTCGAGGCGGCCGAGCAGGGCGTCGTGGACCGCGCCCAGCAGTGCGGTGCGCGCCCCGGCGAGAGCGACCAGCTGCTCGTCGGCGACGGCGCCGGCAATGACCGTGGCGACCGCCTCGGCGACCCGGGCGCCGATGGGGGTGGCCGCCACGGCACCGGCCAGCTCGGTCAACGCCATCGCCCGGTCCTCGCCGACACGGGCGAAGCCGTGGGCCAGTGCCCCGTCGAAACCGGACACCACCCCGAGGGCCTGTTCCACCCCGGCGGGCGCGCCGTCGAGCAGCTCGGCGAGTTGCGTGCCCAGCATCAGCGCCCCGCCCCCATGGCCGGGAACCAGTGCAGCTCCGGGATCGGCGCACTGGTGACGGGGAGTTCCAGGTAGGCGAGGTGCCGCAGGAACCGGCTGAACACCACCGCCGCCGGGGTCGGCTCATGCCCGCCACGCAACCGGCCGAGCAGGTCGGCGGCGGTGGCCACTCCGTCACCGACGTCGACCCGCAGGTAGCGACCGACCCGGTCGACGCCGTACTGCAGCACCGCCTCGTCCACCAGGGCATGCAGGTGCTTGCACGGAGCGCCGCGCAGGCCACCGCAGGGCCGGTTGTTGTTGGTGCTGCAGTGGTAGCCGTGGGTGCCGGCCGCGATGGACGAGACGTACACCCGGTCGATGTCCGACCCGCTGGACACCACCCCCTGCAGCCGCCCGTCGGCCAGCTCGACGAAGGGCACCTTCGCCAGTTTGCGGGGCGCGACGGGGGGCAGCACCCGCACGACGCTGCGCTGCTCCCCGTCGACCTGATCCACGTCCACCACTCTCGACCTCCAGCCCGGCCGCCAGCGGGCGTCTCCAGTGGCGACGCCCGTGGCGGACGATCGACGACGGGTACGGGCACCCATCACGATCTTGGGAGGCGACCCGCCGCGGGCCGCCTTACGGACCCGGATCATGGACCATCGGTACGACAGAATCCACGAGCCGCTGGTCGGAGCCGATCCCGGCGGGTCGAGCGGGTCAGCGGCCCTGCAGCGCGTCCAGACCGACCGCCATCGCGATCACCAGGCGCCGGTCCAGGCGCGGGTCGTGGACGTCGACGGCGTACCTGTCGCGCAGGCCCCACCTTCTCACGACCGAGAACGCCGGCTGGCCGTCCACGGCGAAGTCGAAGTGGTAGGGCAGCCACGACAGGTAGTCCACGAAGCGCCGCAGCAGCGCCACGACAAGATTGCGTTCCTGTCCGGTGGCGACACCCAGCCCGGGCTGCTCGAGATGCCACGTCGAACGCAGCAGCGACTTCGCGAAGTCCTTGCGGAACAGCCCGATCGGGGTGCCGGCGGCGTCGGTCACGTCGTACGTCGCGCCGAGGTCGATCACCTGGCGGGCCCGGAACCCCAGGACCGGCTGTCGTTTGCTGTCGTCGGCGTACAGGGTCACCTGTTCCTTGAACGCCAGCCGCTTCTGCTGAGCGAAGGCGAGCAGATCGCCTTCGGACCCGTCCGGGCCGGCGGCCCGCACCTCGTACTGGTTGACCATCAGCCGTACCCGCTGGCGGACGATCAGCCGCTGCTGGGCCTGGAGTTGTTGCAGGTCCATCTCGCCTCCTGTCGACGTGGCCCCGGGAGTGTCGCACACGGCGGCATCGGCGACCGTCACGCGCCCCGCCGATCTCCCGGCCGAGGGTCGGCAGGTCGAGCCGCAGGCCGGCGCGCGCGAACGGCGAGCCGGCGCCCGGCACGGGGACGGCGGTACCGGGACCGCCGCCCCCGTGCCCCGGCGGTCAGGCCGGCGTGCCCTTCACTGTCAGGTCACGCATCCGGCCCACGTTGTCGAACGAGCCGAACCCGACCCGCCCCGAGCCGAACGTGGTGTCCTTCGCGGTCATCAGCGGGTCCTTGCTGCCGTCGACGTACACCGCGATCTCGCCGGTGGCCGGCAGGTGCACGACCCGCACCCGGTGCCAGGCGGCGTCGGTGATCGCCGGGTTCGCGCCGCGGGACCGCCCGTTCCACTGGTAGTCGATGCGTTCCCGGTCGGCGTTGTTGACCTTGAAGATGCCGTTGTGCGGGTAGATCGAGTTGTCGGTGGACAGGTGGGCGTAGTAGTACTCGGTGTCCGACTTCCACCCGAAGACGATGATCACGTCCCGGTTGGTGACCTCCACCGGCGTGTCGAGCCGCACCTGCGCCTCGATCTCGACCGACGACCACTCCGGCCCGGAGTTCAGGATCGCGTACTCGAACGGCCGGCGCGGCCCCGGACGGCTGGTGCCCTCCTCGGCGAGGATCACCTCATCCTTGGTGAACTGCCACTTCGACGGCGTCACCGGCGACCAGTTCCGGGCACCCGTGGTGTCCTTCCCCTTGACCTTGGTGTTTCCCACCTTGCCGTCGGCGAAGGTCTTCGTGCCGGTGACCTTCCAGATCTTCGCGTTGGCCTTGGCGAGGATGTACATCTCCCCCTTGGCGTCGGTACCGAAGCGCAGGTCCACCCGGTTGGGATCGCCGGGCGCACCGGGACCGGAGAGGTCCTGCATCCGTACCGGCTTGCCGGCGGCGTCGAACAGCGCGAGGCGGTGGATCGGGGCGAGCCCCTCACCCCGGCGCATCTGGCTGGCCTCGGTGTACATGACCCGACCGTCGACGAGGTCTCCGAAGATGTACTTGCCCTTCAGCTGAGGCAGGTCGTGTCCACGGTAGACGTACCCGCCGGCGACCGCGACGCCGACGTCGGAGGTGCAGTTCCAGCCGGGCGCGGGGTCGTGGTCGTACGCGGCCACCGGGTAGACGTAGCCGTTCTTGGCGTCGTCGGCCGGCAGCGGGTACAGGCGGTCGCAGGGGCTCGTGGGGTTGCGGTCGAAGACGAAGGAGCCTTCGCGCTCGCTCCAGCCCATGTTGTCGCCGGCCCGGACCTCATAGATCGACTCGACGGCGTGCTCACCGATGTGGCCGAGGTACATCTTGCCCGTGGCGGTGTCCCAGCTGAACCGGTGCGGGTCGCGGTAGCCGACGGAGAAGATCTCGCCGAGCGCACCGGCCTGGCCGACGAACGGGTTCGACGCCGGGATGCCGTACTGGCCGTTGGCGGAGTTGCGCCCGCGGGGATCGATCCGCAGCAGCTTGCCGTGCGGCATGGCCATGTTCTGCGGGTCGGTGTTGCCGACGCCCTTGCCGCCGTCGCCGACCGCGAGGTACAGCAGACCGTAGTCGCTGTCGTGCTTCTTCGCGGTCGGGTTGAAGTTGATTTCCTGGATGCCGTGGATCTGGCCGCCGAACCCGATCCGCAGCACCTCACGGTGGGTGCCGGAGAACGTGTCGGCCTTCGGGTCGGTCGCCGTCCACTCGTCGATGATGCCGTGGTAGATGGTGTTGGCCTGAGCGTAGTCCGGGGCCCTGGTCGCGGTCGACGCCTCCTCGGTGTGCAGGGTGTAGAACCGGCCGTTGGTGCGGAACTCCGGGTCGAACGCGACGTACCCGAAGCCCTGGCCGAGTCCACGGCCGGAGAAGAAGTGCCCGGCGAACGTGTTGGCCACGTCGAGGTAGACGTGCGGCACGCCGTTGGAGACGAGGTAGAGGTTGCCGTTGAGGTCCGGCACGGCGAGACGGCCGGAGCCGTCGGGCACCTCGCCGATCGTGTTGATCCGGGCCGTGCGCACGAGCCGCTGGTCGACCGGCGCCGGGTTCGGGTCCGACTGCGGGAAGCTGGCGTACTCCTGCAGGACCAGTCCGAGCCCGGTCTGGGTCGGCATGTCGGGGATCGGGTCGTACACCGCGCCGGTAGCGGCCCCGGCGGGCGCAGCGGCCACGGTGGACAGCAGGATGGTGGCGGTCGTGATCCCGGCCGTCTGCACGGCTCTGCGGATCCTGGGGGTACGGGCAGCGCTTATGCGCACGCGTGTCTCCTTCTGGCGTTACCGGGGTGTTCCGAGGATGATCAGCGGGCCATGTAGCGGTACTGCTTCTCGACGTCGCTCGCGGACACCACGTTGTCGAGGAACATCAGGCCGTCCATGCGGCAGTCGCACGGATTGCGCTCCAGCGTGTTCTGCGGGAAGCTGCCGCCGATCTTGATGCCCCTGGGGTCGGACGCGGTGGTGACGTGCGGGCCGGGCTCCGACAGTCGCCACGGGTCGTCGTCGCGGGTGTAGAAACCGTCCAGCGGCTTGCCGTTGCGGTAGAGCGCCATGGTGCCGCCTCCGTAGTCGTACGTGGCGGCGAGGTGGACCCACTGGCCCCGCGGCAGCAGGGTCTGCCAGTCCTGGCTCGCGGCGAACGTCTGCGAGAGGCCGCCGTCGAGGCGCCGACCGAGCGCGACCAGGCGCAGCGTGCCGTTGACGTCGATCAGTTCGAGCAGGGCCCGGACGTTGTGGCCTTCCGAGTCGCCGGTCAGCACGCCGGCCAGGCCGATGGCGTTGAACCGGTCGGTCGGGTTCGGGGTGGTGGAGTTGAGTGCCGGGCCGTCCATGTCCACCTTGAACCAGCCCATCACCGTCGCGCCCGTGGCGCCGCTGTACGCGCGCAGCGTCCGCACGCCGCTGGCCGACCAGGTGCCGGCCTTCCAGTCGTCATTGCCCGCAACGTCGGGGTTGACCTGCCTGGTCTGCAGGGCGTTGCCGCTGTGCTTGTAGGCGCGGTCGGGAACCCGCATGGCGGTGCCGCCGTTGACGAGTTCGATCTCGGTGCCCGAGCGGCCGAGGTCGCGCTCGAGCGCGACGTCGCCCTCCACCGGGTGGTCGAAGTCGTAGAACGCGACGAGATGTGATCGCAACGCCGGATGGACATCGTGCTTGCCGTCCTGGTCCGCCTGGGCCGGGGTCGCCCCGACGCCCACCGCCAGGCCGGCCGCAAGCAGTGCGGCGGTGGCGACGGCGGCCCGTCTGGTCTTCGCCAACGGAGGTACTCCTCTCATCACTGCGACACGTGCGCCACGTCCCCGCGTACCGGGTGGGAGTTCGCTCGTACCGCTGTGTTGCGGGTGTGGTTGCGCCTGCACCGGTGTCGATGGCTCGGCGGGGCCGACCGCCGAGGTAGGAGCCCGCTGGCCATAGACCAGCGAACATGTATCGGTGGGTGCGTAAGCGGTTACGTAAGCGCTTTCGCACCCTATGCCGCGCGTTGCACCACAGGCAAGAGCGTGGCGCAGATCAATACCCCGAAGGAGTTAAACGTGCCCGAGCGCGGTCCGCGGCTGCGCCTCATCGACGTGGCCGAACGTTTCGGCGGCCGGGCGCTCACGACGTACCTTGATCGGCGTGGTTGTCGAGTCCTGTCGTTCACTCTGGACCAGCGCCAACCGCCACCGAACAGCATCGGCCCGGGCGGCCGGAGGCCGTCGGCAGGTAACGTCGACGGCCTCCGGCCAGAGCCTGCTCACGTCTGGACGGCCCGCTCCAGCAAGGCTCGGTGACGGATCATCCAGCCGGCGGCGCGGGCTCGCCAGGCCAGCGCCCACAGCGGTGCAGGGTCGGCAGATTCCGGAGTGATGCGGGCATTCGCCGCCTCAGCGGCGCAGTCCCGGATCGCGAATTCGATCATCCGACTGACCAGACCATCCCGATCTGCCATCGACAGCTCGTAGCCGTCGAGAAACAGCCGCAGCTGCCGCGCGCGTGTGATCGCGTCCGGCAGCTCATGACGGGCGACGACGTCATCGTCGTGCAATTGGGCGTTCCACCAGGCGGTGGCCACGACCTCGTCGAGCCGGTCAACGGGTCCGGCCAAGGTCCAGTCGATGAACGCCACCGGCCGGCCGTCACGCGCGACGACGTGCCAGGGGCCGGCGTCGCAATGCCCGATGACCGAGTCAGGACCGTGGCGGTGCATCCACCACGGCTGCCACACCGCGTCCGGCGGCGGTCGAAAGCTCGCGGTGGCGGCATGCAGGTCACGCAATAGTCTGCCGACCTGCCACACTCCCTCGTCCGACCAGGCACGCGGGTGGACGATGCCACCCTCGATCCAGGTCAGCACCTCGTTGCCGGCGGCGTCGACGCCGTCGCCGACCGCTCGGGGCGAGCCAGTGAACCCAACCTCTTCCAGGTGGCGCAGCAGGGCATGAATCGTGCTGGTCCAGGGCCCGGCGGGACGTTGGACGGTCGCACCGGAACGGATGACGTGACTAGGTCCGCCTTCGGCCGCCGTCAGCGGCTCGACGCTGGCTGTCCACGACGGCTGGTGTGCCTGTCATCCGCTTCTGGCCGATGAGCGCGCGTCGGCGCTCGGCGAGTCAGGAGGGTTGTGCGGGCTCGATGGCTACCGGGGTCGGCTGGTCGCTCACCTGGCCGCGGGTGCGGGTGATTCCCCAACTGACCAGTGCGGCGGCTACGACGGTCAGGGTGAGGCCGGCGATCGTGACTGCTTCGTGGAACTCGGCGGTCTGGTGGGAACTCCAGTTCGGGGTGGTGATGGCGCCGGTGAACAGCGCGGCGAGGATGGTGCCGGCGACGGCGATGCCGGCGCCGGAGGTGACTTCGCTGGCCGTGTCCACCAGTGCGGCCTCGATCGTGGTGCGGTCCTTCGGCAGACCTCGGAGCACGTTCGTCCCGGCGACTACCCCGACAACGCGCATGCCGACGGCCACGAGCGCGAGCGCCATGGCGACGATGGCGTACCCAAACCGGCCTAGTCCGGTGTACACGGCGAGGCCAACAACGACCGCGGCGGCGCTGAGCCAGGCGGCGCGGTCGAGCCCGACTCGTCTGACCAGCGGGCCGATGACGCTGCCACCAGCGATCAGGACCACGACCTGAGGCAGCATCCCGAGCGCGGCCTGCCCGGGCGTCCAGCCCCAGTCAAGCTGGAGTTGGAGCGTCACCAGGTAGCCGAGGCCGGCCGTTGCGAGACCGGCCGCGGCCTTGAACGCCAAGCCGCCGGAGACCTTCGGGTGCGCGACGAGCCGCAGGTCCAGCAGCGGGTGGCGTGCGCAGCGCTCGCGGCATACGAACAGCAGCGCTGCGGCGACGGTCGCTGCGGTCGCCAGCCATGGTGCCCACGAGTCGGCGCCGTCTTCGACGAACAGCGTGGGTGCGACCAGTGCGAGCACGATCGTGGCCGTACCGAGCGCCGCGCCGGCGATGTCTACGGGGTCGCGGTGAAGCTCGCCCGCATCGTCACCGGCGATGCCGGCGCGAATACCGATGAACGCCAGCACCGCGATCGGGACGTTGATCAACAGCAGGACCCGCCAGGGCGCGAACGCCAGCACGAAGCCACCAGCGGTCGGACCGATCGCGAGACCGACCAATCCGACGGTCGAGATCAGGGTCATCGCACGGACGCGAAGGCCATCGTCTTCGAAGAGCCGAAACGCCAGCGCCATCGACCCGGGCGTGGTCATCGCGGCCGCGACACCCATCGCTACCCGGACGGCGATGAGCTGTTCGGCAGTGGAGACGAACGCAGTTGCCAGGCTGGAAAGTCCGAGCAGCACCAGCCCGATGAGCATGATTCGACGCCGGCCGAACCGGTCGGCTATCGCGCCGAAGACCAACATCAACCCACCGAACACCACCGCATAGGCACCGGTCACCCACTGCAGCGCGGTCGTCGATACCCGCAGGTCACGTCCGATCGTGGGTAACGCGACGTTGAGGATCGAGTTGTCGAGCATTTCGAAGAGAAACACCGCGGCCAGCCCTGCCAGGGCCGCCCACGCTTCTCGCAGAGTTCGAGGCGAATGAGCGGCTCGAACGTCCGGCCGCTCGCCGACGGCGCTCGTAGCCTGATCCTTGTCGTTCATACGCGCACACCTTCGGGGAGGAAGTGGCGGCGCAGGGTGCGTCCGCGTGTGCGCGTGAGGTCCGGTCGACGAAGGTCTAGGATCTCGACGTTTTTCCTTCTCGCGAGCACCATACATGAGTCGACCATCAGATTCCTCATCGGAGCGTGCGCCGAGAAGGCAACGAGATCGCCGACCAGACCCTCACGTGGGTCCGCGACGTCATGCAGATGATCTACTGAACCCACGGCCCGGCCCGGACGCATCGGGCGGGCACGCCACGCTCGCCTGCGGGACCGACCCGGAACCGGTAGCCTCACCACCAGGCTCGCCCGGCACACCGACGACAACGCCCGATTGCGAAGGTGCCCCATGGGTATCGGACTTCGGCGGTGGATGGTCGTCCGGCCACAGCGGCACCGACCGTGGACGGCACCCCGACCGGCGACGGTCGTGGTGGTCGGCGGAGGTATCGCCGGTGTGAGCGCCGCGCTGGTGCTGGCCGAGCGAGGGCTGCGGGTCACCCTGCTCGAACGGGCACCGTGGCTGGGCGGCCGGTTGGCCGCCTGGCCGCACCGGCTGCGCGACGGCTCGACCCACCTGGTCGACCACGGGTTCCACGGCTTCTTCCGCCAGTACTACACCTGGCGGGCCATCCTGCGCCGGATCGACCCGGAGTTGGGGTTTCTGCGTCCCCTTGGCCGCTACCCCGTCCTGTCGCGCACCTGGGCGGAGGAGGACGTCGCCGACCTGCCACGCCTGCCGCTGGTGAACCTGTGCGCGCTCATCGCACGCTCGCCCAGCCTCGGCCTCGACGACCTGCGCCGGATGGACGGCAAGGCCGCACTGCCGCTGCTCACCTACGAACGGCGTCGCACCTACCGCGAGTACGACCACATCCCGGCCACCCGTTTCCTGGACTCGCTGCAGGTACCCGAGCGGGCCCGCGCCATGCTGTTCGACGTCTTCGCCCACTCCTTCTTCAACCGGGAGGAGACGATGTCCGCAGCCGAGATGATCATGATGTTCCACTTCTACTTCCTCGGCAACCCCGAAGGTCTCGACATCGACGCTCCGACCGAGGACCACGCGACCGCCATCTGGCAGCCGCTCGCCGCGCGGCTCGACGCGCTCGGCGCGGACGTACGCACCGCGAGCCCGGTCGACCGGATCGAACCCGGCCACGACGGCTGGCGGGTGACGCTGCGCGGCGGTGAAGCCGTCACCGGTCGGTACGCCATCCTGGCCGCCGACCCGCCTGCCGTCCGCGCACTCGGCGCCGCGTCGACAGGGCTCACCCGGACCGCGCCCCACCTGGCAGCGCAACTCGACCAGCTCGGCGTGGCAGCGCCCTACGTGGTCAGCCGCCTGTGGACCGACCGGGACTGCCAGCCGCACCGCGCCGCGTTCAACGCCGTCACCCGCGAAGCCACCCTCGACTCCGTCACCGCGTACCACCGCGTCGAACGGCAGGCCGGGCGATGGACGGTCCGCGGCAGCGGCGCGGTACTCGAACTGCACGCCTACGCCTGCGACGACCACCTCGACGCCTCGACCGCCGCCGCCCGCATGCGCGCCGAACTTGCCGCCCTGTGGCCGGAGACCGCCGCGATGGGCGTCGTCGACCAGCACACGCGCAGGGAAGCGAACGCTCCCGCGTTCGGGGTCGGCAGTGACCACACCCGCCCCGGCGTGGTCACCGACGCACCCGGCCTCTTTCTCGCCGGAGACTGGGTGCGCCTGCCGTTTCCCACCGCGCTCATGGAGCGGGCGGCTGCCTCCGGCGTCCTGGCCGCGGACCAGGTACTCGCCGACGCGGGCGCGGCACTCGAACCGATCCGGTGCGTCCGTCCCCGGGGCATCCTCGCCCGACCGCCCGAACCCGCCCCCTCCCCGGCCTGACCGGGCGACGTGCACCGGGCCGACACCCGCCCGGGTTTCAGGACGGGCGTCACGACCGTCGCTTCAGAGCGCGTACGGGACCCTGGTCCAGCTCAGCACCTGGGAGCCCCGGCCGTTGACCGTGACCCGCAGGTAGTCCGCGGCGTTGCCGGAGCCGTCCACGGTGATGCGCGTCAGGTTCGACACCGGCTTGCTGATGCCGTAGAAGGACAACCACGTCGACGACGGCCCGAGGGGGTTGTCGGTGTGGTAGACGTGGCTGTCGCCGTTGAACAGGTAGACCTGCCCGTGGTACGCCGCCGACTCCCGGGCGATGGCCGCCACGATCGGCTGGAAGCCGTAGTAGTCGGCGAACGTCGGGCTGGGCACCGTCGGGTCGAACATGTCGGCCTGCAGCATCAGCACCACGGCCCGCTGGTGCTGGCGACGGGCGTCGGCGAACGTGTCGTGGATCTGCTGGATGGTCGCTGACGTGCGCCCCAGCACCTCGGCCGCCTGCTCGGGGGTGGGCGCGGTCTTGCCGGTCCACGGCGCGAGGCTGTTGTTGCTACCGACGACGTGCGCGGCGGCGAAGCCGACGCCGGCTCGCTGCCAGCGTACGTTCTCCGGGATGCCGAGGTCGGCCTGCGACTGTACGGGCACGCTGTGCCGGCCCAGGGTACGGCCCGGCTGCGGGAAGAACACCTGCCGGATCTTGGCCAGACGCTCCAGCGGGTCGTATCCACCGTTGTTGGCGCGGTGGCAGTCGGTCCACTCATTGTCGCCGACGGTGTAGACCAGCGGGTCCTGGAACTGATCGAAGTCGTTCTTGATCTGCCGGAAGTAGTCGTCGCCGCAGACGCTCGACCCGTCCTTGATGTCGCCGAGGTGGGTGACCCACTGCACGGCCGGGTCGGCGTTGATCTGGGCGACAGCCTTGGGGAAGTTGGCGATCGCGGTCGCACCGTAGGGAATGTCGCCGATGACCGCGAAGGTGTAGCCGTCGTCAGCCGACGCCGACGCGGGAGTGGTGAGGGTGGAAACGGCCAGAGCCGCGACCGCGGCCGCCGAGGCCAGCGCAGCGAGATGCCGTCGCTTCATACGATCTCCTTGCGACGAGGTACCGATCGGGCTGTCAGGCGCAGCCACGTTGATCTCGCAGCCATCCAAGCCGCCGCTCCTGTCCACGCCGGCCCGGACGCGTAGCGCGCGGCCGACCGGCAGGTGAACACTGACCACCGCCGGTCGACCGACCGGCAGACTAACACTGACCACCGTCGATCTACTGACCGGCAGGTGAGCACCGGCCATCATCGGCGGCCCGCGCATGGACACCAGGCACAGCTCCCGCCCGGCTTGATTCATACATCGATGGTTATAGATTGCATGAGCGGATGTTGAAGCGTACCGTGCTTCCACGAGGCGGGCATTGCAACGCAACACCATCGACGAACCGCACCCATGCCGCGAGAGCTGGGCAGCGGTCGTCGGACTCACGCCTGTGGCGTAGGCCGTCCCGCCCCGTCTCCGGGGCCTCCCCTCCTGAGGTAGGTCATGAGAAGACGACTCACGATCCTCGGCGCCGCCCTGCTCGCCGCCGCCGCTTCGATCCTGGTGTACGTTCAGCCGGCGTCCGCCGCCGTGGGGCTGCACGTCAGTGGCCGGAACATCGTCGAGGCCAACGGCCAGACGTTCATCATGCGGGGGATCAACCACCCGCACGTCTGGTACACCAACCAGACCAGCTCCTTCGCCAACATCAAGGCGACCGGCGCCAACACCGTGCGCGTGGTACTGGGCAGCGGCAAGCGGTGGGGCCCGTCCACCGACGTCGCCAACGTGATCTCGTTGTGCAAGGCCAACCGGCTGATCTGCGTCCTGGAGGTGCACGACACCACCGGGTACGGCGAGGACGCCGCGGCCGCCACGCTCGACGAGGCGGTCAACTACTGGATCAGCCAGAAGAGCGCGCTGGCCGGCCAGGAGAACTACGTAGTGATCAATATCGGCAACGAGCCGATCGGCAACACCAACCCGGGCCAGTGGACCGCCGCGACCACCGCCGCCATCCAGAAGATGCGCAGCAACGGCTTCCAGCACCTGCTCATGGTGGACGCACCGAACTGGGGCCAGGACTGGCAGAACGTCATGCGCGACAACGCGCAGACGATCCTGGACGCCGACAGCCAGCGCAACACGGTGCTGTCGATCCACATGTACAGCGTCTACAACACCGCATCGAAGGTCACCGACTACCTCAACTACTTCCAGTCGAAGGGGTGGCCACTGGTCATCGGCGAGTTCGGTTGGCAGTTCAGCTCAGGCGAGGTCGACCACGAGACGATCCTGTCCGAGGCGGTGTCCCGCGGCATCGGCTACCTCGGCTGGTCCTGGAGCGGCAACAGCGATCCGATCCTGGACATGACGGTCAACTTCGACCCCAAGCAGCTCACCACCTGGGGGCAGCGGATCGTCAACGGCGCCAACGGCATCAAGGCCACGGCCAAGGAAGCCACGATCTACAGTGGCGGGACGATCACCACGCCGCCGCGCACGACGCCACCGACCACCACTCCGCCGACCACCACGCCACCGACCACCACGCCACCGACCACCACCCCGCCGTCCGGCGGGCGCAGGTGCAGCGCCACGTACTCGGTCATCGGCCAGTGGTCCGGCGGCTTCCAGGGCGAGGTACGCGTCACCGCCGGCAACACGGCGATCAGCGGCTGGACGGTCACGTGGACCTTCGCCAACGGGCAGGCCGTGACACAGTCCTGGAACGCGACGGTGACCAGCAGCGGGTCGACCGTGACCGCCCGCAACGTCAGCTACAACGGCAGCCTCGCCGCCGGGGCCGGCACGACCTTCGGGTTCATCGGATCGTGGAACGGCACCAACAGCACCCCGGCCGTAGCGTGCACCGCGAGCTGAACGGCCCCACTCGCACTGCGCCGGTACGGCAGGTACCCGGTCGGTCAGCGCCCCTGGCGGCGCCACCCGGCCGGGTACCGCGGCTCGCGCCGGCCGCACCGGTCCCGTACATGTACCTTCCAGGCCAGCATGACCGGCGATCCCGATACACCCCCGGGGCGGGGCGCCGCCCAGGCGGGTCAACCGCGTGGGATCCGCAGCAGGTCACGGCCGCGATCCGGAGTGAGTACTTTCGCCAACAGCGGCTCGGTGAAGAGAACCACCGGCGCGATGTGGCAGTCGCTGACCGGACGCCACGTCGACATGGCCGCCCGCAGCCGTGTCCACGCCTCGTCGAGGAGGGCGCGCCGGACGCGCGCCGCCTCCGCCCTCTCGGCCTCGGTCGGGCCGGGTTCCGGGAAGGCCGTGGGCGGGTGGGGACCCTGGAACGCCACGGGCGGATGGGGACCCTGGAAGGCCACCGGCGAGCCCGGCGCCCCGAAGCCCGGGGGCGAGTCGAGACGCCGGACGACGGCCGCGCGCAGCCCCCGGGGAGGGGGCACCGGGTCGGAGCGGACCGCTCGACCGGCGGGGTCAGGGACGGCTGCCGCCAGGTCGTCGACGATCGCACGGACAGCCCGGTCGAACTCCGGGTTGCCGAACGGCTGGCGGAAGTCGGGCTCGGCCAGGCGCGCCTCGTACTCCTCGATCCTCGCGCGGACGCGATCGACCTGCCGGAGGCGGTCAAGGGTGAACCGGTCGTGGCGGTGCGTCAACCGGTCCTCGACGAACAGCAGCGGCAGCAGTTCGGCTTCGAAGAGCGGGTCGTTCACCACGCTCATGTCCGCCAGGAAGACGTGCGACAACGGCGCCGTGTACCAGTTGCCCTGCATCGCGGACAACTGGAAGCGCAGCAGCTGGGCGCGTTCTCGGCCGAACCGCTGCGACTCGGCGAGGACCGCCGCCGGTTCGTCGAGCTCCCCCCGGAGGGCCGCCAGGCGGGCCCGCTCCACCGCCGCGTCCCACCGGTCCCGGGTCTCCCCCGGTGGCTTGCGCAGCGCGTGGAAGCCCGCGTACAGGTCGATCATGAGATCGGCGAACGAGTCGAACCGCTCGGGTCCGGTGCCGGACCAGGACGCGAGCCGGTAAGCCGCCCACTCCCCGTCCTCGCCGACGTCCTCCGGGTCGAGGAAGAGCACCGACGCGTCACCCGCGAGCGAGATCCGCAGGGACCGCCCGATCACCTCGCCGTCGTCAGGGAAATCGTCCTCGGGGAACTCGTCGTCCTGGTACGCGTCGTTGCGGTACGCGTCAGCCCAGTGCGCGTCCCTGGTGTCGCGCAGCCACTCCAACTCGGCCGTTCCGGCCAGCCGGTAGATGAAGTTCCCCGCGTTCTTCCACCCATCGGTGATCAGCAGGAACGATCGCAGCGACGGCGGCAGGGTCCGCCCCAGGCGCTCCTCGGCCGCGGCGATCTGCTCCGGGCTCGCCGGCGCGAAGCCCAGCCACCCGCCCCGCACCTCGTCGTCCAGCGGCCGGTCGCGCTCCGGATCGTGCGCGACCACCCACTCCCGGCTCCACCGCTCCAGAAACTCCCGGTCCACAATCGGCACGCTAGTCCCGGGGTCCGACAAACTGTCGCCGGCCGAGCGCGGCCAGCCTCAGTCGCCGAGCCACTGCCGCGCGAGGAACTTCGGCACGACCATCCGCCACGCCCCGGTCACCAGCTCGGTCATGTACGGGTGGTCGAGCCGGGCGAGGTGACAACACACCCAGCTGAAGCGCAGCTCGGCCGGGCGGGGCAGGAAGAAGAGGTCCGGCTCGCCGGCGATGAGCGCGTCACGTTCCTCTCTGGGGTAGCCGAACCCCATCGTGGTCTCGTCGCGGGAGAACGCGACGTACACGATGGAGCCGACCCGGAACTTCACCCGGTCACGGATCAGGTGCTCGCTGCTGCGCGGCAGCGTCCGCGCCAGCTCCCGTACGTCAGCGACGGTGACCATCCTCATGACGCTAGTGCGGTGTCCACTAACGTGCGCCGGGTGGGGCGGTGCGTTGTGGATCCTCGCCACGGGTGGTGGTCGAGTGACTCCCCACCGGGGTGGTGGGGCGGGCCTCCGCTGGCCAACCGACCCGCCTGGCCGTCTCCGGGTGGGGGCGGCGGGGGTCACGCCGGGCGCGGCCGCGACCGGGCAGGTGGCGGCCGGCTCGACGGTGCGTGACCACCACCGGCACCACGGCGTCGGTGGTGGTGGGTGCGCCGCCCGGGGTGCGGGTGGCGATGGTGGCGGCCGCGACCAGGTCGCGGTGCCCGGTGGTGTGGCAGTGCCCGCAGGTCAGCGTGCGGCCGCGGGGCTTGGTGATGCGGCGTCGACACCGCGGGCAGGTGGAGGAGGTGCCGCGTTCGTCGACCAGCCGCACGGTGATGCCGGCCAGCTGCGCTTTGTCGGTGAGGACGGCGATGAGCCGGCCGAGTTGCCACTGCCGTAGCCGCAGGTTGTGCCGCCGGCCAGCGTCGAGGTGCAGCACGCCGCGGGGGTCGCCGACGGTCAGCGTGCCGATCCGATGCTCGACCGCCCACGCCACGACGGTCTTGGCGGCCTCGTGCCGGGCCTGGCGCACCCGGCGCCGGTGCCGGCCCTCGATCACGCGGGCGCGGGTGCGGGGTAGGCCGCGACCGGCAGTTCGGCGGTGACGTCGAGCCACAGCCGGCCACCGTCGGCCAGCAACGTCACCGACCGCACCCGCTCGGCCGGATACGGGATGTCCCGGTCCAGCCGTAACCACAGCGGTGGGCAGCCGGCGGCGGTAGGCAGCCGCAATCGCCGGTCGGCGAGGTGGAAGGTGCCGTGGTAGAAGCGCACCGGCAGCAGCCGGCGCCGCCGCCACCAGTTGACCTCCAACGCACACGCCCACACGTCCCCGGCCGACCGCAACAGCCCGAAACACCGCCGCCGCTGCGCCGGCGTGACCCGCAGCCCGATGCGGGCGGTGCGGTGCACCACCCGACCCGCAGCGGGATCCCGACGTCGAGGCATAGGCCAACCTCACCACGCGGGTACGACAAAACCCGGCCAACGTTTGTGGTCACCGCACTAGCGGCGCGGGAACGATCCGGCGAGCGCCGCCGGCGGCGGTTACGCCCCGAGCGTAGCGCCGTCGCCAGGGCCGCCACGGCGCGGCGTCTCTCGTAGGGTGGTGGCATGGTTGATCGGCCACTGACGTTGATGGCGGTGCACGCCCACCCCGATGACGAGGCGACGAGTACCGGCGGTGTCCTCGCGCGCTACGCGGCGGAAGGGATCACGACGGTCCTCGTGACATGTACCGACGGACGCTGCGGCGACGGCCCCGGCGGCGTCAAGCCCGGTGAACCGGGGCACGACCCGGAAGCGGTGGTCGCGATGCGCCGGGCGGAGCTCGAAGAGAGCTGCGCGGCGCTGAAGGTCACCCACCTCGAACTGCTCGGCTACGCCGACTCCGGGATGATGGGCTGGCCGACGAACGACGCGCCCGGCTCGTTCTGGACCACACCGGTGGCGGAAGGGGCGCAGCGGCTGGCCGAGCTGATCCGGCGCTACCAGCCCGACGTCGTCGTCACCTACGACGAGAACGGCTTCTACGGCCACCCCGACCACATTCAGGCCCACCGCATCACGATGGCCGCGGTCGCCCTGACCGGCAGCCCCGCGAAGGTCTACTGGACCACGGCGCCGCGCTCGGCGATGGAGCAGTTCGGGAAGGTGCTGCGGGAGTTCGGCGTCGAGTGGGAGGAGCCGGATCCGTCCCCGGCCGACCCCGGACCACAGATCGGCCTGCCCGACGAGGAGATCACCACCTGGGTGGACACCAGCACGTACGGCGGGCAGAAATTCGACGCGCTGGCCGCCCACGCCAG
The DNA here is from genome assembly GCF_049999945.1 of Planosporangium spinosum. Lineage (NCBI taxonomy): Bacteria > Bacillati > Actinomycetota > Actinomycetes > Micromonosporales > Micromonosporaceae > Planosporangium > Planosporangium spinosum. The sequence goes on along the minus strand of NZ_JBLYUB010000003.1, from coordinate 133,148 downwards.
TCAGAGCGAGAACATCTTCTTTCTGCGGATGGGCAAGGAACGGTTCACCGAACTGATGGGGATGGAGACCTTCGTCCGGGTACACGACCGCACCGGCGCGGCGCTGCCCGAGAACGACCTCTTTGCCGGCCTGCGCTGACCCGGCGGAGTCGCACAATGGTGACCTTCCCGGTCGACGACGTCGTGCCCGCGACCGAGGTGCTGCCCACCCGGCCGCTCGGCGAACTGTTCGCGGACGCCCCGGGCTCTGGCGGCGACGCCCACCCGGAGACCGGCGGCTGTTCTGGCACAGCCGGGTACATGCCGGCGGGGAGATCGGATACGTCCTGCACCCGGACTTCGTCGGCCGCGGCTACGCCACCGAGGCGGCACGCGCGCTGCTGAGTCTCGGCTTCGACGAACTCGGCCTGCACCGCGTCATCGCCCGCATCGACGAACGCAACGAAGCCTCGGCGAGGGTGGCGCGGCGTCTGGGGATGCGGCAGGAGGCCCGCCTGGTGCACAACGAGCTCTTCACGGGAGAGTGGAGCACCGAACTCGACTTCGCGATGCTCGCCGACGAATGGTCCGCGTACCGCAGCGGGTGACGTCCCGGCCGGCACGGCGCCGAGTGCCAACGGAAGGGCTCGGGCATCGGCCTGACCATCGTGGCGTCGATCGCCCAGGCGCGCGGCGGCGCGGCCGAGGTGAGCTCCGCCCCCGGGCCAGGGAAACACCGTCACCGTTCGGCTGCCGCGCGGCGTACCGGAATCGGAGCCGGAGCCCCGGTGGCGTCGACGGACCACGTCGCGCGCGGCTGTCCCGGCGCCCGTCGTGACGGAACGACCCGTCCATCTGCTCGGTCAGCGCCCGCAACTTTCGCCTGACTCCGTAAGTTTTCAGCCATCTATCGCGTCGTCTACGTGCGTCGTTGTCGGCATCGCCGGATCATGGGCCGAAACGACAAGACATGGACGCCCTTGAATGGATCGAAACTTTTCCGTAACGTCGTGGCCATCACGACCGCGTGCGGAGCCGATCACTGAACGACTGCGCGTGGCAGTCCGGCACGTCCACTGCCCTCCCGGTCGACATTCGTGACCACCGACCGCGGTCGTCGCTTCCATCGCCCTTCTCGGAAGGAGAGCCCTAGTGATCATCAGCTCGGGCCGCTCGAGAATCCGTTCGGCCGTCGTCGCGCTGGCGGCGGCGGCGACCCTCGCGATCGCCGGAGCGGTAGCGGCAGTAGCGCAGATCACGAGCGCCGGGGCCGCCATGGCGGCCGCCGTGGAGGACGAGGGCGCCGACTGCGCGGTGTCCCTGCCCGGCTCCGTGGCCGCCAGCGCCAAGCTTCCCGACCCGTTCAAGAAGCTGGACGGTACACGCATCTCCACCAGGTCCGACTGGCGGTGCCGGCGGGAGGAGATCAAGAAGCTCGCGGAGAAGTACGTTTACGGCGAGAAGCCCGGCAAGCCGCAGGGTGTCACGGGAACGGTTTCCAGCAGCAACATCACCGTGAACGTGACCCACAACGGTAAGAGCTCCAGCTTCTCGGCGAGCGTGCAGTTGCCGAGCGGCTCCGGGCCGTTCCCGGCCGTCGTCGTCTACGGAGGGTTCGGCGCGGACACGGCCGCCATCAAGGCCGCCGGCGCCGCCGTCATCAGCTACGACCCCTACACAGTGGGGAAAGAGGGCACGCCCCGGAACAACAAGCAAGGCGCGTTCTACAGCATCTACGGGGCCAGCAGCAGCACCGGGCTGCTCCAGGCCTGGGGTTGGGGCGTCAGCCGGATCATCGACGTCATCGAGCAGTCGGGCGGCAGCATTCTCCGGGCGGACGCGACCGGCGTCACGGGATGTTCGCGGTTCGGCAAGGGTGCCTTCGTGGCCGGCGTGTTCGATCAGCGTATCGCGCTGACCATGCCCATCGAGTCGGGTAGCGCCGGCGTTCCCATCTTCCGGGGCATTCCCGGGGAAGGCGCCCAGAGCCTGAGCAGTGCCTACAGCGAGCAGCCGTGGCTGGGCGACGCGTTCGGCTCCTTCACGGGCAACCCGAACAACCTGCCGGTCGACACGCACGAGATGGTGGCCATGGTGGCGCCGCGCGGGCTGTTCATCATGGACAACCCGCACATCACCAATCTGGGTCCCAAATCCGCGAGCGTGGCGGCCCTGGGCGGAGCGGAGGTCTACAAGGCGCTCGGCGCGGGAGACAACATCACGTACTGGTCCGACATCCAGGACGGCAACCATTGCGCCAACCGCCCCGAGTGGCGGACCCCGCTGCAGCAGAACATCCAGAAGTTCCTCCTGAAGACCGGCAACACCGCCGGCACGATGAGGATCTCCAGCAAGGCGGCCGGCAACCTGGCCGAGTGGAGGGACTGGACGACGCCGACCCTCAGCGGCTCGACGACCCCGCCGACCACCACCCCGCCGACGACCACTCCGCCCACCACCGCCCCGCCCACCACCGCCCCGCCCACCACCGCCCCGCCCACCACGACGCCCCCGTCGTCCCCGCCGCCCGGTGGCGCCGGATGCGCGGCGTCGGTGTCGGTCAACCAGTGGACGGGTGGTTTCACCGCCACGGTCCGGGTCACCGCCGGCTCCTCGCCGGTCAACGGCTGGACCGTCAGCCTGACCCTGCCGTCCGGCGCCAGCATCACCAACACCTGGAACGCCAACCGCAGTGGCACCAGCGGCGCCGTCCGGTTCACCAACGTCAGCTACAACGGCCAGATCGCCGCCGGGCAGTCGACCGAGTTCGGGTTCCAGGGCACCGGCAGCGCCTCCGGGATGACACCCACCTGTACCTCCCCGTGAGTTGCCCGGGGTCCGGTGTGGCGGTACGGGTACCGCCACACCGGACCCCGGGCGTCAACCGCCTACGACCATCCCTGCAGGCCGGCGCCGAACGGGTACAGCGGGTTGCCGTAGCTGCTCGGCACCGGCTGGCCGGCGTCGATACGGGCCCGGATGTCGGCGCGCTCGGCGTCGGTGGCGCCGAGGTCGTACGGCAGATCCCAGCGCTCGACCGCGTCGGCGAGCACGTCCGTGCCGCCCGGCCTGAGGATCTGGTCCAGGCTGCGCGGCAGTTGCCAGGGCAGCTTCCCGCGCGGGGTGTAGTCGCCGAACAGCAGGCTCGCCGCCGCCGGGCCCATCTCCTCGCCGCCGCGGTAGGTGACCACGATGGCGTCGGCCAGGCCGTTCCACTCGGTGATCACGTACGGGCGGGGCAGGACCAGCAGCACCACCACGGGAATCCCCTGGCTCTTGAAGTTCTGGATGATCGACAGTTGGTCGGGCGGCAGGTAGGGCTGCTCCTTGGTCCAGTTGGTGGCGTGGGTGTACGAGGCCTCCCCGACGGCCACGACGGCGAGCTTGGGCGACGGGCCGGTACCGGAGTAGACGTTCACCCCGGCGGTGGCCGCTCTGGCCCGAAGCGCGTCGAGGATGCTCAGCGAGCCGTACTCGGCGTGGAAGTAGCTGGTCCAGATGCAGCACGCGAGGGGGTCGGTGGCGCGGGGGCCGGCCACCACGATGTTGTCGCCCGCCTTCAGCTTGAGCGGCAGCACGCCGTTGCTGTTCTTCAGCAGCGTGATCGACTCCCGCTCGGCCTGGTTGACCAGCGCGGTGTACGACGGCTGGTGCCACCGGTACGGACCGTTGACCGGGTCGCCGTACGGGTTCTCGAACAGTCCCAACTGGAACTTCAGCCGCAGTACCCGGCGGACCGCGTCGTCGATGCGGGCGGCCGGCACGTTCGCGGTGAAGGTGTCCAGCGAGAAGCCCGCCGCGCCGGGGTCGGCCCCGCCCATCACGTCGGAGCCGGCGTTCGCCGCGTCGATCCACGGTTTCCCGGCCGGCAGCCAGTCGGTGGTGATGAGGCCCGAGTACCCCAGGTTTTGCCGCAGGTACGCGAGGATCTTGGCGCTGTCGCCGGCGCCGGGGCCGCCCGGATCGAGGTAGGAGCTGCCGGCGTACCCGGGCATGATGTTGACGGCGCCGGCCTCCATCGCGGCCCGGAACGGGATCATGTGGTACTTGATGGTGACCGCGTCGTAGGTGATCAGCGCCTCGCCGCCGGCGCCCTCGCCCGGCCAGTGCTTCACGGTCGCGAGCACCGACTTCGGGTTCAGCTCCGGCCCGCCCTGGAGCCCGGCCACCAGCGCCCGGACCTGCGCCGCGGCGACCTGGGCGTCCTCACCGTTGCCCTCCTGGATGCGGGGGTAGATCACCTTGGTCCCCACCTCGGCCAGCGGCCCGAGGACGCCTCGCGTACCGACCTCCAGCTGCTCCTTGCGCTGCATGTCGCCCAGCTTGTAGTCGAGGGCGTAGTCCTTGCCGGCGGCCAGCGCGCTCTGCGTCGGGTAGGTGGTCGCGTACCCGTGGATGGTGTCGCCCGCCGACACGAACGGGATACCCAGCCGGGTACCGGACGCGGCGAGCAGGGCGGCGTGCAGGTCCTGCGGCTGCGCCGGCCCGAAGTGCCACCCCGACTGCGGGTAGACCTGGGCGTTGTAGAACATCTGGTAGGCCTTCTCCTGCACCGTCATCCGGCCGAGCAGGTCGTTCACCCGGGTCTCGATCGGCTGGCGCCAGTCCTCGTACGGTTCGACGGTCCCGTTGCGGTTGAGGTCCCGGCTGCCGTTGACCACGGGTACGCCGTCGGCGACCGTGCTGATGGTGGGCAGGTACACGCTGAACCGGCGGATGGCCGACGTGGTGGTGGCGCCCGACCCGCTCACCGACACGACGTACCACTTGTAGGTCCAGCGGTCGGGCAGGTCCCAGCTCGGCGTGTAGCTCGTGCCGGTCGGCTCGGCCACCTTGGTGTACAGGTCGATCAGGTTACCGGCGGCAGTGAAGTCATAGTCGGTCCGGCTGATGTTGATCCAGACCTGGTACCGGACCGCGCCCGGCACGGCGGCCCAGGACAGCGCGGGCCGGCGGGTGGTGGTGACCATGGCGCCGTCGGCGGGAGCGGAGAGGGCGAACTGGCCGGTGGTGGCCGGCGGGCGGGTGGGCCCGGACAGCAGGGGCGGGGTGGCCGCCGAGGTGTCGACGGTGCCGCGGACCTCGAACTCCCACAGCGAGTACCCGTAGCCGGTGGCCCGGGCCGTGCCGTACAGCCGCACGTACCGGCCGGTGCCGCTGACGGCGAGGGTCTCCACGCCGCCCTTTCCGGTCGTGGTGGAGTAGACGCTTGACCAGGTGGCCGCGTCGGCCGACACCTCGATGCGGTAGCCGGTGGCGTAGGCGGCCTCCCAGGTCAGCACCACGCCGCTGATCGTGGCGGTGCCGCCCAGGTCGACCTGGAGCCACTGCGGGTCGCTGGCCGCGCTCTCCCACCGGGTGGTGGTCCGGCCGTCGAGCGCCGCGGCGGGCGCGTTGCCGCCGACGTACGAGGAGGCCTTCACCGGCTGGTACCGGGAGATGACCGGCCCCGTGACCGGCCCGCCGCCCCCGCCGGTGGTCGTGGCGTAGACCTGGAACTCCCACAGTGAGTACCCGTAACCGGTGGCCCGGGCGGTGCCGTACACCCGCACGTACCGGCCGGTGCCGCTGACGTCGAGCGTCTGGGTACCGCCGGCGCCGGTGGTCGTGGCGTAGACGGTCGTCCAGGTGGCGGCGTCGGCCGAGGTCTGGATCTGGAACGCCGCGGCGTAGGCCGCCTCCCAGTTCAGCACCACCCGGCACACCGACGTCGACGTACCGAGGTCGACCTGCAACCACTGTGGATCGGCGAACGCGCTGGCCCAGCGGGTACCGGTGTCGCCGTCGACGGCGGCCGAGGCCGGGGTACCGGCGTTCTCGCTCGACGAGGCGGTCGCCGGCCGGCCCTGCGCCGCGTTGGTGGTACCGCAGGCGGCGGTCGTGCCGAGGGAGCCGTAGACCTGGAACTCCCAGAGGGAGTACCCGTAGCCGGTGGCCCGGGCGGTGCCGTACAGCCGCACGTACCGGCCGGTGCCGCTGACGTCGAGGGTCTGCGTGCCGCCGGTACCGGAGGTCGTCGAGTACACCGACGTCCACGTCACCGCGTCGGCCGAGGTCTGGATCTGGAAGCTCTTCGCGTACGCCGCTTCCCAGGTGAGCACGACCTGGGTGACGCTCGCGGTCGCGCCGAGGTCGACCTGCAACCACTGCGGGTCGCTGGCCGCGCTCGACCAGCGGGTACCGGTGTCGCCGTCGACGGCGGCCGAGGCCGGGGTACCGGCGTTCTCGGTGGACGAGGCGGTGGCCGGCCGGCCCTGCGACAGCAGGGTGGTGGCCGCGCCGGCGGGCGGCGTCACGACGGTCACGACGGCGCCGGCCAGCAGCGCCACCGCTGCGGTGATCCGGGCGAGGAGGTACGCGGATCTGCCGCGCCGGGCCCGGGGAGGGGGAATGGCCTGCATGAGATCTCCCGGATTGGGGGGATGGTCGACGGGCGTCGCCATCGGCGCGGCGCACCGTGTCGGCACACGAGGAGGTTCCGGAACCCACCGTGTCGGCGCACGAGAGGGTTCCCGAACCCACCGCCTCGCATCGATTTCAATCGTTTTTTTGAGACGATTGCAGAGAGGTTCATCTCGGCCGGAGCGCCTGTCAAGGGCGGTCGGCGGACCCCATTGCGCCCCGACCGACGACCCCACCACCGACCCCGGACCCGATCCGTACGTACCGACCAGGCAGTTCACCTCCGCCGACGGCGACCGGGCGAGCGATCGCCGCGGTGACCCGGCGGCCGGTCGCCTCACCATCTCGGAAAAATGACATTGCGCCTTAATTTAAGACTTAATCGATGTCATGGACGAGTCCACTCCCCCAGCGCACGCTGGCCCTGCGGCGCCGGACCCAGCACTCGAACCCCTCCAAAGAGATCGATGTTTGTCACCGTCTTGACAACGGCGACCCGGCCCTACAGGCTCCGGAGAGAGCGCTCTCCACCACGGCCTTTCCGCACGGCCTTTCCGCAGGGCCTTCCACCACGGCCATCCCGCACGGCCATCCACCACAGATTTCCGCTACTGATTTCCACCCCGCGCACCCCTCGGCCCGCACGCCCCTCGGCCCGCACGCCCCTCGGCCCGCACGCCCCTCAGCCCGGCACACCCCTCGGCCCGTATGCCCCGACAACAGGAGTAGTCATGGTTGTCGCCGTCCCTGCCACCGCCGGATGCTGGAGACCGTCCACCCGGCTCTGGCGCGTCCTCACCACCATCGGCCTGATCGCCGCCGTGATCACCACCTACGCGGTGGCCACCACCCTGGGCGCGGCCGCCGCCGACACCCTGCTCTCACAAGGCAGGCCCGCGACCGCGTCGTCGAGCGAGAACGCCGACACCCCCGCGTCGGCCGCCGTCGACGGCAACACCGCCACGCGCTGGTCGTCGGCCTTCTCCGACCCACAGTGGATCCAGATAGACCTCGGCGGCACCTACACCGTCAGCCGGGTCGTCCTCACCTGGGAAGCCGCGTACGCCACGAGCTTCCAGATCCAGACGTCCACCAACGCGACCACGTGGACCACGGTCTACACCACCACCACCGGAGCCGGGGGCAACCAGTCCCTCACCGTCACCGGCACCGGCCGGTACGTGCGGCTGTACGGCACCGTCCGGGCCACCGCCTACGGGTACTCCCTCTGGGAGTTCCAGGTCTACGGCAGTGCCCCGGCCGGCCCCGGCTGCGGCACGGCCAACGCCGCGCTGAACCGGCCCGCGACGGCGTCGTCCACCGAGAACGCCGGCACGCCCGCGTCGGCCGCCGTCGACGGCAACACCGCCACCCGCTGGTCGTCGGCCTTCTCCGACCCGCAGTGGATCCAGGTCGACCTCGGTAGCTCCCAGGCCGTCTGCGGGGTGACCCTGCAGTGGGAGTCCGCCTACGCCCGGGCGTACAGCCTCCAGACCTCCACCGACGGCGCCACCTGGACCACGGTCTACTCCACCACGACCGGGGCCGGCGGGACCGAGACGCTCACCGTCACCGGCACCGGCCGGTACGTGCGGCTGTACGGCACCGCCCGGGCCACCGCCTACGGGTACTCCCTCTGGGAGTTCGCCGTCCGCGTCGCCGGTGGCGGCCCGACCACCTCACCCAGCCCGACCGGCTCACCGAACCCGGGCGGCGACGCATTCTGGGGTGACACCAGCGGCATCCCGGCCGCGAAGAACGTCGTCATGGTGAAGGTGCTCAACCGCACGAACGGCCGCTACCCCGACAGCCAGGTCTACTGGAGCTTCAACGGGCAGGTCCACTCGATCGCCGAACAGCCCTACCTCGACATGCCCGCCAACTCCGCCGGCCGGATGTACTTCTACCTGGGCTCGCCGAGCAGCCAGTACTACGACTTCATCGAGTTCACCGTCGGCCCGTCGGTGTTCAACGGCAACACCACCCGGGTCGACGCGTTCGGCCTCAAGCTCGCCATGCGACTGCACGCCCACGACGGGTACGACGTGCAGGTCGGCGAGGACCAGGCGACCTTCGCCGAGGACCGGTCGGCCACCTTCCAGCGGTTCACCAACGAGGTGCCGGCCGAGTTCAAGGTGCTCGCGCAGACCCAGGCGCCGTACCGGATCATCGCGCCCGGCAGCGATCCGTCGTTCCGGACCGGCGGCGTCAACCAGAACTACTTCACCGGCTACGCCGCGTCGGTCGGGGTCAACGAGTCGACCTCCAACATCTTCGGCTGCGCCGGCTCGATGGCCGGCAACCCGAACATGTGCGCCGCCCTGAACCGGCACACCGCGCACCTGCCGGCCGCGCAGCAGCAGGTCCGGAGCAACTTCTACCTGGCACCACCGGCGAACTACTACGCGAAGTTCTGGCACGACCACGCCATCAACCGCCTCGCGTACGGCTTCCCGTACGACGACGTGGCCGGTGAGTCGTCGTTCATCTCCCACGGCGGCCCGCAGTATCTGCTGGTCGCCGTCGGCTGGTAGCCGCCGTCGCCCGGACCCGCCAACCCCGCGCTCCGGGCAGCGACGCGGCCCCGCCCGGCCCGCTGCCCGGTTCCCCACCCCCACGGTGGCGGCCGTCCCTCGATCACCCGCCCGCGGTCCCGGTGATCGAGGGACGGCCGGCGTTCCGGGCCGGCCTACCGCCCGGCAGGCCGGCCCGTGCAGGCGCACGACGAGCCAGCCGACGCCGCCACGGAGACGATCGGGTAGGCCCGAGCCGCGACCGTCAGGCGCGCCGGCCGACGAAGGACAGGAACGCGGTCTGCGGGTCGGCGTCGTGCGGCGCCGGGATGCTGGGCCGGAACGCGACGGTGGCGAGAAGGGCCGCATGGTGCGGCAGGAGCGCATGGTGCGTCCGGGCGACGAGGCCGGGGTCGAGCCGCTCGTCGCCGCCGACGGCGCGGGCGAGATCCCAGGTGTGGACCAGCAGTTCCATCCCGCCGATGAGGTCGCCGGCCTGCTCGACCGGCGCCGGCCCCAACGGGCCGCCGCGCAGCCGGGTCGCGGCCCGGTCGGGATCGCTCAGCATCGCGTACATGTCGTCGCGGCACCGCGCGAACGCGACGCCGAGATCCGCGCCGGGCTCGACCTCGGGCGCGTCGGCCATGGCGGAGACCCCGACTCCGTCGGCGGGCGTCGGGGGTGTGCCGTCGACCATGGCGAGGATGCCTCGGTGACCGTTGATGACGTGCGCGACCACGTCGCGGGCCGTCCAGCCGGCGCACGGACTCACCGCCTCCCAGCGGTCGGCCGGGGTCGCCCGGATACGGGCGAGGAATCCATCGGAGAGCAGCCGGTAACGATCTGCGATGTCAGACATCAGCGTCCTTTCCTCAGTGGCGGCGTGTCGCTGCGCGACGCGCGGGACGGATCTCGACCGGGATCACCGCACCGTCCTGCGCGTGGCCGGCCCCGACCACAGCGCCAGGGACGTGATGCCGATGCCGGCGTACCCGGCGCTGTAGCACTTGATCGGCACCGCCGGTTGCCGGAATCCTGTGAGGGTCCTCATGCATAGTCATGTTTGAATTGACGGGTTAGTATCCAACTACTGAACGTGGCACCAACATTGGCCGGACAACGGGGGAGGATCCCAGCCAATGCTTGACCAAGATATGCCGCTGCTCGCCTCGCAACAGGAGTACTACCGTGCCCGGGCCGGCGAATACGACGACACGTTCGTGCCCTACCAGGAAGCCGCGTCGGGCGCGCTGATCGATCGGCTCAGGTCCGGGCAGCTGAGCGGGGACGTGCTCGAACTCGCCAGCGGTACAGGGTACTGGACCACGCACCTGGTCCAGCGATGCCGCAGCCTGACGGCCGTCGACGGCTCGGCCGAGATGATCGACACCGCGCGGGGAAAGGGCCTGACCCAGGTCGAGTACATCCATGCCGACCTGTTCACCTGGGAACCCGACCGGCAGTGGGACGGCGTGTTCTTCGGGCACTGGCTGTCGCACGTGCCGCCGGCCCTGTTCGAGGACTTCTGGGCGCGCGTGGCCCGGGCACTGCGGCCCGGCGGTGTCGTCGAGTTCGTGGATGTGACCATCCGGGAGAAGGACGGGGAGCTCATCGATGAGCAGGCGCCCGACGTGGCCGTGGTGCGCACCCTCGCCGACGGAAGCAACTACCGGATCGTCAAACTGTTCTTCGACGCCGGCGACCTGCTCGAGCGACTGAACGCGCTCGGCTGGGAGGGCACGATCGACGAGGCCGCGCCCGGTTTCCTGTACGGGCAGCTTCGACGATCCCGGTCATGACGGCCAGCGCGCTGGCGCTGCCGCCACTGCGAACGCGCCTCCGTACCCCCGGGTTCGCCATGCTGGCGATCTGTTTCGCCCAGGCGCTCGTGCTGCTCGACACCACGGTGATCAACATCGCGTTCGCCGAGATGATGCGAGGGCTGCACGCCTCCGTCGAGCAGATGCTCTGGATCACCAACAGCTATCTGGTGAGCTACGCCGTCCTGCTGGTCCCGGGCGGACGGCTCGGCGACCTGTTCGGCATGCGCCGGGTGATGCTCGTCGGGCTCGCGGTCTTCACGGTCGCCTCGGCCGCCTGCGGATTCGCGCAGCACCCGGAACAGGTGATCGTCGGCCGCGCGGTGCAGGGCGTCGGCGCCGCTCTGCTCGCCGCGCAGGCAATGGCGATCATCACCCGGGTCTACCCGGCGGAGCAGCGGGGCAGGGCGCTGGGCGTGTGGGGGGCGTTTGCCGGCCTGGCCACCGCGGCGGGGCCCACGGTCGGCGGACTGCTGGCCGCGACGGTGGGGTGGCGGGGCATCTTCTTCATCAACCTCCCGGTGGGTCTCATCGGGGCGGTGCTGGTGCTCCTGGCGGTGCCGCGGCTGCGCGCCGAGGTGCGCAGCCGGCTCGACGTCACCGGCGCGCTGTTGCTCGCAGCGGCGATCTTCCTTGTCGTCTACCCGCTGATCAGCGGGGAGCGGTACGGCTGGGGGCGGGTGTGGGGCCCGGTGACGATCCCGATGCTCTTCGCCGCCGCGGTCGTCGTCCTCGGCGTGTTCGCCCTGGTGCAATGGCACCAGCAGGGGCGGGACCCGCTGCTGCCGTTCGCCCTGTTGCGCGACCGCAACTTCGCCATCGCCTCCGCGGTGATCGGCGTCATTCCCGGCGCGGTCGCGGCGATGCTCCTGCTGATTCCGCTGTACCTGCAGACCGCGCACCGGTGGAGCGCGTTCCAGGCCGGCCTGCTGATCGCCGTACCGCCCTTCGTCTCGGTCGTCGTGGCGCGTCGTTCCGGCCGGCTGTCCGACCGGTGGGGCGGCAAGTACGTGCTGATGCTCGGTCTGCTGCTGTTCGGGCTGGGAATGGCGATGCAGCTCATGGGGGTCGGAGCGCACCGGTCCTGGCTCCTCCTGCTACCCGGCCTGGCGGTCACCGGAGTCGGCATGGGCGTGGCGTTCGCGCCCTCGGTGGCGGTCGCGATGCGCGACGTGCCGCCGCAGTTCGCCGGCGTCGCGTCCGGCGTCTTCAACACCACCCGACTGTGCGGAAGCCTGGTATACACCGCGTCGGTGGGGGCACTGCTCCAGGTCTTCCTGTCTCGCGGCGACATCTTCCTCGCCGTACGAAACACCTATGCGATTCCCGTCCTGACCCTGCTCGCTGGCGCACTGGCGACGATGGCGGTGCGGCAGCGGAAGGACACTGTCTAGTCCCCGACAGAGCGTTTCCTGACGGAAGTCCGACTTCCGTCACGCTCACTGTGTTTGGAGGCATCCGGTGGCTAAGTCAATCAGCGTCGACCACGCGGTGATCCGCAGCATCGCCAACCGCGTCTTCCTCAAGTCCTGCGGCGGTGACCGGCGTCCGCGTTTCGCCTCACCGCACGACCTCTTTCCCGAGGTACGCGCGCTCGAGGCCAACTTCGACCAGCTCAAGGCCGAGGTGCAGGCACTGCTGAAGAAACGCGAACTCGGCCGCTACGAGGACATCGATCCGGTCCGGGCGGCACAGATCTCCAACGACTGGCGGCTGTACTACGCGTACATGCTGGGGGTGTCCAACGAGCAGGCACGCGAGGACGTTCCCACCCTGCTCGAGTTCGCCGAGAAGACCCCGGGCGTGGTGAGCGCCATGGTCTCCGTGCTCGAACCCGGTGTGCAACTCGACGCGCACGCGGGCCCGTACGCCGGCATTCTCCGCTACCACCTGTGCATCCAGACGGCCGCGGTCAAGCCGCCGAGCATCCGGGTGGACCGGGAGTTCTACACGTGGAAGGCGGGCGAGAGCATCGTCCTGGACGACACCTTCGAACATGAGGTGCGCAACGACAGCGACGAGCCGCGCGTCATCATCATCATCGACTTCCGCCGGCCGATGGGCGCCTTCGCGGACGGGCTGAACCGCTACTGCCTGCGGGCGAAGCGGAAGGTGTCCGGGCACTACATCGCCAAGGCGAACGGGGACTACTGATGTCCGGGGTACTGGTGGTGACCGGCGCCAGCCGGGGTATCGGCGCGGCCACCGCGATCCTGGCCGGCCGACGGGGTTACCGGGTCTGCGTGAACTATCTGCACGACCGGGCGGCGGCGGACGCGGTCGTGAAGTCCATCGTGGACGCGGGCGGCACCGCGATCGCCGTGCCGGCAGACGTGAGCCGCGGCGACGAGGTCGACCGCCTGTTCGCCACGGTCGACGACCAGCTCGGCACGCTCACCGCACTGGTCAACAACGTGGGCGTGGTCGAGAAGCAGTCGCGGGTGGAGGACCTCACCGAGGAGCGCCTGCACCGCATCCTCACCACGAACGTGATCAGCGCGTTCCTCTGCTGCCGTCAGGCGGTGCTGCGGATGTCCACCCGGCACGGCGGTGCGGGCGGCGCCATCGTCAACGTGTCGTCGGCGGCCTCGCGGCTCGGCTCCCCGAACGAGTACGTCGACTACGCCGCGTCGAAGGGCGCGCTCGACACCCTGACCCGGGGGCTGTCGCTGGAGGTGGCGGCCGAAGGCATCCGGGTCAACGCGGTACGGCCCGGGTTCATCCGTACGGAGTTCCACGCCAGCGGCGGTGACCCGGACCGGGTGCAGCGGCTGCAGCACAACCTGCCGATGCAGCGCGGCGGGGACCCGGAGGAGGTCGCCGAGGCGATCCTGTGGCTGCTGTCCGATGCGGCGTCGTTCTCCACTGGCAGCTTCATCGATCTGGCCGGAGGCCGGTAGGTGTCGGACGTGGAGATCCTCCAGTCCGTCACCGCGATCGGGCGGGAGCGATGGTCACGGTTCGCGGCGGCGGCTGGGGCGAATGTCTTCTTCAGCTACGACTTCCTGCACTCGGTCGAGAAGAACCCGCTCTCCCAACCGTCCGAGCCGTTCTACCTGGTGCTTCGGGACGGGCCGGACCGGCTCGCCGCCGCGCTGATCCTCTACCTGCAGGAAACCGTCGATCCGTTCGGCCCGCCGGACGGCGGGGTCACCCGGATGCTCGTCGGGCACGTCTGGCACTGCTACGAGACGATGGTGCTCTCGGCCGGTCCGCTCGGGGCGGAACCGGTGCGGGCGCTCTGCGCGGCAATGGCGCGCCTGGCAGCCGGTACCGGCGCGGCCACCTGCGGTCTGGTCAACGTGCCGTGGGACGGACCGCTGGCCAGCCAGCTCGCGGCGGCCGGCCTGCGGGGGCAGGAGACGACCCCGAGGTACCAGCTCAGGCCCGCCCCCGGATCGACCCTCGGCGATCACCTGGCCGGGGTGGGGCGGGCGTCCCGCCGGTCGCTGCGGCAGTACATGAGGCGGGCGCAGCGGGTCGGCGCGGAGATCTCCTTCGAGGTCGGCGCCACCGTGCTCGACGACGACGTGCTCGCGCTCTGCAAGGCGACCGCGGACAAGCACGCCCCGGGCTACTACCCGCCGGTGGAGCTGACGGCCCTGATCAAGTCGCTCGGCGAGAACTGCCGCATCCTGCGGATCGATCTCGACGGCGGCCTGCTCGCGGTCTCCATCTGCCTGTTCGACGACCAGCGGGCGCACTTCTGGGCCGGTGGCTGCCGCTACCCCGAGGAGTTCAACTGGAGCCCGCAGTACGTCCTCTTCGGGGCCGAGATCGAGCAGGGTCTGGCCACCGGAAGACCGATCGTCGAGTTCGGCCGGCGCAACGACGAGTTCAAACGACGTTACGGGCTGCGGCCGCAGCGCCTCGGCCGATTCGTGCTGAACGGGGGAACGAATGAGTGACGACTTCACCATGCGCGCGGCCCGACTGCTGCGCGCCGCCGCCAACGACCTGAAACGCGACGACGCCTCGGCCGAGGCCGACCTCGGTCTGGCCGCGGGCGAGTTCGCCCGGATCACCCGCGGCGAGCGGGCCTTCGACTGGACCCTGATCCGTAGGGCGGCCCAGGTGTGGCCGCTCAACGAGCGGGACCTGTTGCCGGTGCACGACGACTGCCCCGATGGCGTACGGGTGCACCGCCTCGCCGACTCGGTACGCAGTTCGCGGATCATCAACCGGGGCGGCAACCCCTACTACGAATACCGGGACACCGCGATGTCGACGGTGGCGTCGTACCGCCCCGAGTGGATCCGCATGATCCGCACGGTGACCGACAGCTCGCCGGACAACCCTGCGGTGGAGTGGAACCGCGGCCACCTGCTCTACCAGTTCACGTACTTCGTGGGGCCGGTGAACTACTACTACCGCTGGGAGGGCGACTCCCACTGCGTCGAGATGAACACCGGCGACTCCGTGTGGGGCGTGCCCTTCGCACCGCACTCGTTCACCGCCCGGTCGGCGGCGGAGCCCGCGTACATCCTGGCCCTCACCTACGGCGGCGACCTGGTCGGCGACGCCCAACGCGAACTGTCGGTCCTCGGCCCGCAGGCGGCCCGGGCGATGGCCCTGTCGCTCGACCACGCGGCGCTGCTCCGGTCGTTCCTGCAGGCCCGGCTGGTCACCCCGGCCGTGCTCGCCACCAGCGCCGGGCTGGACCGCGACCGGGTCGAGCGGATCTGCGCCGGCGAGGAGACGCCGGACATCGAGACGCTCGGCGCGCTCGCCCGCGCGCTGGGGGTGCCGCTGCGGGAGTTGCTACCGGCGGAGACGCAGACCAAGGCCGGGGTGCACCTGCAGACGCACGCCAACGCGGCCCGGTGGGAGTACGGCTCCGCGTACCGGATCACCCGGCTCGCCGGCGATCCGGTCCACCCGCACACCACCGCGCTCGAGGTGGCGGTGGTGCCGTCCGCCGACGCGGACTGGCTGACCACCTACCAGCACCAGTACCTGTACGTGCTCGACGGCGCGCCGGTGCGGTTGCGGTGGGAACACCGGGGGCGGCGGCAGGAGGCGCTGCTCGCACCCGGTGACTCGGGCTACGTGCTGCCGCAGACGCCGATCGCCTTAGCCTCCGACGACGCGGCGACGGTGCTGCTGTTGCGGATCGGCGGTGCGACCACCACCGACGTGCGGTTCGCGCTGTCCGGTATGCCCGCCGGCGGCATCGAGCGCTATCTGGACGAGGACCGTCTCTGGTTCCGCGCTGACAACGGGGAGGAAGACAAGTGAGCGGCGATTATTCGAGTAAGGCGGCCAAGCTGCGGGCGCTGCTGGCCGGTGACCGGATCACCCGTGCGATGGGTGCGCACAACGGCCTGACGGCCCGGCTGGCCGAACGCGCCGGCTTCGAGGCGATCTGGGCCTCCGGCCTGGAGATCTCGGCGAGCTACGCGCTGCCGGACCAGAGCCTGCTGAGCATGACCCAGTTCCTGGACGCCGCCGAGGCGATGGACGTCGCCACGAACCTGCCGGTCATCGCGGACTGCGACACCGGTTTCGGTGGGCCGCTCAACGTCGCGCACACGGTGCGCAACTACGAGCGGCGGGGCATCGCGGCGATCTGCGTCGAGGACAAGATGTTCCCGAAGATCAATAGCTTCGCCGCGGCGGCGCAGGACCTCGTCCCGCTCGTCGACTTCGTCGAGAAGATCGAGTCGGGCAAGCGGGCGCAGCGGTCGGACGACTTCGTGTTGATCGCCCGTACCGAGGCGCTCGTCGCCGGCGAGTCGGTCGACGAGGCGCTCAAGCGGGCCGTGGCGTACAGCGAGGCCGGCGCCGACGCGATCCTCATCCACAGCAAGAGCCGGCAGCCCAAGGAGATCCTGGAATTCGCCGCACGCTGGACGAGGGCCGTTCCGCTCATCGCCGTGCCGACCACCTACAGCGGCATCCACGAGGACGACCTGCACGCGGCCGGGTTCAGCGTGGTCATCTACGCCAACCAGGGCATCCGCGGCGCGATCCGCGGGATCAACGCGACCCTGGTGACGCTCGCCCGGTCCGGGCGGGGGCAGGCCGTCGAGGAACAGATCGTGCCCATGAGCGAGGTGTTCGAACTACAGGGCATGACCGCCAAGTTCGACAGCCGCGCATGAGAAGGCCGATCACGGGTGCGGCGCCGGCTCGCGGCGCCGCCGGACGCAGCGAGGTGGCCGGGTGAGCGGGTACGTCTCCGCGCGTGAGCTGCTGCACGGGCTCGCCCAGCTCGGATCGCGCCTCGTGACCGGCGTGCCCTGCTCGTTCTTCGGTGGCCCGATCCGGCTGCTGGAGGCGGGGTACGACGGACTGACCTACGTGCCGGCCGTCAACGAGGGCTCGGCACTGGCCATCGCCGCCGGCTCGCACCTGGCCGGTGACCGGGCCGTCGTACTGTCGCAGAACTCCGGCTTCGGCAACCTGATCAATCCGCTGACCTCGTTGGTGCTGCCCTACCGGATCCCGGCGCTGGTGTTGATGAGCCTCCGCGGCTGGCCGGCGGCCGGCCCGGGCGAGCAGCAACACCATTGGATGGGGAAAGTCTCCCACGCCTGGCTGGACGCGCTGGAGATCCCGCACTGGACGCTCGGCCAGCAGCCGTTCGCCGAGGTGCTGACGGAGATCGACGGGGCACTCGCGGCGCGGCGTGCCGCGTTCCTGCTGGTACCGAAGGGCACGATCGGCGACGCGGCGGGCTGCCCGGCCCCGGCCGGCCGGACCGGCGGGCCGGACCGGGCACAGCTCGTCGCCGCGGTCCTGGCCGAGATCGGCGACGCGTTCCTGCTGTCGACCACCGGATACCTCTCCCGCGAGGTCTTCAACCAGCGCGACCGGGACCGCAACTTCTACATGCAGGGCTCGATGGGGCATGTGACGAGCGTGGCCCTGGGAGCGGCCCTGGCCCGCCCACGGCACCGGTTCGTGGTGCTCGACGGTGACGGCGCCGCGTTGATGCACCTCGGCGCGCTGGCCACCGTCGGTCACTACCTACCGGACAACCTCGTCCACGTGGTCTTCGACAACGGCAGCTACGAGTCGACCGGTACCCAGGCGACGGCGGCCGGCGGTACCCGCTTCGCGGACGTGGCACGGGCCTGCGGGTACCGGCTGGCGCTGCGCGTCGAGTCGGTCGAGGGCCTGCGCGAGGTGCTGCGGCAGGCGATGGGTGCCACGGGCCCGGTCTTCGTGGAGGTCACCGGCGTGGCCGGGGCGGCGGCCGGCGGCCGCGCGTCGGAGAAGGTCGCGCCGGACGAGATCGCCGACCGGTTCCGGGACGGCATCGCGGACGCGGATCGCGCGGACGGCGGCGCCGGCGCGGACGGCGTGCACCGGATTGACGATGCGGTTCACGCGCACTGAGGTGGCGCTGCCGGGCCAAGCCGTGTTCGGTCGCGGCTCGGCGGCGCTGCTCGCCGAGCATCTGGACGGCGTGCGGCGGGTTCTCGTGGTGAGCGGCCGCGCCTCGTTCCGACCCGCCGCGCCCGCCTTCGCGCGGCTCCGCGCCGAGCTGCACCACTTTCCGTACGCCCGCCCCAACCCGACCATCGAGCAGGTCGAGGCCGGGGTGGCGGCGGCCCGCCAGGCCGGGGTGGACGCCGTGGTCGGCGTGGGCGGCGGCAGTGCCATGGACCTCGCCAAGGCGATCGCGGTCCTCGCGCCGCAGCCGCGCCCGCCGCGAACGTGCCTGGCGGATGCCGGGCACCTCGTCGCGGACCGGCCGCGCCTCGTGCTGCTACCCACCACGTGCGGAACCGGAAGCGAACTCACCAGCTTCGCCACCATCTACATGGGGCAGCGCAAGCACTCACTGGACACCCCGCTGGCGCTCGCCGACGTGGCGTTGATCGACCCGCTGCTGTCGCTCGGCGCGCCGCCCGCGGTCGCGGCCGCGGCCGCCGCGGACGCGGTGTGCCAGGCGATCGAGTCGGCCTGGGCGGTGAGCGCGACAGACCGGTCGCTCGGGTACGCGATGGCGGCGCTGGACAGCCTGTTTCCCGGCCTGGCCCGGGCCGACCACGACGAGATGGCGCGCGGGGCGGCGCTCGCCGGCGCCGCGATCAACCTGACCCGTACCACGGCGGCGCACGCGCTCTCGTACGGCCTGACCGCCCGGCTGGGGGTACCGCACGGGATGGCCGTCGCGCTGCACCTGCGCTGGCTGGTCCGCTTCAACGAACAGGCCACCGCCACCGACTGCCGCCATCCGGCCGGCCCGTCCGCGCTCGCCGCGCTCATCGGCGACGTGCAACACCGCTGTCGCCAGGTCACCGGCGCCCCGGTCGAGACGCTGCTCGACACGCTGCTGCGCCGGGGCGGGCAGGCCGTCCCCCGGCTCGATCCGCGCGAGTGGACCGACGACTGGTCCGAGGCGCTGACCTCGCTGCGCGCCGGCAACAACCCTCGCGTTCTCACCACCGACACCGTTCGTGACGCTGTGATGGATTGGGGAAACCCGTGATGAGAGTCCTCTACACCGACCCGGCCTGGCTACGCAGCGGCGACACGGTGGATCCGGCGCTGGCCACGATCGAGGCCGAGGTACTGGCTGGGCACGCGACGCTCGAGTTCGGCCCGTTCGCCGACGGGCGCTACCAGCTCGACCGGATCGCCGAGCACGTCGCCGGCGTCGACGTCCTGGTGGTCTACCGCTGCCAGGTGACCGAGCGGTTGCTCGACGCGGTCGGGCCGAGCCTCAAGGCCGTCATCCGCCAGGGTGTCGGCGTCGACAACCTCAACGCCGAACTGCTGGAACAGCGGGGCGTACCCGGCTACAACGTCCCCGACTACTGCGTGGACGAGGTCTCCTCGCACACCACCGCGCTCGCGCTCGCCCTGGAACGAGCGGTCGTCGCCCAGCACCGCACCCTGGTCGAGGGCACGTTCGACATCTACGCCGGCGGCATTCCGCGCCGTACCAGCGGCCGCACGCTGGGGATCGTCGGATTCGGCCGGATCGGCCGGGCGGTGGCCCGCAAGCTGGGCGTCCACTACGGACGGACCCTGGTGTACGACCCGTACCTCGGTCGTGATCTCCCGGCGGGGTACGGGGCGCAGGCCGTCGACACCCTCCCCGAGTTGCTCGCCGCCGCGGACCTCGTGACGCTGCACTGCCCGCTCAACCCGGAGACCGACCGGATGTTCGACCGGGCGGCCTTCGCTCAGATGCGCACCGGCTCGTACCTGGTCAACGCGGCGCGCGGCCGGCTGGTCGACCCGGTGGCGCTGGCGGAGGCGCTGGAGAGCGGGCGCATCGCAGGCGCGGGACTCGACGTGTTCGCCCCGGAGAACCCGCACGACGACCCCGCCTGGCATCCGGTCCTCAAGCACCCGGACGTGGTCGTGAGCAGCCACCGTGCGTTCCTGTCCGCCGATGCCGAGGCGAGCAGTCGTCGCCGCGTCGCCGAACTGGCCCGCGACGTGCTCGCCGGCAGGACGCGGCTGGTCGGGCGGGTGCTGCCGTGACCCAGCTGTCACCCACCTCGCGCGTCGGTATCGCCGCCGATGTCTGCGTGCTGTCCACCGGCGACGTCCGGGTGCCGGTCTTCACCGACTCCCCTGCCGTCCGGCCCCGCCCGGTCGACCAGGCGTATCCGGCCGCCGCCGGCGCCACCGACCTGCGGGCGGCCATCGCCGGTCCGCTCCCCGCCGAGCAGGTGCTGGTGGCGCCGGGCGGCCGGCTGGCCATCCTGTCGGTCCTGGCCACCGCGCTCGGTGACCGCCCCGAGGTGCTGCTGCCCGTGCCGTACTGGGCGAGCTACCCCACCCTGATCCGCGCCGCGGGTGGCGTCCCGGTGACGGTGCCGGGCGCGGAGCCGGCCAGGTCGGGGGCGGCCGGGCTGGAGGTGGCCCGGCTGGAGGCCGCCCGGACGCGGCGGACGGGCGCGGTCGTGATCAACTCCCCGCGCAATCCGGACGGCGCGGTACTCCCCCTGGACACTCTGCGCGAGGTCGCCGGCTGGGCGGACCGGCACGGCGTGCTCGTGCTGTTCGACCAGATCTACCGAGGGGTACCGCTCGGCCCGGTCGCCGCACCGACGATCCTGGACCTCGGCGCGGACCTGCCGGAGCGCTACGCCGTCATCGACGGCCTGACCAAGAGCCACGCCCTCGCCGGCATCCGGCTGGGCTGGGCGCTCGCGCCGAAGGACATCATCGGGGCCGCCACCGCCCACGCCTCGCACGTCGTCGGTGGCACCTCGTCAGTAACCCAGGACCTGGCGCTCGCCGCCCTCCGTGACTCGGCCGCGATCCAGGACAGGCTGCGCCCCCTGCTGCGGTCCAACCTGACCTCCGTGCGTGACGCGCTCGGCGACGTCGCCGGCGTCGACTGTCCGATCCCGGACGCGGGCATCTTCTGCTTCCCGGACCTTCGCCGCTGGCGTGACCGGCTGGCGCCGGCCGAGGCCCGCGACAACCCGGTCGCCTGGTTGCGCGACGTGCACCGGGTCGCGGTGGTGGACGGCGCCGCGTTCGGCGCGCCCGGTCACGTCCGCTTCTCGTTCGCGCTGCCCGCCGACGAGTTGCGGGTGGGTGTGGGCCGGCTGCGTGCCGCGCTGACGGTCGGGGCCGGATGACCATGCCGCTGACCATTCGGGTGGTGCACACCGCCGCCGACCTGCCGGCGACGGTCGACCGGCTGGCACCGAGCCTCTACTACACCCGCCAGTTCCTCCGCGCGTACGAGCGGCACCCGGTCCAGCACGTCGTCGACCGCCGTTACCTGCTGGTCGAGGACGCGGGCGTGCCGGTCGGGTTCGCTCCCTGCTACGTGCAGGGCGACCCGCTGGACTGCCTCGACCTCGGTCCGGACGGGCGGGCGCTGGTGTCCCACCTGTGGCACTGTCCGGACGGCCGCCTCGTCGGCACCTCGTCGCGGGTGGCGACGCTACTGGCGGCCACCATGCGCGAGGTCGCCGACGATCTCGGGCTGGCCCGGGCGGCGTTCGTCAACGTCGAGGTCGGCTCGCCGAGCGCGCGGACCCTGGAGGCGGCCGGTCACCCCGGCGTGGCGATCGACACCCGCTACCGGCTCGACCTGACCGGGGTGTCCACCGAGGACGGCTATCTCGCCAGGCTGAAGATCGGGCCCCGGCACGAGTACCGGCGACAGCTGAACCGCGCCGTGGAGGCCGGGGTCAAGATGACGATCCGCCCGGCCGAACCGGACGAGCCCGCCGACAAGCTGCGCCTGCTCGAACGCAGCGCCGCCCGCCTCGGCTCACCCGGCTACTACGACGCCCGGCGGATCGTCGGCCTTCTCGGTGAGCTCGCCGGGCCGGCGCGCATCAACGAGATCTGGCTCGGCGACGACCTGCTGGCGATCGGCATCCTGTTCGTCGACGCCCAGCCTGGCGCCGAGCCGCGGTTGCACGCCTGGGCAGCGGGCTACGAGCGGGAGCGTCGGCTGCCGTTCAGTCCGTACTATCTGCTGCATGCCTGCGCCGTCCGGTACGCCCTCGAACTGGGGCTGCCGACGATCGAGGGCGGCCGCCGCAACGACGAGTTCAAGATGCGCTACGGCATGACGCCGACGCCGCTCGGCGCGCATGTCGTGAACCGCCAGAGAGGTTGACCCCGTGGCCCTGCACCTCACCGTCACCGCCGGCGTTCCCGCGGACTGGCCGGTCATCGCCGCCGACGCCCCGGCACCGGCCGCCCGCCGCTGGATCGAGCTGGGGTTCGACTGGCTGCCGGGCGAGTTCCACTCGTTCGTGCTGCGCGACGACTCGGGCCGGGGGGTAGCCGCGATCGGTGGCGCGGTCGTCGAATCGGCCGGGTCGCGGGCCCGGTTGAACCCGCATCTGGTGCTCTCCGGCGGCACCGCCGACATCGGCCTGGCCGTCGACGGGCCGCATCCCTGGCAGGGCGTCGAGGCCACCGAGGTCTTTCCCACACTGCTGCTCAACTACCCGAACTACGCCAGCTTCCCGGTCGGTCCGGGACGCGACGACCCGGCCGTGCTCAAGGAGCTGGTCGGGCAGATCCTCCACTGGGCGGCCGAGCGGGGGATCAACTCGGTGACCTCGCTGTTCCTGTACGCCTCGGCCGGCGCCTTCATCGACGAGCTGGCCTCGGCCGGCTTCGCGCTGGTGAAGCTGACCGACACCTGCGACCTCGCGGTGACCTGGGCCTCGTTCGACGGGTACCTGCAGAGCCTGGGCAGCAAGCGTCGCATCGAGGTCAACCGGGAGCTGCGAACCCTGCGGGAGCGTGGGGTCGGGTTCACCGCCCGCCGGCTGCTCGCCGACGAACCGGAGATCCTCGACCTGCGCTGCCAGCTCGCCGAGAAGTACGACGGTACCTCGGATCCGCAGCGTGAGCGGCGCATCCTGCAGCGCCTGCGCGACCACGTCGACCCGGCCGACATCACGGTCTTCACCGCCGACAAGGACGGCGAGATGCTGGGCTTCGGGCTCTTCGTCAAGGACGGCAGCGAATGGACCGCGGCCATCGCCGGCACCAACTACCGACGCCCGGATTCGGAGTTCACCTACTTCGCCAACCTCTACTACCAACCCGCGGCTGCCGCTCCCGAAGCTGGGGTCACCACGATCGGGTACGGCCCCGGGTCGTGGGACGCCAAGCGTCGCCGGGGTTGTCACCTGTCGCCGCTCTACGCCGCCGGCGTCCTGGGTCTGCGGTGACCGGCGGCGGACAGTGGTGGCCGGGCCGCGCGGTCGCCTGGTGTGGATCCGCCGGCCCGGTACGCCGCCGCAGTATCGTGTCCACCGGCGGACACTGTCGAGGTCAGGGGGTCGTCACGTCCAGGCAGACCGGTCGCACGCTCATCGCCTCGAACAGGAAGGCGCGGCACGACTACACGATCCTCAAGACGTACGAGGCCGGCATCAAGCTGCTCGGCACGGAGGTCAAGTCGCTGCGTGCGGGCCGGGTGTCGCTGGTCGACGCGTTCGCGCAGGAGCGCGAGGGCGAGATCATGCTGTACGGGCTGCACATCGCCGAGTACAGCTACGGCACCTGGACCAACCACCAGCCGCGCCGCACCCGCAAGCTGCTCCTGCACCGCGTGGAGATCGACCGGATCCTCGAGAGGGTACGGGAGGGCGGGGTGACGCTCGTCCCGCTGTCGATGTACTTCGCGGACGGCTGGGCGAAGGTCGAACTCGCTCTCGCCCGCGGCAAGAGATCGTGGGACAAGCGGCAGACCCTGGCCGAACGGGACGCCAACCGGGAGATCGCCCGCGAGATGAGCCGCCACCTCAAGGGGATCACCGGCCGGAGCCGCCGCGCGGGCTGACCGGTCAGGGAGCGGTACCCACCGTACGCCATGAGCGCGCGTCCTCCGGTGACGCGCGAGGCGACGCAGGACCGCCGCGCGGTGCTGTGCCAGGGTGACAGCGGTCGCGTCACCCCGGTTGCGGTACGCTCCCGGACCGCTCGGCGATGTCGAGTTCCGCGTACCGGGTCGTGCCGTCGGCACACGCCTGGAACACCTCGGCGAGCAGGCGCGACTGCCAGCCGGCCAGCATCGTCCGGCTCTCCGCTTCGGTGACGAAGGCGAACCCGTGCAGCTCACGCCGATCCAGCGTGATCGCGGCCTGCCGCGCGCGGTCCAGGACCCCGCCGTCGAAGACGAAGAACAGCTTGCCGTCCCCGGTCGCGGAGGTCCACGCGACCACGCGCAGCGGGCCGATCACCGGCGACAGGCCCAGTTCCTCGCGTACCTCCCGGGCACAGGCGGCGCGGGGCGTCTCCCCGGCGTCGACTCCCCCACCCGGTAGGTTCCAGTGATCCTTGTACGTGGGGTTGACGAGCAGGACGCGCCCCTCGGCGTCGAAGAAGACCGCGCCCGACGAGACCCAGGGGCGAGCGGCGGGCACACGGTCGCCGCTGAACTGGACCGCCATCACGACCTCGCCCTTCGACAGGTGTCGGTACCGGTCTCGGCATCCTCGCAAACCGCGTGCTGGCCGCGACCGCCCGGGTACCGGTCCTCGCCGCCTCACCGCCTCGCCGGACCCGGACACCCCACCTGCGGGGGCCTGGACGCCCCACCGGCAGCGAGCTTCCCCGGACGGCGTGCGTGCACGCCGTCCGGGGTCAGTCCGGGGACGGCGGAACGGCCTTCGGGTCAGCCCCGGGTCGCCCAGGCGGCCGGCGTGTGCGCGGTGGGGACGGTCTCGTCCGGCCTCGGCGGGGGCGGCGGCGTGCCGTCGCCGAAGGGCCGCCCGCCGAGCGCCTCCCGGCCGTGCGGGGTGAGCCATCCCGACAGGTCCGGGCCGACGGGTACGATGCCGGTCGGGTTGATGTCGCGGTGCACCTCGTAGTAGTGCCGCTTGATGTGGTCGAAGTCGATGGTGTCGCCGAAGCCGGGGGTGGCGAACAGGTCGCGGGCGTACGCCCACAGCACCGGCATCTCGGTCAGCGTGTTCCGGTTGCACTTGAAGTGGCCGTGGTAAACGGCGTCGAAGCGCACCAGGGTGGTGAACAGCCGGACATCGGCTTCGGTGATGGTGTCGCCGACCAGGTATCGCTGGCCCGCCAGGCGCTCCGACAACCAGTCGAGCCGGTCGAACAGGCGGTGGAAGGCCTTCTCGTACGCCTCCTGGGTGCCGGCGAAGCCGCACCGGTACACGCCGTTGTTGACGTCGGCGAACACGACGCGGTTGACCTCGTCGATCTCGTCGCGGAGCGGTTCGGGGTACAGGTCCGGCGCGCCGGGCCGGTGGTACGCCCGCCACTCGGTGGACAGGTCCAGGGTGATCTGCGCGTAGTCGTTGGTGACGACCTGACCGGATCCGACGTCGACGATCGCCGGTACGGTGATGCCCCGGTCGTAGCCGGGGAACCGGGCGAAGTAGGCGTCCTGGATCCGCTCGATCCCCAGTACCGGGTCACGGCCGCCGGGGTCGAGGTCGAACGTCCAGCTCCGCGCGTCGTGGGTCGGCCCGGCCACGGCAAGAGACAGCGCGTCCTCCAGGCCGAGCAGGCGGCGGACGATGATGGTCCGGTTCGCCCACGGGCACGCCCGGCTCACCACCAGGCGGTACCGTCCGGGCTCCACCGGGTAGCCGTCGCGCCCGTCGGCCGTAATGCGGGTGGTGATGTATCGCTGATCGCGGCTGAACTCGCCGGTCGGGTTGACGTAGCTGCCGGTGGTGGTCTCGACCATGTATCTCATTGTGCCCGGTGGTGCCACCGGGTATGCGTGGGCACCCGATCTCGGGGGCGGCGGTTGTCAGGGACGGCGGGCCACCGCGGCCCGGCCGGCGAACGTGGCGGCTCCCGCGCGGGAGACGTCGTCGCCCGGTTCCGGCCGCCACGCCGGGAGTCGGACCACCCCCGGCGGGAGGACCTCCCAGCCGCCGAGCAGGGCGGCCACCTCGTCGCGGGAGCGCATGGTCATCGGCGTGGCGGTCCGCGCGTACAGGGCCTGATGGGTCTCGGCCCGCTCCTCCTGCCCGTCCGGCGTGGCGTGCGACAGCGCCAGGTAGCTGCCGGGCGCGACGGTATCGCGGTAGGCGGCGACGATCCCGGCGGGGTCGTCGCTGTCGGGCACGAAGTGCAGCACCGCGACCATCAGGACCGCCACCGGCTGGTCCAGGTCGAGCAGTGCCCGCAACTGCGGGTCGGCCAGCACCTGGGCCGGGCGGCGCAGGTCGGCGTGGATGGCGGTGGCCCGCTCGTTGCCAGCGAGCATCAGTTGGCTGTCGGTGACGGCGACCGGGTCGATGTCGACGTAGACCACCCGGGCGTCGGGCGCCGCGGCCTGGGCGATCTCGTGCACGTTGCCGACGGTCGGGATGCCGGAGCCGAGGTCGAGGAACTGGCGTACCCCCTGGTCGACCAGGAACCGCACGGCCCGGCGCAGGAACGCCCGGTTGGCCCTGATGGTGGCCGGCAGCTCCGGCCACAGCGCGATGGCCTGCTCGGCCATGGCCCGGTCGACCGCGAAGTTGTGCGCGCCGCCGAGGTAGTAGTCGTACACCCGGGCGGCGCTGGGCCGATCCAGGTCGAGTCCGTCCGGCCCGCCACCCGATCGCTGCACCGCCACGCTCCCCTACCTCGACCCGGACCGGCACCGGCGTCACCGCGGATGCCAGGCATCGACGGTCTATGATCACACGGCCGACGCTCACTCGGCACCCAACCCGTCGTTGTCGCGCCAGTGCCCACCGACCGGCGCGGTGTCGAACCGGACCGCCCCGACCGCGTTGCCCTCCAGGTCGTTGCCTTCGACCCAGCCGGACACGCAGGTACCGCACTCGGTGATCCACAGTCCGTCGGTCTGGGTCTTGCGCGGCTGGCTGTCCCAGATCCGGTTGCCGCGGATCGTGGGGCGCTCGGTGGGGCAGGACAGGGTGACACCGGCGCGGGGTGCCGGGGCGCCCGGCAACCGGTACGGGGTGCCCGCGGCGGGGGTCCCGGCAGCCCAGGCGGTCGTCGCTCCGGGCCGGCGCGGGGCCAGGTACAGCTCGGTGGCGCTGTTGCCGGTCACGACCGCGCGCTGCGCGCCGACCGTCAACCACTTGCCCCGGTGGCCGTCGGGCAGCCAGCCAGCCCGCCTGTCCACGATGGACATGTCGGTGTACGCCACGGCGGTCCCCGCACCGGACGCGGCCGGCGCGGCCCGCCGGCCGTTGTTGCGGATCCGGTTGTCGACCAGCGTGACGTCGACGGTCGGCGCGTCGGTACGCACACCGTCGAGGGCATTGTCGACGATCTCGTTGCCGTCGAGCACGATCAGGTCGGCCGGCCACTGGTCGCCTGCCGGGACGCTGTACTCCCAGTACCCGTAGCAGCCGTTGGCGCTGATCCGGTTGCCGCGGAAGGTGTACTGACCGGGGGTGTTGCCGACGATCACGCCGGTGTGCACGTTGCGGTCGATGACACAGTCGGCCACCAGGCCGTTGCGGCCACCGACGCCCGTCGTGCCGTGCGCGGAGACGTCGTACCCGGCGACGTGGTTGCCGGTCATCGTGCAGCCGGACACGATCAGGCCGTCGGCACCCCAGTCCGAGATGCCGTAGTGGTTGTCCTCGGCGTGGCAGCCGAGGACGCGGATGCCACGGGGCGGAGTCCAGGTCCGCTTCTGCAGTTCGAAGAAGATCCCGTTGGTACCGTTGCCGACGGCGCCGCAGTCGGCGATCGTGAGCCGCTCGACCGGCCCCCAGCCACCGATGCCGATGCCGAACCCCGCCCCGCCGATGCCGGTCCCGCTGTTGAGCCGGCCGCAGCGCGTCGCCACGACGCCGTCGATCATCGTGTCCTGCAGGAAGTCGCAGCCCAGCCCGGTGGCGGCGGTGTCGTGGATATACAGGTCCTGGAAGTGGCCGCGCAGCACGTACTGCAACCCCAGGCCCTTGGCCAGCACGTTGTACCGGTCGAACGAGACTCCCGAGCCGTCGATCTCGAACCGGGCGAAGGTGCAGTCGGCCACGTGGTTGTCGCGGCCGGCCCCGTGTTCCCGGGTGGTGAAGAAGGCCAGCGGCGTCGGGTCGGCCCGGTTGCCGGCGTTCGACAGCACGAACCGGGTCGCGCCCGGTCCGGCGCCGACCAGCGACACCCCGCTGCGCCAGACGGTACCGGCGTCGCGGATCGCGTACACGCCGGGCGGGCAGTAGATGACGCGCCCGACCCCGTCGGCGGCGTACCCCGCGCCGAGCCGGTCGACCAGCGCCTGCAGCGCCGGCTGGTCGTTGGTGACCCCGTCGCCGGCCAGGCCGCAGTCCCGGGCGTCGTACGCCAGCGATCCCGGCACCCGCGCCGGCCCACTGCGGGACCGGCCAGACCGGCCAGACCGGTCAGCGCCGTCGAGCCGGCCGAGCCGGTCAGCACCGTCAATCCGGCCGAACCGGCCGGTGGCGACTGCGGCCACCGCCGCGCCCGCTATGGCCAGCAGACGCCGCCGGGTCAGCGGCTGCCCGGTCAGTGACTGCCGGGTCAGTGACTGCCGGGGGAAGCGTTGCCGGGGCAGAGGTTGCCGGGCCACGGGCCGTCCGCCGACCGGCGGGATGGCGGGCATGGTGCTCTCTCCTGTCGGCGCCGTGGCTGGGATGTGACGGCGGACAGCGACAGCGGATCTGCGGGCCGGAGGCGTCTGTGCCCGCCGTACGCGACCCAGCCGGTAGTCGATACGTCCGGTCTGTCCTTCCCCGGTTCCCACCCACCAAACGGCAACTCCCGTGATCATGAAAACCATACGGGACGACAGGGGACCGTAATGCATCCCCACCACAGCCGGCGGCTAGTGGTCTCGCAGGTTGCCCGCGTTGTCGTAGGCGCTATAGACCTTGGCGTTCAAAAACTAAGGCAGCCGCTCGGCAGTTCACCCCACCCTCCTGAGCAAATGATCGACTCGCAGCACGACGTAGGCGACCCGTTCAGATACGTCGAGGCCGGCTGGCACTTCCAGCAGCGAGACGCCGGCCTCGGCGCACGCGGTACGCACGGCCGCCGCTGTCTGGGCTTACAGGTGGACCACCTTGGCACGCATCGGGTCGGCGGGGTCGGCGTAGGCGTCGGGCAGGAAGAACACCATGTCGTAGGTGGGCGCCCACGCGCGGCAGAACACCGCCATCGCGTCCAGAACGGCCGCCTCGTGGCTGCCTGGCGGTGCGGTGAGGACGAGACGGGCGTAGGCGAGGACGTTCATGACCGTCTCGTCGCAGACCAGCAGGTCGTGGTGGCGGGCGGTGCGCAGCGTGGTCGACAGTTACGCGCCGAACAGGTCAATCTCGGTGGCGAGGTCGAACGTGCCCTTGCCGTGGATCACCGTCTCCTCGATGAACGGGCTCGTGTGGGCCGGTTCCGGGTTGCAGGCGACCAGTACGCCACGCGCCCGGTAGTGCGCGGTCAGCGCGTGAACCAGGGTGGTCTTGCCGCTGGCGTGGGTACCTTCGATGCCGACGACGACGCAAGTCCGCATAGTCATCGCGCCCGCCTCGTCCGCTGGACCAGTGCCTGGAAGGTCGGGTGCTCCAGCCAGCCGACCCGACCGGCGAGCGCGGTGGCGATCATCGCGTTGACGTTGACTGGTTTCGGCCAGGTCAGGTGGCCGGCCGCGCGCAGCCCGACCAGCGCGGTGGACAGGCCGTGCCGCAGGTTGAGCACGGTCACCCGCTCCCTCGCCTCGACGTCGCCTCGGATGAGCCAGTCACTGTGCAGCGCGGTCATGGACTTGCGGGCGAGTTCGGGTTGGGTCACGTCAAGGTCGAGTTCACCGCACACGTCGACCAGCCGCCGCGACGGCTGGGACAGCACATGATCGGCATCGAAGCGAGTATCGAGCACCTGCCGCGCCGGATCGGTGCGCCGTTCGCGCCAGGCACGGCGCGCCGCGACGAGAGCGGCCGGGGGCTGTGGGCCGGCGTTGGCGGCCAGCACCGCAAGGTCGCTGCATAGTTGGTGGCCGACGATCAACGCCGCCGTCTCGGTGGCCGCGCCGATGTCGGCCGCCGCCGCCTCCACCAGTTCCGGGCGTTCGGAGTCGCGGTCAAGGTAGACGCTGGTCACCCAGAGCGGCAGCGCCTCATCGAGGACCACTGCTCGATCGGAGGACGGTATGGCAAGCCAGGTGATCGAGTAGCAGAACGCGCGGTTGCCGTCCCTGATCCGGTAGTTCTTTGACCACTCCACGTCGATCGAGGCGACTAACCGGCGCCCCGGCTCGCAATCGGGGACCCCGCCCGGCCCGCCGAGATCGCTGATCATATGCACAGACCCGATCCCTTCCAACGGTTTCCGTGGTCGCGCTGTGGTCGTCGCCCGCGCCGCAGCGTGGGCGACGACCACGAGGCTAGCGGTGGTCACTTCGCCGCATGGGCAACTTCTCGTCGGGTCAGGCTGTGCCGGTGGTCGGCGCTGCCGGTGTCCGCGTCGGCGGACAAGACGTCCCACGCGGCCCGGTCGACCGCGTCGCCGAGGCGAAAGGTGCCCTCCCAGCGGTAGCGACCGGCGTGCACTGCCGCCGTTAGCCCGGTCGCCAGGCAGCGTGCCAGCACGCGGCGGGCCACCCAGGCGGCGCAGGCTGGGCAGTCCGGAACCAGTTCGGGAACGGGATCGAGTGACATGTCCAGGTCCGTGCCGGTGTCGCGGGCCTCGGCCGCGGTGTCGACCATGAGTGCCACGCCGCGCTCCTTCACCCTGCGGTGCGCCCATGCGGCGAGCACCCCGGCCGTGCCACGCAGTGGCACGGCGGACAGAGACGCCATACGGGTCAGGTCATCGTCGAGGCGGTGGCCGGCCAGGATCGTGGCGTGCCGGCGGGCGCGGGTCAACGCCCGGTCGGTCAGCACGAGCAAGTGCGGCACCTCGGCTGGGTCCTCGATGACCGTGGCGCGGAACCCGATCGACAGGCTCTCCTCGCCCACCGTGTAGACGGTGCCGTGCCGGCGTACCCGGAGGTAGACGGTGGCCGCCGCGACCGGCAGCCGCCCGGCGTCGGACGGGGCGGTCCAGTCCAGCGCGAACGCGGTCAGCATGTCGCGCTGGTGGCCGAACGGGCGCTGGTCGGCGCCGAACGGCGCCTCCGGCCATTGCAGGTTGGTGTAGTCACGCACGGGCGTGCCCTCCCGACCCGGTGACGGTGCCGGCGTTGCCCACGGTGCGGATGCTCGCGCCGAGGTACTTGGCGAAGTGGTTGCGCTTGAACCGGTACCGCTTCCAGATCTCGGTGATCGGCTCCTTCAGGAGATTGCCGAGCGGTTCGAGCAGGTCCGGGGCGTCGTAGACCGGCCACGCGCTGGCCTTGCCGGTCACCTCCACCAGGATCATGTGGCCCTCGGTCTCCGGCGTCCAGGTTGTCATCCGCAGCGCTGGCCGCCAGTCGTGCACCGCCCGCGCTTCGAGGAGCCGGTCGAACGTCTGCCCGGCCTCGTCCAGGTTGATGAACTCGTGCTCCTCCAGGTCCAGGGCGTTGCCCTTGCGCAGCGGCAGAATCAGCTTGAGCTTGCCGGCCCCGATTACGTCAGCAATCTGGTAGGTAAACGGCAGCGCGGGCAGCGTGGAGCGGTACACGACCGCCGACAACGATAGCGGCAACCCGTGCTCCATGAACGCGCGGATACCGGCCATCACCTGGTCGTAGTCCCCGCGTACCCGGTTGGTCGTCGCGCGCGGCCCCTCCAAGCCGACGTTGACGAACGCCACCTTGCCCACCATTGAGCTGGCGTGCTGCAGACCCCGGGTGGCGTTGGTGGGAATGCCGACGATGAACTGGCCGGCATACATGTCCACGATGTCGCCGAAGTCCTTACGCAGCAACGGTTCCCCGCCGGACAGGAACACCCGATTCGTGCCGGACAGGTTCGCGCGGATGGTGTCCAACTCGGCCAGCGTCGGGTCGGGAAGTTGCAGCGTCTCTGAGCAGAACGAGCAGTCGAAGTTGCATCGTTTCGTGATCTGCAAGATGACCGAAAGCGGCACCGTCGCGGCCTCGGCCAGCTCATCAACCGTTGCCGTACCGCTAACGGTGAAGTGATGTCCGGCGGTGAACGTTACCGGCCCGGCGGCCTGTTGGATCGCAGGTTTCGGGGCCGCAGGCATTCCGAGCATGGTCATTGCGTCTTCTCCTTCGGGTTGGTCGGGCGACGCCCGGCAGAACGAGGGGTCGGTACGTGCTGGTGAGCCCGGTCCGTCGCGCCCCGGAGGCCCGCGCGCCCGTCCGGCCCGCGACGCTGACGTGCCCGTCACGGCGTCTCCGGTGGCTCTGCCGTGCCGTAACGGTTCATGACCGCTGCCGCCCAGCGCGCCTGTTCACAGGGGTACGGCGCCAACCGCGCCCACTCTGCGAGGCAGCCCTTGCACATGCCTTCTTGATCGATGTGTGTTCGCAATACCGCGAGCGCTCGGTCGAGCAGCCGACGCATCCCGTCGGCGTCGTCCGGCAGACGCGGCGGCTCCGCACTCATCGTGGCCAGTCCACCCGCCGGCACCGTCAACTTGCCCGCTCGAACCAGCTCAGCTCACCTGATCGGCGAACTCCGATCAGGTGCGGTTGCGTCACACCGGGCACTCGCCGAGGCAACCGAAGCGCCAGCGCGAAGGCCCTCGCCGCTCGCTCGTATGCAGCGCACGGCCCCGGCACGCCGCACGCAAGGCACAGCCCGCTCGCGCTGGATACCGCGTGCTGCTCCAACGTGGCCTGTGCGTCGACGATCTGCTGGCCGCCGTGGTACGTCGTCATGCCACCCCCAAACCTTTGAGGTAGGTGGGCGCACCACCGCCGACACCATGAGGGAGCCGCACGATCCGAACGGTGGTGCGCCCAACCTGTCACCGGTCGCCACGGAGATCGCATCGCGTAGCGATCGGGAGTCATAAATCCCTGGTACACACGGACCGTAGGGAAAAGGACACAATGGAGCTACTACAGCGGTAGCAGTCTGGGCGCTATCGTTGCCGGCATGGATGGACGTGAGCCCACCTTGCTGCGTGGCATCGGCGCGAACATCGCCGCCCATCGACGCGCAGCGGGCGTTACCCAGTCCGATCTCGCCGCGCGGATCGGTAAGTCGGTGCAGTGGGTCTCCGCTGTTGAGCAGGGACGACGGCACGCCGACCGCCTCAGCGATCTCTTGCGGATCGCGGTGGTCGCCGGCTGCACCGTTGAGGATCTGATCGGGCGACCGGTCGACACGCTCGCACCCGGCGGACGCCCGCGAGGCGAGGCAGTCGCAGCCGTCCGCGAGGTGATCATGCGGGTCGCAGGGCCCGCATCGTTGCCCGATCCGGCACCGGATCTCGATGAGGTCAGCACGCGAGTGGCCGAGGCGTGGACAATCTGGCACGGCTCGCCGACGGCGCACGCCATCCTCGGTGGCGTCCTTCCCGGGCTTCTCCACGACGCTAACGCCGCGTACCTGGCCGCTTCCGAGCGCAAGCTGGCCGCACGCAACCTCGCCGGGGCGTACCAGGTCACCCGCCAGTGGCTGCATCACATTCCGGACGGCGAGTTGGCATGGGTGGCCGCTGAGCGCGCGATGAACGCCGCTCGCGAGGCCGACGACCCGCACCTCATCGCGCTCGGCGCGTGGGCACTATCCGCGTCGTACCGACGAGCCGGCCAGCAGGAAGAGGCCACCCGGCTGTGCCTGGCCGCCGCTGACGAGCTGAAGGCACGTATCAACCCCGATAACCCGCAAAAGGATCTCCTGGCCGACTACGGGATGTTGCACCTGGCAGCCGCCGTCAGCGCCGCACAGTCTGACGAGGACGGGAGGGCGTGGGCGCTGCACCGGGTCGCCGACGACGCCGCACGGGCACTCGGAGCCCACTACGACCCGTGGACCGCGTTCGGACGAGGCAACGTCGACATCCACGGGCTGGCTATCAGCGCCGAGCTCGGGCACGCGGACGCCGTGGTGGACTACGCGTCCCGGCTAGACATCGACAACGTCCCCAGCGTCGAACGCCGCGCGGCGGCACTCATCAACACCGCTCGTGGCTTCGTCCGACGCGGGGAGGACGAGGCCGCCGCCCTCGTACTCCTCGACGCGGAGCAGGTCTCCCAGGACGAGGTACACGATTCCACCCTGGTGCGCGAGTTGCTGCGCGAACTTCTCCACCGCGACCGTGCCCGAGCCCGGACCCATGTTCGTGGCCTCGCCCAGCGGTGCGGTCTCATCGCGGCGTAGCGCCCGCTGTAGCCCGAAGCCGGGCACCAGCCCTTGCTCCCGGCGCCCG
Source organism: Planosporangium spinosum (assembly GCF_049999945.1). Taxonomy (NCBI): domain Bacteria; kingdom Bacillati; phylum Actinomycetota; class Actinomycetes; order Micromonosporales; family Micromonosporaceae; genus Planosporangium; species Planosporangium spinosum. The sequence goes on along the minus strand of NZ_JBLYUB010000003.1, from coordinate 98,803 downwards.
GCTTCGGAACGAGTCAACGACGGTTGGCGGACAACCGCCGACGCGGCCGACCACCGCTTTGTGCTTCGCTGAGCAGGCGCAACAGGTCCGCGACCGTGGCAGGGGTCGCCTCCGCGATCTGGCCTGCGCTGATCGGGCCGCCACCGGAGGCCCGGGCGCCAGCCAGGCCGTGAACCAGCGCGGACATCGCGCCCGCGTCCATCGCGCCCACACCCGATGCCATGAGCGCACCCGCGATGCCCGCGAGGACATCACCTGAGCCTGCGGTCGCCAGCCAGGACGGGCCGTCGTTCTGGCTGAACAGCCATCCAGACGGGCTCGCGATCAACGTGGTCGGACCCTTCAGCAGCACCGTGGCGTCCACCTCCCGGGCGAGCCAGAGCGCGTGGAACATCGGCCGGGTCTCGACATCGCCGCGCGTCACCTCGTGGCCCAGCAGGTCCAGCATCCTGGCCAGCTCCCCGGCGTGGGGAGTCATCAGCACGCCGTCGGCGCCGATCGACCGGGCGCCCGCTGCGCGGCGCTTGACGCACTCCTCCAGCGCACCCGCGTCGACCACGCACGGTAGGCCCGAGTCGAGTGCCTGCCCGATGGCCTCGTCCTGGTCCGGGTCGGACTCGACCCCGGAGCCGAGCAGCCATGCCTGTACCCTGCCGAAGCCCGGGACAGCTTCCGGCGCCGCCATCAGCACATGGTCGGTGACGCGCGGCGGTCCGATATACCGCACGATGCCCACACCCGCGCGCACTGCACCCAATGCGGCGAGCACGGCCGCGCCGGGATAGGTGTCCGAGCCGGCGATCACCCCGAGCACCCCGCGGGTGTACTTGTGCTCGGTCCGCGCCGGGACCGGCCAGCGAGCCGCCGCGCCGGCCCTCGTCAAACGCCGGACGAGAGGCTGGGCAGGTAACTCGTCCGTCAAGCCAACGTCAACGAACTCCAGCCGACCGGCCGCATGGGACGCGGGCGGAAGGAACAGGCACGGCTTGAACGAGCCGAAGGTGACCGTCACGTCAGCATGAACGTGCGGGCCGGAGATCTCTCCGGTGTCGGGATCAACACCGCTCGGCAGGTCAACCGCGACGACCGGAACGCCCACCGGAATGGCCGCCACCAGCTCATCAGCCGGGCTTCGCAGCCCGCCCGCACCTCGATCACCCACGATGCCGTCCACCACCAGATCGGCCGCGGCGAGCGCCGAGAGCGCCGCCGTCCGCCCCTCGCCGGACCGGGCATCAACCGTGATGCCGTGGCCCGCGTTCAGCGCGGCCAGGCCCGGCCGATAAGCCTCCCCGCCAACAAGCAGGGCCTCAACCCTCGCTCCCCACGAGCGCAGGTGAACCCCGGCAAGCAGCGCGTCCGCGCCGTTGTTGCCGGTGCCCACCAGCAGCACGACGCGGCGGCCGTTGACGCCTCCGCGCCGCTCCCGCAGTACGTCTGCGCATACGACCGCCAGGCCGGCTGCTGCCCTCCGGATCAACGTGTCATCCGAGCGAGAACACGCGAGCAACCGAGCCACCGCGCCCTGCACATCCTCACTTCGATGTGCCGACAGAACCTCCGCAGAATCCACCCGCACAGGCTTCCACATCCCCACCAGCGTGTCTCACCCGTCGAGGCGCGCACGGTTTGACGCCTTACGCCGCTTCATCGCCCGCCACGAACGGTTCAGCGGCAAGCGCCTTCATCGCCACCGAGACGCGCCGACGAGGATGCTCCGCCTCCGCCACCGCTGCCACCAGGAATCCGACGTAGGCGGAGGGCTGGAGTTGACGTGTGACGTGCTGTTGCTGCCGCTCGAGGCGTGCGTGTTCACAACCTGGACGACGTTACGTTCGCCGGTAATTGCGACGTGAAGGGCGTGATCGACTGTCTCCGGGTTGGCTTCGTCTGGCCCGGAAGACTAGCGCGCAATTCGGCTACCAGTTATGTGCATGTCGTCCATACCTGGTGGAGAACCCCTCGCCGGGCAGACCGGCTGATCGCCCAGTCCACGCTGATCGGGAACGCGGTAGGCTTCCATCCCAGTTGACCGTGCTCGGCTGCGAGCGCCGCCATGTGCGCGAACGAAATCGCGCCCGCGGCCCCGGCCAGCCCGGCAACGGTGAGCCTGATTGCCATCTTGAGTCAACCGGACGGCCCATGTCATCGACGCGGCAGCCCGGGACCGGTCCGTAACGGTCCGGGACACCCTGCTAGGCGTCGTCGCGGCGGTCATCGCGCACCCGCGCCAGACGGCTTACCCGCGCCATATCCTGGCTTGGGAAGATCAAGGGTAGCCTCGATGATCAGCGTGGCCGGGGTGAGCGAGTGTGGGGATCCGTTGCTGTCCCCCATAACGACACAAGATCTTCACGATCATGGGTAGGGTTGGTCCGTGTTCGACGAGCCAACGCTGTTTGACCTGCCCACGGCGCCCGCGCCGGCACCCACCCTGACGGCACCGGCACCCGGCCGGCCGGCGGCACCGGCACCCGCGCCGGTGGCGGTCGTCGGTGCGCCGGTCGTGGCGGCCACCGACGGCTCGTGCGAGCCGAACCCCGGCACGGCGGCCGGCGCCTGGTACGTGTCCCCGACCTGTTACGGGGTCGTCCCCATCGACGGGACGGGTACGAACAACATCGGCGAACTGGCGGCGATCAGGGCCCTGCTCCGGGCGGTCCCGGCGGACCGGCCGCTGGAGATCGTCTACGACAGCGAGTACGCCCGGAAGTGCCTGACCGAGTGGATCGGCGGCTGGAGCCGAGGTGGCACGCTGCCGCCGAGCGCGTGGCGACGCGGGCGCACCGGGGAGCCGGTGAAGAACGCCGAGCTCATCGCGGAGACGCACGCACTCCTGGCCGGCCGGACGGTCATCTGGACCAAGGCGAAGGCACACGTCTCCGTCCGCTCCGGCGGCCACGCGCTCAACCACGAGGCGGACCGGCTCGCCGGTGCGGCGGTGGCCACGATGCGGCAGGGGGAGGTCCCTGACCGGGGCCCCGGCTGGGGCGAATAGCCGCCGGGCCACCACACCGACGGCAACGGCGGCCCGGCTACGGCCGGCGGCGGTCCCGCCAGGCCCGGACCGCCTCGTCGGCGTCCACCGTGGACAGGACGACCGGCGGCCCATCGACGAGACCACGCCGGGCCCGCAGGATCCGCTCGTTGAGGTCGGCGACGTAGCGGCGCACCGACGACTCGGTCTTCTTCCTCGCCACGGTCTCCGCCAGATCCTCGACCTCCTTACGCAGCGCCAGTGAGGCGGGCACGACACCGGTGACGTTCTCCCGCCGGACCAGATCCTTGATCCACCAGTCCGGGTCGTACTCGTCGCCGCGGTCCGGCAGCGGCTTGCCGGCACCGGGCAGGTTGTCGAACTCGCCGCGCTCCTGCGCCTCGCGGATCTGGCGGTCGATCAGCGACTCGTACCAACTCGTCATCGGTGCACCACCCGCCCCGCCACGGAAGACAGTAGCGTCCAGAGTACCGGCCACACGATGCCCGGGGGCCGGCCCCGGTGCGGTGCCGGGGCCGGCCCCTGAACGGCCGGTACAGGTCAGCCGGGCCGATGTCGGGTCACGGGTAGCTGACGATGGTGCTCGTGCCGTACGAGCCCACGACCGGGGTACCCGCCTCGTTGATCGTGCGTTCGATGCCGCCACTGCCGTTGAGGAACACCGTGACCAGGTCGTGGAAGCGCACGCCCGGCGCCTTCGGTACCTCGACGGCCCGGTCGGCGCGGATGTCCACCCCCTGGTTGAAGTACGAGTAGACGCCCAGCCCCCACGCCTCGTGGCTGCGCACCCACGGGGCGACCTTGTACGACGCCCAGCCCTTGCCGGTCGGGCTGGTCCATGCCCGCTGGCTCGGCGGGTCATAGGGCAGTTCGCTCTGGTAGAACACCGTCCGGCCGCGCTCGCCGGTCCAGATCGTCTGGTAGCGCTGGTAGTGCTCGACGAACAGGCCGTACGCCGTGACGTCGGCGCCGTTCACCACGACGCCGGTGTCGGCGGTGTTGCTGGTCCAGCCGACCCCGTTGCCGTGGTCGGCCCGCCAGGCCCAGATGTTGTCGATGATCGTGTCGTCGCTGTTGACCACGAGGCTCGTGCGCGCCCGGCCGACCCACGGCCCGCCGATCCGGAAGAACACGTCCTGCAACGAGATCGGGTTCCGGGCGTGGTCGCGGTGGCTGGCGGCCCCGCCGACCTCGACGAGCGCCGCGGACTCGCGCGCTCCGGCGTCGACGAGCACCCCGGCGACCCGTACGCCGTCGACGTCGTCGACCCGCAGGGCGGCGTCGCCGGTGTCGGGGGCGAGGCTCGGCATGCCCAGCCCGAGGACGACGGTGTTCTTGTTCCGGACGCGCAGCGCCTCGCTGAGGTGGTACACGCCGGGGGTGAGTAGCAGGTGACGACCCCGGGCCAGTTCACGGTTGATCGTGCGCGCGCTGTCGGTCGGTTTGGCGATGAAGAAGTCGTCGATCGACAGCGACGAGCCTTCCTGCTGGCGCCCCGCGCCCCAGGTCGTGCCGGAGGTGTCGTGGCGCAGGGCCGGGACGAAGACCCGGTAGCGGCCCGCCTCGTCGAGGTACAGGAAGGGCTTCTCCCTGGTCACCGGGCTGGTGGGCAGCGTCGTGTACGGCGGGTTCGGGAAACCCTGCGTAGGCGCACCGACCACACCGGCGAAGACCTGGTTCCACACGCCGTTGGTCCACGCGTCGCCGAGTTCGCTGTCGCGGGTGAGCCACTGCTGCTGGGAACCGTTGATCGTGATTCCGTCCACCTTGGTGTCGGCGAGGTACCCGCCACTGGAGTAGCCGCCGTTGCCGGGTTCGAGCCAGAGGATGCCGCGGACGTGTACCCGGCGCATCGGCGACGCCTGCGACACCGCCCACTGGTTGGACCAGTCGGTCGGCGTCACCGACAGGTTCTCCGCCGAGCGCCAGAAGTTCGTCAGGGCGGAGATGCCGGCCGGGGAGTTCGGGTCGGGCTGGCCGACGACCCGGACCGCGCCGTGGATGTCGACGTCGTCGGGTGACCGGCCGAGCCCGGCCACGGTCGTGTAGTAGCCGAGCTTCGCGTCGACGTCGTAGCGGCCGGGCTTGAACAGGACGGCGTACCGCTCGGCGCCCATCTCGTTGTGCTCCTGCCGGGCGAAGATCCCGTCGAGCGTGGCCTGGATCTGGGCGGCCGGCGTGGCGGGGTCGTACACGAGGACGTTCGGCCCGAAGTCGGGAGTACCGCCCCGGGCCGCCGATCCGGCCGCGGTGGCCGGGACCGCCGCGGGCAGCAGTCCGGCGGCGGCGAGCGACGCCGCCGAGACGGTGAGCGTGAGGAGCCGGCGTAAGGAGGGGCGGTTGCGGGTGGGCGAATCCGCCCGCGCACCTCGATCGCGGTTGGTTGTCATCGACCTGCCTATCGGAGGAGGACCTGGGGGGTGTGGGTCGGCCGGAACCGGGGGGCCGGCCGGTGCCGCCGGATCACCCGGAAGAGAGCGCTCTCTTCCGGTGAACAGCTTTAGTTGAGCCGTGAAGAAAGGGATCGGACTGTTTCTACCTGTCCCCGACGCCCCGCGCCAGACCCGCGCGCGACTTTCCTCCGCGCGGCTGTACACCACTGCAGGTCCCCGGCGATCGTGGGGCCCCTGTGCCGGTTATCACCGGCAGAGGTGTCCACGATCGCCCGCGCCACGTGCGCGCCACACCAGACACGCCGGGCATGCCGTACCTGCCGGCACGGTCGACACTGGACGACGCGGGTACACCGGGCAGCGGCCCGTGGTCGCGACGGGCGGCGCGGGTGACCGGCCCGTTCACCGGTACGTCGGTACGTGAGGCCGGTCACTGCGGGGCTGCCGATACCATTCAGCGTCCCCAATGGAATTGGTGACCAGGAGGGTATGTCTTGGCGCTGACGAGCTTCCGGGTGGCGTTGCTGTCCTATCGCAGCAAGCCGCACTGTGGAGGCCAGGGCGTGTACGTCCGGCACCTGTCCCGGGAACTGGTCGGCCTGGGCCACCAGGTGGAGGTGTTCTCCGGCCCTCCCCTGCCCGAACTGGACCCCGGCGTGCGCCTGACCACCCTGCCCAGCCTCGACCTGTACCGCGAGCCCGACCCGTTCCGGACCCCGCGGCTCAGCGAGTTCCGGACGCCCGCCGACGTCCTCGAATTCGGGCTCATGCGTACCGGGTCGTTCCCGGAGCCGCTGACGTTCTCGCTGCGGGCCCGGGCGCATCTGCGCCGGCGGCTGGACGAGTTCGACGTCGTCCATGACAACCAGAGCCTCGGGTACGGGCTGCTCGGCCTGCCCCGGTCCGGACCGCCGGTGGTGGCGACGATCCATCATCCGATCACCGTCGACCGGGACCTGGAGCTGGCCGCGGCCGACCGTTGGCAGCGCCGGCTGTCGCTGCGGCGGTGGTACGCGTTCACCCGGATGCAGGGCCGGGTCGCCCGCCGGCTGCCCTGGCTGACCACCGTCTCCGAGTCGTCGCACCGGGACATCGTCGGGGCGTTCGGCGTCGACCCGGACCGGTTGCGGGTGATCGGCGTCGGCGTGGACGAAACGATCTTCCATCCGGCCGAGCCCGCCCCGGCCGGCTCAGCCGACTCGACCGGCGGAGCCGGTTCAGCCGGGCCAGCCGGGTCAGCCGGCGGCGTCGCCCGTATCGTCACGGTCACCAGCGCGGACGTCCCCCTCAAGGGGCTCGACGACCTCATCGAGGCCGTGGCCAAGATCCGCACGGAGCGACCGGTCGAACTGGTCGTGGTCGGCTCGGCCCGGCCGGGTGGCCGCACCGACCAGACCATCAACCGGCTGGGTCTGACCGACGCGGTGCGATTCGTCAGCGGACTGTCCGACACCGAACTGGCCGACCTGTTCCGCTCCGCGACCGTCGCCGTGGTGCCGTCGCGGTACGAGGGCTTCTCGCTGCCGGCGGTCGAGGCGATGGCCTGCGGCGTGCCGCTGGTCACCACGACCGCCGGCGCCATACCCGAGGTGGTCGGCCCGGACGGACTCGCCGCGCTGCACGTACCACCGGCCGACCCGGGCGCCCTCGCGGCGGCCATCGGCCGACTGCTCGACGACCCCGGGCTGCGGCGGCGGCTCGGTACCGCCGGCCGGCGGCGGGTCGTCGAACGCTTCACCTGGCGGCACACCGCGCAGCAGACCGCGGCCTGGTACGCCGAGGCCATCGCCGCGCACGCGGCACGACACGACACCCGACCGGGAGGGCGCCCCGCATGCTGACCGTCGACTATGACCGGTTGGCGGTACGCCCCGGCATGCGCCTGCTCGACCTCGGCTGCGGTGAGGGTCGGCACGCCTTCGAGGCCTACCGGCGCGGCGCGGACGTGGTCGCCGTCGACCTCGACACCGCCGGCCTGCGCACCACCCGCGAGTGGTGCGCCGCGATGGCCGAGGCCGGCGAGGCATCCGCGGACACCATGGCCACCGCGATCCGGGCCGACCTGCGCCGGCTGCCGTTCCCGGATGCCAGCTTCGACCGGATCATCGCGTCCGAGGTCCTCGAGCACATCCCCGACGACGCCGCCGCGATCGCCGAGATCGCCCGGGTGCTGCGCCCCGGCGGGCTCGCGGCGGTCACCGTGCCGCGCTGGCTGCCCGAGCGCATCTGCTGGGCGCTGTCGGACGAGTACCACGCCAACGACGGCGGCCACGTACGCATCTACCGGGCCGACGAGCTGGGCCGGAAACTGGAGGCGGTCGGGCTCACCGTCACCGGGCACGGCTACGTCCACGCCCTGCACAGCCCGTACTGGTGGCTCAAGTGCGCCGCGGGGGTGAACCGCGACGCGGCGGTCGTACGGGCGTACCACCGGTTGCTGGTCTGGGACATCATGGCCCGGCCCCGGCTGACCCGGGTGGCGGAGCGGGCGCTCAACCCGCTGATCGGCAAGAGCGTCGTCATCTACCTGCGGCGGCCGGAGGTGGCCGGTGTCGCCGCCTGAGCGGTCGGTACCCGAGCTGGCCGTGCCTGATCTGGTCGTACCCGACCTGCCCGGGTCCGATCCCGGCGTGCCCGACCTGCCCGGCGTGCTCACCGCCGACGACGTGCTGGCCACCGCCGCGAGCATCGCCGCCGCGCAGGAACCGTCGGGGGCGATCCCGTGGTTTCCCGGCGGCGAGACCGACCCGTGGGACCACGTCGAGGCGGCGATGGCGCTCGACGTCGGCGGCCGGCACCGGGAGGCACGGCTGGCCTACGAGTGGCTGCGCGACACCCAGCACCCCGGTGGCGGCTGGGCGTCCCGCTACCGGCTCGGCGCGGTCACCAGCCCGATCGAGGAGACCCACCACAGCGCGTACGTCGCCGTCGGTGTCCGGCACCACTGGCTGTCCACGGGCGACGACGCGTTCCTGGCCCGGATGTGGCCGACCGTGCGCCGGGCCCTCGACTTCGCCGTGGCCCAGCAGGCGCCGTCGGGACAGGTCTGGTGGGCGGTCGACCCGCACGGCGGCGCCGACGAGCAGGCCCTGGTCACCGGCGGCAGCAGTGTGTACCAGGGCCTGCGGGCCGGGATCGCGCTGGCCGAACAGGTCGGCGCACCGCAGCCGGCGTGGGAGCTGGCGGCCGGGCACCTGGCCCACGCGCTGCGCCGGCACCCGGACGCCTTCGCCGACAAGCGCCGCTTCTCCATGGACTGGTACTACCCCGTGCTCGCCGGCGTGGTCGGCGGCCCGTCCGGCCACCGGCATCTGCGCGAGCGCTGGGACGAGTTCGTCGTCGCGGGCCTCGGCGCCCGCTGCGTGTCCGACCGGCCCTGGGTGACCGGCGCCGAGACGTGCGAGCTGGCCCTCGCCTCGCATGCGGTGGGCGACGACGCGGCCGCGGCCGAACTGGTCGCGGCGATGCAGCACCTGCGCCACGACGACGGCTCGTACTGGACCGGCCTGGTCTTCACCGACGGCAAGCGGTGGCCGGTGGAGTGCAGTACCTGGACCGGTGCCGCGGTCGTCCTCGCCGTCGACGCGTTGCACGGTGCCCACCCCCGGAGCCGGGCGTTGTCCGGGCTGGACCTGCCGGCGACCGCGGAGTTCAGCGCCGGCTGCCCCGAGACCGCCGCCTGCGCGGTGGCCGGTACCTGACGGCCGGTCGGCGGGGTCGGGCCGACCCGGATACGAGGGTCAGGCCGACCCGGGCACGGCCGGCGGTCGGTCACGGCGCAGCAGCCGCAGCGAGCCGCACCCCGGCACCTCCGTGTACTCACCCGACTCGAGCGCCCGCCGGTAGATCCGGTACGGCGCCTGGCCACCGTCGGCGGGGTCGGGGAACACGTCGTGGATCGCCAGCAGGCCACCGACCGCCACGTGGGGTGACCAGCACCGGTAGTCACGGCCGGCGGATTCGTCGGTGTGGCTGCCGTCGAGGAACACGAACGCGGCCTGCCGATCCCAGAGCGCCGCGAGGGTCTCCGAGCGGGCCACCACGGCGACGACGACGTCCTCGACGCCCGCGGAGGCGATCGCACGGCGGAAGCCGGGCAGCGTGTCGAGCCGGCCGGTAGTCGGGTCGACCAGGCCCGGGTCGTGGTACTCCCAGCCGGGCTGGTGCTCCTCCGAACCCCGGTGATGGTCGACGGTCACCACCACGCCGCCGCGCGCCCGGGCCGCCGCAGCCAGGTAGAGCGTCGACCTGCCGAGGTAGCTGCCCACCTCGACGAGCGGACCGGGTACCGGTACCGACAGCGCCGCGTCGTGCAGGGCCATGCCCTCGTCGTCGGGCATGAAGCCCACCGCGGACCGGGCCGCCCGCAACACCGCCTCAGACATCTACCTGCGCCTCCGTGTCAACCCATGCCCGCTGCGTGAACCCATGCTCCCGGCCGACCGCTGTTCCACGTGGACCGCTTTCCCATCGATCGCTGTCCCCACCTCGACCGTCCGCCACCGCGGCCGCCCGTACCTGCGCACACCGCGGGCCGGCCGGGTCCGCCGCGACGCGATGACGATCAGCGTAAAGGTCCGGCGGTTGCGGCCCGACGGCCGGTGGCGACACAGAGAACAGTGGCGACACGGAGAACGGTGGTTACACGTACCGGCCAAGGATGAACCTCGCGGCCCCGCGCGGGTACACGCCGATCCGCCGTGACGACGGACAGGCTCTCCCTGCCCTGCTCCGCAGGAGTTGGCGTTTCCCCTGCCGGCTGAAGGCGGGAGTATCCACGGAAGGGATCTGATGAATCCCAGGCGACCGCCCGGGATAAATGCCGAGGATGTGGGAAAGGCCGCTCCTCGTGAACGATTCGACGGCCAGGTCGGCGGCCGTGCCGCGCGATGTCCGGTCCCCGTACCCGCTCGTGGACGCGCCGCCTGCCGTGGTGAAACCGCGACGCAGATCCCCGTACCGGCTCGCCTTCGACCTGGTCATGCTGGTCGCTCTCCTCGCCGTCAACGTAACCGGAATCGTCATGGCCGGCCGCGTCATCACCTCGGCCCCGGTACCCGTCTCGCACCGCCGCCCGGCCGACGCCACGGGACCGCGCGAAAAGATCGTTCCCACGGTGCGCCCGGTGGACAACCAGGCACCGGGTGCGGCCTCATCCGGCAGGACGGCGGTGCCGCCGGCCGGCGGTGCCGCTCCGTCCGGGTCGGCCACGCCCGATCCCAAGCCACTGCTCGTGTCCCGCCCGGTGAACCTCGACGTCGACGGCTTCCTCTCCTGGGCGTTGCTGGACCGCCGCACCGGTACGGTCACCGGCTCCGCCAACCACACCAGTGCCACCAGTAGCACCGAGTCGATGATCAAGGTTTGGATCTCCGCCGACTACCTGCGGTTACAGGCCGCGAAGGGCGCCACGCCGAGCAAGCAGCGACTCGACGAACTCACCGACATGATCGTCGACAGCGACAACGAGGCCGCCAGCGACATCTATCAACTCGACGGCGGAAATGCCGTGGTCAACCGCATGATCGCCATCTGCGGCCTGACCGGCACCACCGTGGTCAGCGGCTGGTGGAGCAAGACACAGGTCACCGCTCGCGACGCCACCCGCCTCGGCCTGTGCGTCGCCGACGGCCGCGCCGCCGGTCCGGTGTGGACCTCGTGGATCCTCGACCGGATGCGCCAGGTACGCGGCGAGGGGCGGTTCGGCATCGTGGACGCCCTGCCCGCCGACGTGGCCGCCACCACCGCCATCAAGAACGGCTGGACGCCCATCTACGACGAGGGCAACTGGCACATCGCCTGCCTGGCCGTCCGGGACGACTGGATTCTCGCCGTACTGACCCGCTACGAAGAGTCCCGGGGCCTGTCCTACGGCGCGGACGTCTGCGCGGAGGTCACCCGACAGTTGATGGCCGGCACTCGTCCCTGACCGTCGTCGGCGCCGGCCACCGCGCCACCGCGCCACCGCGCCACCGCGCCACCGGCACCATCTGCCACTGCGCGGTCGCCGCGGCCCCTTGTTACGCTGCGTCCATGGTCAACTCGCCCGCGCCGGCGCGCCTGGACTTCGATCCGTCCGGCCTGGCCGTGTTGACGATCGAAGCCGGGCCGCTGAACCTGTACACGCTCGAACTGCACGATCACCTCGACGCCGCGGTGGACCGGCTGACCGGCGACGTCCGGGCGCTGCTGATCCGCGCCGAGGGCAAGGTCGTCAGCGGCGGCGTCGACGTCCGACTGTTCGACGCGCAGGAGACGCCGGAGCAGGCGAAGGTGCTGTTCGATCGGATGCTCGCCCTGCCCGAGCGGATCGCACGGTTGGAGTTCCCGACCGTGTTCGCCGCCCACGCGTTGTGCCTGACCTGGGCGTTCGAGGTTGCGGTAGCCTGCGACATCATCCTGGCCGCCGAGCGGGCGAGCTTCGGACTGGTGGAGAAGGTGGTCGGGCTGACCCCGACCATGGGCGGCACCCAGCGCCTGGCCGCGCGCGCCGGGGTGGGCCGGGCGAAGGAGTTCGTCATGACCGGCGAGCGCTACCCGGCCGCGACGCTGGAGCGGTGGAACGTGGTCAACCGGGTCCTGCCGGACGAGGGCTTCGACGAGGCGGCGCACACGTTCGCGACGGCGCTCGCCACCGGACCGACCCGTGCCCACGCGGCGACCAAGAAGGTGCTCGACCACTTCATGCGCGGCGGCGTACCGGAGGCGAACGCGCACATCACCACGATCGCCGCCGACCTGTACCGCACCGAGGACCTGCGGGCGGCGGTTCGGTCGTTCCTCACCGACGGCCCCGGCCGGGCGACCTTCACCGGCCGCTGACCGTCTCCGAACGCTGACTCTCACCGGCCGCTGACCTTCACCGAACGCTGACCTTCACCGGCCCTCGACCGGACGGCCCGCCGTGCCCGGCCGGTACGCTCGGACACGATGAAACGACTGCTGATCGTCCACCACACGGCCTCGCCGACGTTGCAGGCGATGTACGAGGCGGTACGCGCCGGTGCCGGTACCGACGAGATCGACGGCGTCGAGGTCGTCGCCCGGCCGGCACTGTCGGCCACGGCCGTCGACGTCCTGGAAGCCGACTGCTACCTGCTCGGCACACCGGTCAACATCGGGTACATCAGCGGTGCTCTCAAGCACTTCTTCGACCAGATCTACTACCCCTGCCTGGAGGCCACCGCCGGCCGGCCGTACGCCGCCTACCTGCACGGCAACAGCGACGCGTCCGGGGCGCTCCGCGCCATCGAGGCGATCACCACCGGGCTGCGCTGGAAGGCGGTACGTCCGCCGCTGGTCGTCACCGGCGAGCCGGACAAGGCGGCGCTGGAACAGTGCTGGGAACTCGGGGCCACGGTCGCCGCCGAGTTGGCCGACTGACCCGGCTGACCCGGACTGACCGGCCGACCCGACTGGCCGGTCACCGGTGCGGCCTTGCCGCCGGGGTCGACGCCGCCGGGGTCGACGCCGCCGGGGTCGATCGTGGCGGTCAGTCGGCGAGCGGCGCGGACCTGCGGCGCAGGAGCGCCCAGGTGAACAGCCCGATCGGAATGATCAGCCAGGCGGAGAACAACCGGTACCCGAGCACGGCGGCGGCCGCCGGCCCCTGGGCGGCACCGGCGGCGACCAGCGACGCCAGCAGGCTCGCCTCGATCACGCCCATCCCGCCCGGGGTGACCGGGATCTGGCGTACCAACTGGACCACCACGTAGACGGTGCCCAGCTGGTAGAAGCTCAGCGGCAGGTGGAACGCCTGTGCCACGGCGGCCAGGCAGCACAGGTCGGCCAGCCAGTTGGCCACGGCGAAGGCGAGAGCGCCCCGGCGGTAGGACACCGGCGTGGCCAGTGCCGTCGCACCGGTACGGCGGACGAACCGGATCCAGCGCCGCACCGCCGACGCCGGCCCGGGATCAGCCTCGGCGCCGGGGACCGTGTCGGCGCTCCCGTCCGGGGTGCCCCACTGGCTGTTCCGGGCGCGCCGGGCGTACGCCGTGCTCCACGCCGCGTACGCCGCCAGCGCCGCCGCGGCGACCAGGGCGGCCACCGTACCGACGGGGTGGACCGCAACGGTGTTCTCCGGGTGGGTGACCAGCAGCGCGAAGAAGCCGAACAGGTACAGCAGGCCCAACCCCAGGACGGACAGCAGCCCGGACATGATCATGACTGTGCCGGCCACCTCGCGACTGGCGCCCCAGGCGCGGAAGGTCCGGAACGCGAAGCCGGCCGAGACCGCGGAACCGGCCGGCATACTGATCGCGATCGCCGACCGGCTGTACGTGACGGCCAGCGCCCGCCAGATCGTGGTCGACACCCCGAACCCCCGCAGCAGCGACATCTGCTGCCGGGCGAACATCGACATCGACACCCACTCCGCCGCCGAGCCGACCAGTAACCAGGCCGGTTGCGCCGACCGGATCGCCGACACCACCTCGGCCCGGTGCGGCAGCTTACCGCGCAGTACCGCGACGGCGGCGACCACCGCCAGCACGATCACGACGGTACGTACCCAGCGGCGCGCCGCCAGCCGCCCCGTCGCCGGCCCGGTGCGCTCCGCCTCCACGACACCGGCGCCGCTTCCCACCTCGTCCATCTGGATCAGCATGCCCTGTGGGGCGCGGCTACCGGGCAGAACGTGACGCGCGCCGCGTCGGCTCCCGCTCCGTTCTCGGTCTGGCGGCCGAACTCAACCGCCGTCACACCCGCACCGCCGACACCGCAGTGAGGGCGCCGGAAAGCCGCCACCGGATCACCGGGAAGGCGATTCCGGCGGTGTGCGGACACCGCCGGAACAGGCGACGAGAATCGGCGCCGTCCGACCGCGCCTTTCCGACCGCGCCTTTCCGACCGCGCCTTTCCGACCGCGCCTTTCCGACCGCGCCTTTCCGACCGCGCCTTTCCGACCGCGCCTTTCCGACCGCACGCTCCACCTGGGCGGCCCGAAATGCGTCCGCCCGACGTGGCCACCGGGCGGACGCCCCGGAATCACCGCAATCAGAAGTCGAAAATGGCGCGGGTCTGCCGCAGTAGCAGGCAGGAATTCGCGTACGTGGCCCGGAAAGAGACAACGCTCCCCTGCCACCAGCCATCCACGGTAACCGTCACGGGGTCGTAGATCATGGTGCAGGGACCGGCGCCGTCCGCCAGGGCACCGACGTCGCCGGCGACCTGGGTCAACTCCGCGCAGGCCGGCCCGGCCAGGGGGTGATCGCCGCCCGCGGGATCGCAGATGAGCAGCGCGGTACGACTGGCCACGGCCGCGCCGACGCCGTGGTTGACGGTGAGTACCAGGACGGTCGGCGCGGCGATGGCCGACACGGTACCGGCCGGCGCGGTGCCGGTCGACCCGGTACCGGCGGCCTCGGCCACACCGGCGGCAGCGGCACCGGCCGGTGTGGCCGAGGCCGCGGACGGCGAGCAGAGCAGCACCGCGGCCAACGCCGCGGTCCCCGTCGCCGTCGCCAGTGGGCGCCGTAGAGACGACATACTGAACCTCCTTGTGAAAGGCGCGTGAAAGTAGCGGCGAATTTCTCGTGGATTCCGCCGCCGGCCCGAACACCGGGAACGCGTATCGCCGTCGACGTTATCGAGCGGCCGTCCGGGCAGTCAAGAACGGCACAATGTGCGGCGGGGCGAGATATCCAAAAGCGAACCGCATAAATGGATGACCAATTAGGGGAGACACTGTCTCAGGGCCATAACGAAAACCCTCGGCGAATTGCGGGACGCCGACACGGTCAGCGCCCTGCTCCGTACGCCAACCACCCGGAGATGCCCCCCATAAGGAGCGCCACGGCATCCAGACCTTCCGGCGCCGGCCCCGGACCGCGTATGGTTGTCGATGCGATGACCAACGTCTGGGACCTGACCGAGCGCCTGTACGTCGATCTGCGATGCCAGGCCAGCGGCAGCTGTCGCACCCTGCCGCCCGGCTGACACGCCGCCTCACCGCCCGGCTGACACGCCGCCTCACCGCCCGGCTGACACGCAGCCCCGGCTGACACGCCTCCCCGCCGAGACGCTGAGACGCCGCTCCGCCGAGACGCCGCTCCGCCGAGACGCCGCTCCGCCGACGCGCCGGAACCCGACATCCGCGGGCCGCGTGGGCCCGCCCTCCTCCCTTGGACGTCCCATGGTTGCTGCTCTGCGCAAGATCCCCTTCTCCGCCCAGATCCTGCTGGGCCTGGTACTCGGTGTGGCGCTCGGGTACCTGGCCCGCGCCGGCCATGTCACCTGGCTCGGCGCCACCCTCCACACCGTCGGCAATCTCTTCGTTCAGCTCCTCAAGCTCGCCGTGCCACCGCTGGTGTTCACCGCCCTGGTGGTGAGCGTCGTCGGCCTGCGCGGCGTCACCAACGCCGCCCGGCTGGCACTCAAGACCCTGCTGTGGTTCGCCGGTACCGCGCTGGTCGCGGTCGCCGTCGGTATCGGCCTCGGACTGCTGGTCGACCCCGGTCGGGGCGTCACCGTCGACCTCGGCAAGGCCACCGCGCCGAAGACGACCGGCTCGTGGACGGATTTCCTCACCGGCATCGTCCCGACCAACCCGGTCGGCGCGTTCGTCGAGGGCGACGTCCTTCAGATCGTCTTTCTCGGCATCGTGGCCGGCGCGGCGGCGCTGCTGGTAGGCGAGTCCGCCGAGCCGTTCGTGACCCTCAACCGGTCGGTCCTGGCGATCGTGCAGAAGGCTCTCTGGTGGGTCATCCGCCTCGCCCCGATCGGCACGCTCGGCCTGATCGGGCACGCCGTCAACGCGTACGGCTGGGAACTGCTCGCTCCCCTGGCCAGGTTCACCACCGCCGTGTACGTCGGCTGCGCGATCGTGCTCCTTGTGGTCTACCCGGTCATCCTCGCCGTCGCGGGCCGGCTCAACCCGCTGCGCTTCTTCGCCGGTACCTGGCCCGCGATCGAACTGGCCTTCGTATCGCGCTCGTCAGTGGGCACGATGCCGGTGACCCAGCGCTCGGTCGAGCGGCTCGGCGTCCCCGGTGAGTACGCCGCGTTCGCCGTGCCGTTCGGCGCGACCACGAAGATGGACGGCTGCGCGGCCGTGTACCCGGCGCTGGCTGCGATCTTCGTCGCCCAGGTCTTCGGGGTACCGCTGCGACCGGTCGACTACCTGCTGATCGCATTCGTGTCCGTGGTCGGCTCGGCCGCGACGGCGGGCCTGACCGGCGCGCTGGTGATGCTGACCCTCACGCTCAGCACGCTGGGCCTGCCGCTGGCCGGCGCCGGACTGCTGCTCGCGATCGACCCGATCCTCGACATGATCCGGACCGCCACCAACGTCGCCGGCCAGGCCCTGGTACCGACCGTCGTCGCGGCCCGCGAGGGCATCCTGGACCGGACCGCGTACGACGCGGCCGGCCGGCGCCGGTTCGACGAGCTGGCACCGGCCGCCGAGCCTCCGACGCCGACCGGCGAGCCGGAGCCGACGCCCGCCTGACCGTCAGCCGGCTGAGGCCCCGGCCTCATCTGATGACGCCCGAGCGGTACCGGCTCGATACGTCGCAATTCCGGCTCGTCACAGCGTCCCGGGCGGCGGTCGACCGTCCCGGGCGGTGGTCCGCGGCCGGTATGACCACCACCGCCTGCGGGCTTGGCGGCGTAGCGTCAGCGGCGTGACGTCAGCGGACCGACGGGCGGCGCCGGCCGGGGCCGACGGCGGCTCGGGGACCGACAGCGGTTCGGGGGCCGACGGCGCAGGGGTTGACGGTGCAGGGGTTGACGACTCGGAGATCGACGGCGCGGGGATGACCGGATCGGCGATGAACCGGACGGCCAGGTCGGCCAGTGCGGCCGCGGTCTGGTCGACCGGGGCGAGGGGCAGCACGATGTGGCTGACCACCAGCCGGATGATCGACTCACCGCCGAACGCCACGGCGTCGGCGGGCAGCCCCGGTAGCCGGTCGGCCACCCACTCGCCCAGGACCGCCGTCGCGGCGGCGAGCACCCGCTCCGACCGGGTCGTCAGGTACGGCAGGAGCGGGTCCGCGCCGTCCCGTGCGCTGGTGAGGATCGCCTTGATCAGCGGGTTGCCGGCGGCCTCGGTCAGCACCCGGAAGATCGCGGCGTGCGCGGCGGTCCGCACATCCTCGTGGGCATAGAGGGCGTCGCGCACGCCGGCGACGAACCGGTCGGTCTCGGCCTCCGCGAGCGCCTCGGCCAACCCCGCCTTGCTGCTGAACTCGTTGTAGACGGTCTGTCGACTGACGCCCACCCGGGCGGCGACGTCGGCCATGCGTACGGCGTCCCAGCCGACGGCAACGGTGAGGTCGCGGGCGGCGTCGATGATCGCCTCTCGCATCCGCTGGCGGGCGGTGTCGCGATACCGGGCAGTGGTCTCCATCCTGAGCCGCAGTCTAGTGGCGCCGGCCCGCATGGACCCGAGAGCGCGCTCCGTCCAGCTTCTTTACGTCGATCGGTGTTTTGTCAAAGCAAAGTCTTGTCAAACCAATGTGACGCGTGTGACAGTCATCGACACACTTCGAGTGATCGGAGACTTCGGCATGGCGCGACAAGGCGGGACACGACTCGACAGGGCACGACACGACGGGGCGCAACAAGACAGGGAGCCGCGGTCCGGCCCGGTCCCCCGGCTCGCCTGGCACGACAACAAGAGGTACCTGTGGCCGCTGGCCCTCCTCGTACCCACCCTCCCGTTCGGCGGGCTCGCGCTGTGGCACGCCACCGACTCACCGCTGGCCTGGTGGCTCGCCCCGGTCATCGTCTTCGGCGTGATTCCGCTCTTCGACGTGCTGTTCGGCGACGACCGGGAGAACCCTCCCGACGAGGCGTTCCGCGACCTGCAGCAGATCCGCTACTACCGCTGGATCACCTATCTGTACCTGCCGGTCCAGTACGTCGCCCTGGTCGTCTGCTGCCGGGTGTGGATCGACGGGGGCCTGAGCGTCGTCGGCGCCGCCGGCCTGGTGACCACCCTCGGCATCGTCAACGGCATCGCCATCAACACCGCACACGAACTCGGGCACAAGCGGGAGACGGTGGAGCGCTGGCTGTCGAAGGTCGCGCTGGCGCCGACCGGGTACGGGCACTTCTACGTCGAGCACAACCGCGGTCACCACACCCGCGTGGCCACCCCCGAGGATCCGGCCAGCGCCCGGCTCGGCGAGAGCTTCTGGGCGTTCTGGCCGCGTACCGTCGTCGGCAGTCTCCGCTCGGCCTGGCGGCTGGAGACCAGCCGCTTCCGGATCCGCTCGCGCAGCCCGTGGACGTACCGCAACGACATCCTCAACGCGTGGGTCATGACCGTCCTGCTGTTCGCCGCGTTGACCGCCGTGTTCGGCGTGGGCGTCCTGCCGTTCCTCGCCCTCCAGGCGATCGTCGGGTTCTCGCTGCTCGAAGTGGTCAACTACCTGGAGCACTACGGCTTGTGCCGACAGCGCACCGCCGCCGGCAGGTACGAGAAGGTCGACCCGCGGCACAGCTGGAACTCCGACCGGATCGTGACCAACGTGTTCCTGTTCCAGCTCCAGCGGCACAGCGACCACCACGCCAACCCGCTGCGCCGGTACCAGACGCTGCGCAGCTTCGACGTGTCGCCGCAGCTGCCCGGCGGGTACGCGACGATGATCGTCGCCGCGGTCCTCACCCCGCTGTGGCGGCGGATCATGGATCCGCGGGTGATCGCCCACTACGGCGGCGACCTCACGCTGGCGAACGTGCACCGGCCGGCGCTGGAGCGGTTGCGTGCCCGGTACCCGCGCGGGCCGCAGGCCGAGCACGCCGAGCGCCCGGAGCCGGCAGCCGCGCCGTCGCCGGGAACCGCCTGACCTCCACGATCGCCACGCGACCCGTGATTGCCACGCACCCATGACCGCCCCGCGTGGCAAGATCATCACAACTTCCGGGAACTTGTGGCCTCAGGCACCTCCCGAGACCACAACGTCCCGGAAGTTGTGCCGATCATGGCCCGGCACCGCCCCGCTCAGCGCCGGCCCGGGCACCGGCCCGCTCAGCGCCGGCACAGCAGCGCGCCGGGCTCGCGGCCCGGGGACCAGATCCACGCGCGGTAGGCGACCCCGACGACGTACTCGCCCTCGGCGCACTGACCCTTGTAGTGGCCGACCGCGAAGTCACCGCCCGGACCACCCGCCGGCCGGCCGTCGCCCCGGTCGAACCAGACCGTCCGACCCGCGCCGCCCGGCTCCACCCCCACCTGCCCGCACAGTACCGTCGACAGGTCGCCGCCGCGGACCGCGTACCCGACGGCGACCTGCCCCCGGGGGCACTGGAGCTTGGTGAAACCGTTTGCCCAGTCGACGTCCACGTACGACTCGTCGCGGACCACCGTGTAACCCCCGACCGGGGCCGGAGACGGCCCGTCGACGCACAGACCCCGGTTGCCGGTGTGGCTCAGGCCGGCCAGCCGCTGCCCGTCCGGGCAGGACGCCTTGCGGGCGCCGGGGTCCCAGTCCGGCACCGTCCGCATGCGCAGTGACTGGTTGAGGTCGCCGTGGTCGAGCGTCAGCATCGACCAGGCCCGTACCGGCGCCACCGGCCCGGTCACGCCGTCGCTGGTGACCAGCCGGCGCCAGTCGTCGGCGCGCCAGTCGTCGCCGTCGTACAGGCCCATCCGGTTACCGGCCGCGTCCCAGTGCATCAGCGCCCAGCCGTTGCCGTGCCGGTTGTCGTGCCAGCCCACCAGCGGCCAGTACGCGAAGTCGAGGTCGGTCGCGACCAGGTAGTCCACGAAGTTGTGGAACCACGCGCGCGAACGCTGGTCGGTGTTGTCCCGGCCACCCACCCCGAACTCACTGACCCACACCGGCGCGGTGAAGTGCCGGTCACCGTCGAGCGCGACGTACGCCGCCTGCCGCCGTACCGTGTCGAACAGTTCGTCGCGGGTCAGGTCCTGGTAGCGCGGGTCGTGGGTCTCCCCCACCCCGGTCGCGCCGCTGTGGTTGGGGCCGGTGTACCCGTAGAAGTGCGCCGAGTACACGAGCTTGTGCGACCGGACCAGGGTGTGCGACAGCCGGGCGACCGGCTCGAGCGTCGGTCGTCCGTGCGGCAGGCCGTCCACCGGCAGCCCGGTCCAGTTGATGCCCTCGATGATGATGAGCAGGTCCGGGTTGGCCTCGGCGAGGATACGGTCGCCGGCCCGCTGGGCGGCGGCCTGCCAGTCGTGGTTGTCGCCGAGCCCCCAGTTCGGGTCGTCGAGGACGCTGCGACGTACCTCGTTGTACAGGTCGGCGCCGACCACCCGGGTGTTGCCGGCGTACCGGCGGGCCATGAACAGCCAGTCGCTCTCCCACTGTGCGTCGCTCTGGCTGGCGTTCCACCGCTCGTTGCCGTCGACCCCGCAGCACCACCTCGAGGTGTTGGTGTGGTTGTTGAGGATCACCGCGAACCCGTCGGCGGTCAGGGCCCGGACGGCCTCGTCGTACACCTGGAGCGGAGTCTTTCCGCGGAGTTGCGGGTTGGCCCGCACGGAGGCGTCCGGCACCGGCCGGGGATCGCGGATCATCTCGTTGGAGAACTGGAGCCGAACGCTGTTGAGGCCGAGCTCATGGAAGCTGGCGATGATGTCGGCCATCGGTGCCCGGTCCAGCCCGAGCGGCATCTGGTCGGACTTCTCTCCCGCGTGATGGTTGGCGGGATCATTGACGTCCCCGCTACCGTTCCAGGTGCCGCTGGCACCATGCCAGTTGCCCGACTTCAGCTTGAACCGGTTGCCCCGGGCGTCGACGACGTACCGTCCCCGGGTGCTCAGCGGGCCGGACCAGGAAGCGGCCAGATCCGCGGCCGCGGCGCGCGGGTCCGGCACGGCGGCCCGGGTCTCGGCGCGTGGGTCCGGCACGGCGGCCCGGACCCCGGCGGACGCGGAGACGACCGACCCGCCCACCGCCAGCAGGACAGACACGGCCAGCAGGTACCGCGTCGACGTGCGTGCGAACAACCTGGTCACGAACCACCACCTTCAACCGGTCCCGGAGCACGGGAGACAACCGATCGTAGATGTTCGATGCCTACGCCGGTGCCCCCGCTGCCGTGCCGATTCCCCGCCACCGTACGGCGCGGGGCTGGCGGGACGGGCGGCTCTGACGGGACGGACGACTCTGACGGGACACCGCGCAGCGGTCAACAGGTCAGCAGGTCAGCAGGTCAGCAGGTGACCCGTAACGCCGACACGCCCAGGTGCGCACCGTCGCGCCCGGGGCCGAAGTCGATCCCGCGGGTGACCATGCGCACGGACAACCGGCCGGTACCGCTGGCGTAGCTGCCGGCGGGTACCCAGCGCCCCTGGTTGCGCATCTGGTCCACGTCGAACCGGCCGATCGGAGCACCGGTGGCGTCGTCGGTCGCGTACACGAAGTAGGTGGCGGGAGCGCCGGCGGCGTCCAGTGCCCGGCCCGTGGCGGGTACGTGCGCCTGCACCGCACAGGAAGCCCCGCCAGATACCCGGAACCGCCACACGATCACGTTGTCCGGGTCGTCGACCTTCGGGTCGCCGGACATGGGTACCGCGATCATCCGCCCGGCACAGCCGTCGCCGGTCCAGCCGCCGCTCGCGCGGTCGTACCAGTCCCGGGCCCTTCCCTTGGCGAAGAACCCGCTGGCGTCCGACTGTGGACAACTCTCGCCGGCCACGGCCGTGAAGCGGGCCGGCCGGGCAGACGCGGAGGCTCCGCCGCCGGGGCCGGGCGAGGCGGGCGAGGCGGGCGGCGGCGTCACCGTGCCGTCGGATACCGGTGGTGCGGCGGTCCCGGCGGCCAGTGGCGGTTCCTGTCCCGCCGGCGGGAGCGGCACGAACAGGCCTCCGCTGGCGGCGACCGCGGTCGGCCGGGGCGGGTCGAGCACCGACCGGTCGTCGGTGTCGGGCCAGGTGGCGGCCAGGACCGCGGCCAGGACCAGGAGAGCCGCCACCGCCGCCAGCACCGCGCGGGTGCGGTCCGCCGCGACAAGCCACGCCGCATGGCGCGGCCCCGATCGCCGCGGCCTCGATCGCCGTGCCGCCGACCACCACAACGCCGACCACCACGACACCAGCGGCCCCGGTCGCGGACGTGCGCCCGGGGGACGCCCGGGCGGATCCGCCTGCGGTCCTGCCACGACCCTCCCGACGTCGGACGACGATGTCCAGCGGCCGCCGGGGATCGATGGAACCGTCCGGCCGGACCATCCCTTACTTCTATCTATCAATGCACGGTAGGTCAATCGCCCAGATCGTGTCCGGCCGGCGCCATACGGTGACCACCGTCCTCGACCCGCGCCCTCCCGGCCGCCGCGGACCGGGTGTCGCGGTCCACCGCCGCGACTCGGATGTCACCGGCCACTCCCTCTCGTACCACTGTGGACGACCTCCGTCCCGGCGTCTGGCGCGGGCAACGGTCACAGGGACCGGATCACCCGCGCCGGGTTGCCGGCCACGACGACGTTCGCCGGCAGGTCCCGGGTGACCACGGCACCCGCGCCGACGACGCTGTTCTCCCCGATCGTCACGCCCGGCAGCACGATCGCTCCGCCGCCCAGCCACACGTTGTCGCCGATGGTGATCGGTTTCGCCGCTTCCAGCTTCGCGCGCCGGGGCCCCGGCTCCACCGGATGGGTCGGGGTCAGCAACTGCACGTTGGGGCCGATCTGCACGTCGTCGCCGATCGTGATGGTGGCGACGTCGAGCGCGACGAGCCCGAAGTTGGCGAACGTCCGCGCTCCGATGTGGATCTGGTAACCGTAGTCGCAGCGGAACGGCGGCCGGATCTCCGTACCCTCACCGATCGAGCCGAGCAGTTCCAGCAGGATCCGCCGACGCTCGTCGGCTGCCTCCGCCGGGCTGGCGTTGAACGCCGCACTCAGGCGCATCGCGCGCAGGCTGTCGGCGGCCAGTTCCGGATCGTCGGCGATGTACAGGTCACCGGCGAGCATCCGCTCGCGTTGGGTACGGCCCTCGGTGTCGGGGAAGGTTTCCATGTGTGCAACGTATGCACCGGAGGCCACCGTCGCACGGACAGCCCGTATGCAGGGACAACCCTGCACACGGGGTGACCGTACGCACGGGCCGTCGCCCTCCCCTGGCGTGCGGACGGTGCCCGCCCCCGGCCGCGGTGGTGGGCGAGGTCGGCTGAACCGGGCCGTGGCCAGGCGCCTACGTTGGAACCTAGGACACGCCGGAGGACAGGAGGACCGGCAATGGACTACCAGGGTTTCGTCACGACCGTCGAGCAACTGGGCGGCATCCCGCGCGACAAGGCCATGGCCGCTGCCTGCTCGACCCTCAACACGCTGGGCCAGCGCGTATCAAAGGGTGAGCTGGACGATCTCGCCGCGGGGCTGCCGCAGGAGCTGCGGCCCTGCCTTCGACGCGAAGGTCCCACCGCCACCTTCGGTGTCGACGGTTTTCTCGATCGCATCGCCGCGCACCTGGGCGCCGACCGGGAGGCCGCCGACCGGATCGCACGAGCCGTCCTCGCCGCGACGTGGACCGCGGTCGGCCCCAGAGAGTTCAACGACATGGGCTCGGAGCTACCCAAGGACTTCTGGCCCCTGCTGGAGGCGGCCATGCTCGAGGCACCGCCCCGGCCGGGGCCTGACGACCCCCGGTACTCCGGACAGCGGTTGTCCCTCGACGAGTTCCTCGACCGCGTGGCTCAACACACCGGGCTCGACCGTGCCCAGGCACGCAAGGCCACCGAAGCGGTACTCGAAGCCCTCGCCATGCGCGTCACCGCCGGCCAGATCAACGACCTCAGGCCGTTCCTGCCCGGCGAACTGCACGCCGCGCTCGACCGGGGGATGGTCCTCAGCCGGGGACAGGCGATGCCACTGTCACTCGAGGCGTTCCTCAACCACGTGCAAGCGGCTGAGGGCATCCGCAGTCCGAAGGAGGCCTCCCGGCACGTCCGGGCCGTGCTGGCCGTACTGCGGGAGGCGGCCGGCGAGAAGGAGTTCCAGGACACCGCCGCGCAACTCCCCGAGGAGTACCTCGCCCTGGCCAGGTGATCGCGTCCGGCGGCCAGCGCGACCGACCATCGGCACGGCGCCGCCGCGACCCTTCCCCGGCGGGAGGCGCTGCGGCGGCCGGGCGACGCCAGAACCGGCCGACGTCAGAACCGGAAGCCGCTCACCAGCGACCGCGGCTGTCCGGAGACCTCCGGGACCTCGTCGGCGGCCCACTGCGCCTCCATAACCGACTCCGTCGTGGCCTTCGCGACGGCCGCCACCCCGACGATGTTCTCGGCGATCTGCGGCGACCCGGCGGCCGCCTCGGCGATGTTCTCGGCGATCTGCGGCGACCCGGCTTCGCCTCGGCACTGCAGTACGTGACAGACAGGGGCCCGCTCCGCCACGGCGGCGTACGAGCGGTCAGACTGCCGGCGGTGAGCCGGTGGACACCGCGAGCGGGGTTATCGTGACAAACCTCGGGAAGACGACCCCGGGAAGGGCGTGTCCGACAGCTGGGGCGTCGAAGATGCTACCGCTCTCTCCGCCGAGGTGGTCGTCATGGCCAGACGTACAGTGGCCGACCAGTTCGTCGAGATCCTGATCTCCGCCGGTGTACGGCACATGTACGGGGTGATCGGCGACAGCCTCAACCCGGTCACCGACTCCATCCGCCGGCACGACGGCATCGACTGGGTACACGTGCGCCACGAGGAGAGCGGCGCCTTCGCCGCCGGCGCCGAGGCGCAGATCACCGGCCAGCTGTCGAGCTGCGCCGGCAGCGCCGGGCCCGGCCACGTCCACCTGGTCAACGGCCTCTACGACGCGCACCGGAGCATGGCGCCGGTGGTGGCGCTGGCCGCGCACATCCCGAGCACCGAACTGGGCACCGGGTACTTCCAGGAGACCAACCCCGCCCAGTTGTTCGCCGACTGCAGCTACTACCAGGGGGTCGTCACGAAGCCGGAGCAGATGCCCCGGGTGGCCCAGACGGCGGTCCAGGAGTCCCTGGGCCGGGGCGGGGTGTCGGTCGTGGCGCTGCCCGGTGACGTCGCCGGCGAACCGGCGAGCGGCGCGTACCTCGAGCACACCTACCGGCTCGGCCAGCGGCCGGCGGCGCGCCCCGCGGAGGCGGTGATCGAGGAGTTCGCCGGCCTGGTCGACCGGGCCCGGCGGGTGACCCTGTTCTGCGGTCGCGGTGTCGCCGGCGCCCACGACGACGTGATCGCCCTCGCCGCGAAGCTGAAGGCCCCGATCGGGCACGCGCTGCGCGGCAAGGACTGGATCCAGTACGACAACCCGTACGACGTGGGGATGAACGGGTTGCTCGGGTACGGCGCCTGCTACGAGGCGATGCAGGAGTGCGACCTGCTGATCATGCTCGGCACCGACTTCCCGTACGTGCAGTTCATGCCGACGAAGCCGACGGTGGTGCAGGTCGACGTGGCCCGGGAGCGGCTGGGCCGCCGCTCCCGGCTCGACCTCGGCGTGTGGGGCGACGCCGGGGAGACGGTCCGGGCGCTGCTACCCCGGGTCGCCGAGAAGACCGACCGGGCGTTCCTGGACCGGATGCTGCGCCGGCACCGGGAGCTGATGGAACGGGTCCACGCGTACGCGCACGGGGTGGAGGGGCGCCGCCCGATCCATCCGGAGCAGGTCGCCTCCACCCTCGACGCGGTCGCCGACGACGACGCGATCTTCACCGTCGACACCGGGATGTGCAACGTGTGGGCGGCCCGCATGATCCGCGCGACGGCGGGCCGGCGCATGCTGGGGTCGTTCAACCACGGCTCGATGGCCAACGCCCTGCCACAGTCGATCGGCGCCCAGCTGCCCGACCGTGACCGCCAGGTCGTGGCGATGTGCGGGGACGGCGGGTTCGCCATGCTGATGGGCGAGTTCCTGACCCTGCTCCAGTACGACCTGCCGGTCAAGATCGTGGTGTTCGACAACGGATCCCTGGCCATGGTGGAGCTGGAGATGCTCGTCGCCGGCCTGCAGCCGTACCAGACGCAGCTGAAGAACCCCGACTTCGCCGCCGTGGCACGGGCCGCCGGCGCGAACGGTATCCGGGTCGAGGACCCCGGCGACGTGCGGGACGGGCTGCGGGAGGCGCTGGTACGTCCCGGCCCGGCGCTGGTGGACGTGGTCACCGATCCGAACGCCCTGTCCATACCCCCGAAAATCACTGCGGATCAGGTCAAGGGGTTCGGCATCGCCTTCAGCAAGATCGTACTGTCCGGCGACCTCGACGCGGCCCTGGAGATGGCCCGCAGCAACATCAGGAACCTGCCCCGGCCGTGAGCCGCGGTCAGGACGGGTCGAGGGCCCGCCGGACGGTGGCCAGCAGCACCACCTCCGGGATCGGCTTGCTGAGCAGGCTGACCTCGGCCGGCAGGGTCTTCTGCGTGGTCAGCAGCGGTTCGGCGTAGCCGGACATGTACACCACGCGCAGGTCGGGATGGTCGACCTGAAGTTGCCGGGCCAGGTCGTGGCCGGCCATCTGGGGCATGACCACGTCGGTGAGCAGCAGGTCGATACGGCCGACGTGGTGCCGGGCGGCCTCGATCGCCTCGGGCCCGTTGGCGGCGGCGACGACCCGGTAGTTGTGGCGCCTCAGGATCCGTTCGGTCAGGGTACGGAGGTTGTCCTCGTCCTCGACCAGGAGCACGGTCTCACCGCGCCCGGTCTGCGCCACGGCCGCGGCGGCCGGTTCGGCGGTGGTGCGGTCGCCGGTACCTGGCAGCAGGACGGTGACCGTGGTGCCCACGCCGGGCTCGGAGTAGATCTGGACGTGGCCGCCGGCCTGGGTGACGATGCCGTAGATGGTGGCCAGTCCGAGTCCGGTGCCCTGGCCTTTGGGCTTGGTGGTGAAGAACGGCTCGAAGGCGCGTTCGACCGTGTCGGGGCTCATGCCGGTACCGGTGTCGCTGATTCGCAGCCGGGCGTAGCCGCCGAGGCGGGTGCCGGGGTGGTGGGCGGCATAGTGCTCGTCGATGGTGACGTTGTCGGTGTCGATGACCAGGGTGCCGCCGGTGGGCATCGCGTCGCGGGCGTTGACGGCGAGGTTGACGAGTACCTGTTCGACCTGGCCCGGATCGGCTTTGACCGGTAGCAGGCCCGGGGCCAGCCGGGTGCGCAGTTCGATGTCCTCGCCGAGGGTACGGCGCAGCATCTTCTCGATGTCGACGACGATCGTGTTGAGGTCGAGGATCTCGGGGTTCACCACCTCACGGCGGGCGAACGACAGCAGCTGGCGGGTCAGTCCGGTGGCCCGGTCGGCGGCGCGCAGCACCTGGGTCAGGTCCTCGTGGACCGGCTGCCAGCGGGCGTCGTCGCGGGCCGCCTCGGCGAGCTCGTCGGCGGCGAAGGTGGCGTAGCCGACGATGATGCCGAGCAGGTTGTTGAAGTCGTGGGCGACGCCGCCGGCGAGCTGACCGAGGCTCTCCAGGCGCTCGGACTGGCGCAGCCGCCGCTGCAACTGCTCCTTGTCGGTGACATCCTCGATGACCGCGCAGCGGGCGGGTGCGCCGTTGAACGACAGGGCATGGGAGGTGCCGACGACAATAATGACCGAGCCGTCCTTCTTGACGTGCCGCACCGGCCCCACCCGGTGGACGACCGGTAGGTCCGCGACCTCCTCCACCAGCGCCGGACGGTCCTCGGCCAGCCGCAGGTCGGGCAGCGTCAGCGTGAGGAACTCCTCCCGCGGGTACCCGTAGTGGGCCACGGCCGCGTCGTTGACCTCCAGGAACGCCAGGGTCCGCTGATCGACCACCCACATCGGGTACGGGTTGCTGTCGAACAGTTGGCGGTAGCTGTGCTGCGACGCCTGGGCGGCCTCCTCGGCGCGGCGGCGTTCGGCCAGTTCGTGGCGTACCGCTCCGGCGAGCGCGGCGAAGTCCTCGGCCAGCGCGCCCACCTCGGCCGGGCCGCCGGTTTCGGTGCTGACCCGTCCCGCGCCGGCGTCGGCGGTCGCGGCGCGCACCGCGGCGCTCAACCGGCCGATCGGGCGGGTGATGCGCCGGTACAGGACGAACGCCGCGGCCAGCGCGACGACCAGTTCGGCCAGTACGACCAGGAACTGGCGCTGCCCGATCTGTCGGGCCGAGGCGAGCGCGTCGGACCGGTCGGCACCGGCGTAGACCCGCCATCCGGCCCCGTCGACGTCGGCGTGACCGTACAGCCGGACGTCACCGGTGACATCCGGGTGTTCGCCGTTCGCTCCCCCGGTACCGAAGGGCGTGCCGCGCAGTGTGGCACCGGTCCACCGTGCCGGGTCGAGGGACCGGGTCAGCACGGTGGCGCCGTCGGCGGTGGTCACCACGAACTCCAGGTGGCGGGGGCCGCCGTAGTACTCCGCCAGTACCGGCCCGAGCCCGCGCAGGTCGACGAACCCGGCCATCACCCCCAGCCCGGTGACCGGCACCGTGATCAGCACGGCGGGGTGACCGGTTGCCGGGTCCGGCACGGGCGCGGCGAGCACCGGTTCCTGTCGGGCGCGGGCGAGCCAGTCCGCGCCGGCGTACCCCTGCCAGCCTCCGGCGTTTCGGGGCCGCGAGGAGCACGCCACGGAACCGTCGGCGCGCAGCAGGTCGACGTGCCCTGCCTCGGCGGAGTCGCCGGGCAGGTCGAACGACAGCGCGCAGGTGCGGGGGTCGGCGTAGACCTGGCCGACGTTTGGGTTGGCCGCGACCTGGGCCACGCTCCGGCGTACCGACGCGACGGTCGTGCCCAGTTCGTCGGCTGCCATCCGGGCACCGAAGGACGCGTCGGCCCGGGCCGCGCGCAGCGCCTCGGCGCGCGCCTGCGCCAACCCGTACCAGGTGCTGGCGCCGGCGCCGACGACCAGCAGGACGACCATCACGATCAGGTACCGGTGCAGCGGCCAGCCGTGCTCCCGGCCCGTCCCGGAACGGCGCGCTGACGGCGCGCTCGTACCTCCCTCGGGGCTGACATCCATCCACCGACTCCTCGACCGTGCGACCGTGCGCACGAGTCCGACACCGGTACGTACCACCCGGTGTCGGACTCGCCCGTTCATGCGTGTGTACATGGTAGGTGCGTGATGTGCCCCGAATGCCGGGGCTCCGCCACGCCGCGCGGACGAGGTCGCCCGCGCGGGCAGCCGCCGGTGCGCGGGTAGGCGGAGCCGCCGGTGCGCGGGTAGGCGGAGCCGCCGGTGCGCGGGTAGGCAATGGCGGGCCGCCGATGCACTCCGACCTACCGTGCGCACCCGGTGACGATTACGGTGACGTTCCGTACCTGGCCACATACTTTCCGTGCCAGAACGAGGGGAGCCGTCGTGCCCATCTCCGCCACGCCGTCGGACACGCCCGCGTCACTCGACGCGTCCGCGCCACTGGATGCACCCACGTCACCGCCCCTGCCCACATCACTGGACACGCCCTTTCTGGACGTCACCGATCCCGAATTCCGGTTCGACTCGCCCGCGGTGACCGAGGCCCGCGAACTGAGCTGGTACGCCCTGACCCCACTGGGCCTGATCGTCCTGCGGTACGCCGAGGCACAGGAGGTGCTGCATGACCGCCGTTTCGCCCAGAACGGCGAGCGCTATCTGGCACTGCAGGGCATCACGGACGGTCCGCTGTACGACTGGTTCGTCCCGATCATCCTGCACCGCCAGGGCGAGGACCACGCCCGGCTGCGGCGCCTGGTCAACCGGGCGTTCGCCCCACGCGTGATCGAAGGGTTGCGCCCGTTCATGCACGAACGCGCGACGCGGCTGGCCGACCGGATCGCAGAAGCGGACGACTGCGAGTTCATGGACGCCTTCGCCGACCCGCTGCCGGTGGCGGTCATGTGCGAGCTGCTCGGGGTACCGGCCGAGGACTACGAACTGTTCCGCCACTGGTCGACCGACATGGGACTGGTCTTCAGCTTCAACCTGGCCGAGTGCCGCGACCGGGTCGAGGACGCGGTGGTCGGGCTGCACGGGTACCTCGACGAGCTCATCGCGCAGCGCCGGGCGCACCCGCACGACGACCTGCTGTCGGCGCTCGTCACCGCGGAGGAGGCCGGCGATCGGCTCAGCACCGAGGAACTCCGCAACCTCGCCGTGACGCTGGTGTTCGCCGCCCACGACACCACCCGCAACCAGCTCGGGCAGGCCATGGTGGCGTTCGCCGCGCACCCGGAACAGTGGCGGCTGCTCGGCGACCGGCCCGACCTGGCACCGCAGGCGGTGGAGGAGGTCATGCGCTGGGCACCATCGGTGCCGGCGGGCTTCCGGTTCGCGTACGAGGACGTGCAACTGCACGGGATACCGGTCCCGACGGGCACGTTCGTGCTGGTGTGCGGCCAGTCGGCCAACCGGGATCCGCGGGTGTTCCCCGGCGGCCACCGGTTCGACATCACGCGCCGGCGGGAGGTCGGGCACCTCACGATGGGCGGCGGGCCGCACTACTGCCTGGGCGCGGCCACCGCCCGTGCCGAGATCGCCACGTCGCTGCGGGTGCTCGCCGAACGGTTCGAGGCGCCGACCGTCACCGGCCCCGTGGCGTGGCGCCCACCGACCGGGCTCTACGGACCGGAGCGTCTACCCCTGCGATTCCCGCCCCGGTAGCCGCCCGGCCCCCGCGACACCCGGCCTTGGCAGGCGCCCGGCCCCCGCGACACCCGGCCTTGGCAGGCGCCCGACCCCCGCGACACCCGGCCTTGGCAGGCGCCCGGCCCGGCAGGCGCCCGGACATCGTCTGGCCCCGTCCACATCCCCCGCACACCGGACAGAACCACCCATTGCCCAAAATCGATGAGTACCGAAGGTGGGGAGTCGTCCGCTTTAGCCGATCTACGGAACATGTATTTACTCTTTTCGATTGATTGTCGAGGGTGGCAGCATCTGGCCTACCGGCAAGCGTTCAATCCCGAACGCCCCGCGTGGACTCCCCCCGGAGGTTCGCGTGAGACTCACAAGGTCCTCACTCCGCCACGCCGCACTCACCCTCGCGGCCGCTGGACTGGTCACCGGCGTGCTGGCCGTCCCGTCCCTGGCCCAGGCCGCCCCGGCCGCCACCATGACCGCGGCCAACGCCGACGCCGCCCAGCGACTGGCAGACCGGCTCGGCGCCCGCTCGGCCGGCTCCTACCTGGACTCGACCACCGGCAAGATGGTCGTCACCGTCACCGACGACGCCGCCGCGCAGACCGTCAGCACCGCCGGCGCCGTGCCGAAGCTGGTCAGGTACGGCTCCGCGCAACTGAACAGCGCAACCGCCGAACTCGACCGCACCGCCAAGATCCCCGGTACCGCCTGGGCGGTGGACCCGCAGTCCAACCAGGTCGTCGTCGAGGCCGACAGCACCGTCACCGGCGCCCGGCTCGACCAGCTCAACGCCACGGTGGCCCGGCTCGGCGGTACCGTCCGCGTCGTCCACATGCCGGGCACCCTGAGCACGCGGATCTCCGGTGGGGACGCCATCTACACCGGCGGGGCCCGCTGCTCGCTCGGCTTCAACGTGCGCAGCGGCAGCACGTACTACTTCCTGACCGCCGGCCACTGCACCAATATCGGCTCGACCTGGACCAACGGCAGCACGACCCTGGGCACCCGGGCCGGCACCAGCTTCCCGGGCAACGACTACGGCATCGTCCGGTACACCAACACCTCCGTCACCGTTTCCGGCACCGTCGGCTCGCAGGACATCACCAGCGCCGGCACCCCGGCCGTCAACCAGACCGTGTACCGCCGAGGCAGCACCACCGGCACTCACAGCGGTCGGGTCACCGCGCTCAACGCGACCGTCAACTACGCCGAGGGCAGCGTCTCCGGCCTGATCCGCACCACCGTCTGCGCCGAGCCCGGCGACAGCGGCGGCTCGCTCTACGCCGGCACGACCGCGTACGGTCTGACCTCCGGCGGCAGCGGCAACTGCTCCTCCGGCGGCACGACCTACTTCCAGCCCGTCACCGAGCCGCTCAGCGTCTACGGCGTGAGCGTCTTCTAGACCGGGTTCCGCGTCACGCGCGGGGAGGTGCCGTCGGGTTCGCGACGGCATCTCCCTCGTGCGGGGCGCCACAGACTGTCGCGATCGGTTCCCGTACCGGTGGACGTGCCCAGGCTGGTGGGCACGTGTGGACGTGCCCAGGCTGGTGGACACGTCGAGCCCGCCGGACGGGCCGCCGGCCGACGCGTCAGCGCGGAGGCACCGGCAGGCAACGTGCGAGCATCACCGGCATGGAACTGTGGAACAACCCGTCGTGCTCGAAGTGCGCCGGCGCCCGCGACACGCTGGACGCCGCGCGGGTGCCGTATCGGCTGCGCGCGTACCTGGCGCAGCCGCCGACCGCCGAGGAGCTGGTCGACGTGCTGCGCCGCCTGCGCGCCGAGCCGTGGGACATCTGCCGGACCGGCGAGCCGGCCGCGGCCGTACGGGGCATGGCGGACTGGCCGCGCGACGAGGCGAACGCCCGGCGATGGGTCGAGGCGATGGTCGAGGCACCCGAACTGATCCAGCGTCCGATCCTGCTGCTCGACGACGGTTCGGCCATCGTCGGCCGCACCCCGGAGGCGCTGGGCGAGGCGGTTCGGCGCAGCCGGCGGTAGGAGAGGCACAGCCAGCAGCGGGCGACGCGCACCCGACGGAGGACGCCCGGACGGCAGCAGCCGGTTACGCTCCTGCTCGCGGCCGGGTACGGACTAATCCAGGGCCGGTACGGACGTGGCGACCACGACGCGGGTACCGGCCTGCTCCAGGGCCGCGACCACCTCGGGGTCGGCGTCCGCGTCCGTGATGACCGCGGTGACGCCGGACAGCGCACAGACCCGGCCGACGGCGATCCTGCCGATCGCGGACGAGTCCGCGAGGAGGTAGGTCTCGCGGGCCTGCCGCAGGATCGCCTGCCGGACCGGGATCTCGTCGAGGCGGGCGGCGGTGACGCCCGCCCGGGGGTGGACGCCGTCGGCGGCCAGGAACGCCCGGTCGGCGAAGTAGTCGGCGAAGAACCGCTCGGCGGCGCCGCCGGTACAGGCCAGGTCGCCCGGGCGCAGCCGGCCGCCGGCCAGGTGGACCTCGATTCCGTCCCGACCGGCCAACTCGGCGGCCGCGGGCAGGCCGGCACAGAGGACCCGCCCCGCGAAGGTAGCGGGCAGCGACCGGGCGACCTCCCCCACCGTGGCACCGACGTCCAGGATGAGCGTGTCGCCGGGCTCGACCAGTGCACCGGCAGCGGCGGCGATGACCCGCGTCGGATCCGGGTGCGCGACGTCATGCCCGTCGGCGGCCGCGCCCCAGCCACGGTCGTCGTGGATGACGGCGCCGCCGTAGACGCGGCGCAGCAGTCCGCGCTCCTCCAGGACCTGAAGGTCGCGGCGGATGGTCTCGCCGGACACGGCGTACCGCCGGGCCAGGTCGTCCACCCGGACGCGGTGCTCGCGCCGCACCTGCGCGGCGATCTGCAGGCGCCGCTGCTCCGGGAGCACCGCGGGAAGCAGTTGTTCCTCCATGGGTCGAGACTCCGCCACTCCATCCGGGACCGTCGCCCCCGAGCACCGCGCTCGGAGGTCAGCACATCCGGACCACCGCGCCCCGGGACCGTCATTGTCCGGCACCGTCACTGTCCGGGATCGCCATTGTCCGGGACCGCTGCGCCCGGGTCCCCGCCCGGGACCACCGTGCCCGGATCACCGAGTCCGGAATTGATCGGGCGCGGGCGCGTTGTCGGCATCGATCGCAGCCGGGCCCGTACGAGCGGCCGCTCACACCACGAGCCGGCCTCGCGTCCACACGGCGGCCGCTCGGCCACCCGACCCGCAAAGACATCGTACCGAATCGATGTGGATTTTTGCCTACATCAATGTGGACTGTTGACGGTTACCGTACCCGGTGCCAGACTCACCGCCACGCATCGGTGCCGGCACGCACGATCCCCCTCCGCGCCACACCAATCGTGAGGACGCCATGTTCCCCACCCGCTTCCACCGGCCAACCCGCCCCGGGCGGCTGGCCACCGCGAACAATGTCGCCAGGACGAAAGCCGTGGCCGCGGCGGCCGCCCTGACCGCGATGTGCGCCGCGCTCGCCGCACCCGCCGGTGCCGCTGCCGCACCGGCGGACCCGACACCGGGCGGGTCGCGCACCCTGACGGTCGCGACCAACGGCAGCGTCGACTCGCTCAACCCGTTCCTGGCCCAGCGCCTCCTGCCGACCCAGATCCACCGGCTGGTCTACGACTTCCTGACCAACTACGACCCCAGGGACGACCATGCCGTCCCGGCCATGGCGACCTCGTGGTCCACCTCCACCGACAAGCTGGTGTGGACGTTCACGATCCGCGACGGGATGACGTGGTCCGACGGGCAGCCGGTGACCGCCGAGGACATCGCCTGGACCTACAACCTGATGATGACCAACCCGGACGCGGCGACGGCAAACGGCAACTTCGTGGCCAACGTCAAGACCGTGGCCGCACCGGATCCCCGGACGCTCGTCGTCACGCTGAGCCGCCCGCAGTCGACGATGCTCGCCCTCGACATCCCGGTCGTACCCAAGCACGTGTGGGAGTCGCACGTGGCCGACATCGGGAAGTTCAACAACGACACTCAGTTCCCGATCGTCAGCAACGGGCCGTTCATCCTGTCCGGCTACGCCAAGGGGCAGTACATCGAACTGACGGCCAACCAGAACTACTGGCGGGGCAGGCCGAAGTTCGACAAGGTGGTCTTCAGGTACTACAAGGACAGCGACGCGATGGTCGAGGCCCTCAAGAAGGGTGAGGCGCACTTCGTCAGCCCGCTGACCCCGGCGCAGTTCAACGCCCTGGGCAACGATCCGCACATCGCCCGCAACAAGTCCCAGGGCAAGCGCTTCTACGCTCTCGCGATCAACCCGGGCGCCACGACCAGGTCCGGACAGCCGTTCGGCGACGGCAATCCGGCGCTGCACGATCCGCAGTTCCGCCGGGCGCTCATGTACGCGATCGACTCGAAGACGCTCGTCGCCAAGACGCTCGGCGGTTACGGCGAACCGGGCGCGGGTTACCTGCCGCCGATCTGGGCGGACAACCACTGGAAGCCCGACGCGCCCCAGGCCTACACGTACAACCCGGACAGGGCCAACCAGATACTCGACAGCCTCGGGTACGCCAGCGGCGCCGACGGGATGCGTACCACACCCGACGGCAAGCCGTTGACCCTGCGGCTGATGGGCCAGACCCAGCGCGCCGACGACACCCAGAACGCCGCCTACGTCAGCGAGTGGTTCAAGGCCGTCGGCATCGGCGTCACGACCAGCATCATGGACCAGGGCACGCTCGCCGACACCGAGACGGCCGGCAACTACGACCTGGCATTCGACACCTGGAGCACCAACCCCGACCCGGACTACGCCCTGTGGATCCAGACCTGCGCCGCCCGCCCGGACACCCCCGGCGGCTCCGTACCCGGTGACACGTACGTCTGCGACCCGGCCTACGACGCGCTCTACGCGCAGCAGCTCGCCGAGTACGACCCGGTCAAGCGATCGGCCCTGTTCAAGCAGATGCAGCAGACGCTCTACGCCGGGGCGTACGTCAACGTCCTGTACTACGCCAACGTGCTGGAGGCCTACCGGTCCGACGTGATCGGCTCGATGCAGAAGCAGCCTCAACCCAACGGGATGTACTACCCCCAGGACGGCTACTGGGCCTGGTGGTCGGCCGCCCCCGCCAGCAAGACCACCGGGTCGTCGAGGCGCAACGCCGCGCCCGTCGTCGGGGTCGTCATCGCCGCGATGGTCGGCGCGGCCGCGGTCCTCTTCACCACCCGCCGCCGGCGGGCCACCGCGGACGACCGCGAGTAGGCGCCACCATGACAGCGACCACGACCGGACGGCCGCCGGAGCCCCCGCCACCCGGTCCCGTGGCAGCGCCGCCACGGGCCGGGGGCTGGCGGCCGCGACCCGGCCCGCTGCCGCTGCGCTACGTCGCCGCCAAGGTTGCCGGTGCGGCGGTGAGCCTGGTCGCCGTGCTACTCACCGGGTTCTTCCTGTTCAAGGTCCTCCCCGGCGACCCGGTGCGGGCCCTCACCCAGGGTCGCCCGGTCAGCCCCGAGCAGCTCGCGCGCCTGCGTCACCAGTTCGGCCTCGACAAGCCGATGGCGGCCCAGTTCGGCGACTACGTCCTCCGGATCCTGCACGGCGACCTGGGCGCGTCCTACCAGTACAAGACGTCGGTCGCCGGGTTGATCGGCGAGCACCTCCTGCCCACGGTGTACCTGGTCGGCACCGCCACCGTGCTCGCGGCCCTGCTCGGCCTGCGGGTCGGTATCCGCAGCGCGTGGCGCCACGGCAGCCTCGGCGACCGGCTCCACACCGGCGTCGCCCTCGTCCTGTGGTCGGTGCCGACCTTCTGGCTGGGACTGCTGCTCATCGTCGTGCTCGCCGTCGGCGTCGGCCCGATCCCCGGCGTCTTCCCCACCGGCGGCATGAGCACCCCGGACACCCACGGCTTCGTACCCGTCCTGGTCGACCGGCTACGCCACCTGGCGCTACCCTGCCTGACCCTGGTGGCCGTCATCTACGCCCAGTACGCCCTCACCATGCGGGCGTCGCTGCTCGACGAGATGGGTGCCGACTACCTGACCACGGCGCGGGCCAAGGGGCTGCGCGACGACGAGGTCCGGCGCCGCCACGCGGTACCGAACGCGCTCCTGCCCACCATGACGCTGATCTTCGTCAACATCGGCTTTGTCGTGTCGGGCTCGGTCCTGGTCGAGACGATCTTCTCCTGGCCCGGCCTGGGCAGCCTGTTCTACGAGGCGCTGACCGTACCCGATCTGCCCCTGCTGGAAGGGCTGTTCATCGTGTTCTCCGCCGCGGTGATCGTCATGAACCTCCTGGCCGACCTGCTGTACCCGGTCCTGGACCCACGGGTGCGCACCACGTGAGCGCCCCGACCACCCCGGTGAGCGGCCGCCGGATCACCCGGGCCCGCCGGCGCCGGGCGCTGGCCCGGTTCGCCCACGCGTACGGGCACGACCGGGCCGGGATGTTCGGGCTGTGCGTCCTGCTGGTCGCCGGGCTCGCCGCCGTCGCCGCGCCGCTGTTCATCGACGCGCACGAGCTCAGCGCGGTCTACGCCCCGGGCACGCCGCTGCAGTCGCCGTCGGCGCGCTTCCCGCTCGGCACCGACGGGTACGGCCGGTCGATGGTCGCCGTCACCGTCTGGGGCGCGCGGATCTCACTGACCGTCGGGTTCCTCGCCACGTTCATGTCGGTCGGGATCGGCACGCTGGTCGGCGTCAGCGCCGCGCACTTCCGGGGCTGGACGGAGACGGTACTGATGCGCGTCACCGACTGGTTCCTGGTGCTACCGACCCTCGTCCTGGCCGCCGCGCTGGCCAGCGTGCTGCCGCGCGGCGTCACGACGGTGATCGTGGCCATCGGCGTCACCTCCTGGGCCACGACGGCCCGCCTGGTCCGGTCGCAGACGCTGACCGTCGAGGCCCGCCCGTACATCGAGCGCGCGAAGGCGCTCGGCGGCGGCCACCGGCACATCATGACCCGGCACGTGCTGCCCAACGTCATGCCGCTGGTCCTGGCGCAGACCACGCTCACCGTGTCCGGGGCGATCCTCACCGAGGCGACCCTGGCGTTTCTGGGCCTCAGCGACCCGACGAAGGTCTCGTGGGGTACGACCCTGCAACTGGCCCGCCAGGTCGGCGCGGTGAGCGCCGGCGACTGGTGGGTGCTGTTACCGCCGGGCCTGGCCATCGCCGTGATAGCCCTGGCCTTCACCCTGTGCGGGCGGGCCATGGAGTCGGTGCTCAACCCTCGTCTGCGGGGCCGGGGATGACCGGGCCAGGCATGACCGGGCCAGGCATGACCGGACCGGGCACCGTTCCGCCGGTGCTCGACGTCCGGGGGCTGAGCGTCACCTACCGCACCGCGGCCGGCCCGGTACCGGCGGTCCGCGGCGTGGACCTGGCGCTCCCCGCCGGGCAGCGGCTCGGCCTGGCCGGCGAGTCGGGCTGCGGCAAGTCCACGCTGGCCGGGGCGGTCCTGCGACTACTTCCCCGCGGTACGACCACGAGCGGTGAGATCCTGCTCGGCGGCGAGGACGTCCGGACCATGAGCTGGGGCCGACTGCGCGCGGTCCGCTGGGCCGGAGCGTCGATCATCTTCCAGGGCGCGATGCACTCGCTCAACCCGGTCCACCGGGTCGGCCGGCAGATCGCCGAGCCGATCGTGCTGCACGACCCGATGTCCGGGGCCAGGGCTTCCGGGGCCGGGGCCTCCGGGGTCACGGTTTCTGACGCCGCCGTCCGCGAGCGCGTCGCCATCCTGATGGAACAGGTCGGACTCAACCCCGCCCGCGCCTCGGCGTACCCGCACGAACTGTCCGGCGGCCAGCGGCAACGGGTGATGATCGCGATGGCGCTGGCCTGCTCCCCCGGTCTGGTCATCGCCGATGAGCCGACCACCGCGCTGGACGTGATGGTGCAGGCCCAGGTCCTGCGGCTGATCGGCGACCTCGTCACCGACCGGGGCATCAGCCTGCTGCTGATCAGCCATGACCTGGCCGTTTTGGCCGACACCTGCGACCGGCTCGCGGTCATGTACGCCGGCCGCGTCGTCGAGGAGGGGCCGGCACGCCGGGTGTTCGCCGACGGCCGGCACCCGTACAGTCGGGCCCTGGCCGCCGCGTTCCCCCGCGTCGGCGACCCGGCCGCCCGGCGCAGCCCCCGCGGCCTGCCCGGTGACCCGCCCGACCCCGCCGCGCTGCCCACCGGCTGCCCCTTCCACCCTCGCTGTCCACTCGCGACCGACGCGTGCACGGCCGCCGAACCGCCGCTCACGGCCGTCGGCCCCGGCCGAGCGGCGGCGTGCGTCCATGCCGAGGAGTGGCGATGACCGCACCGGGACCGACCGCACCGGGACCGATCCTGAGCGCCCGCGACCTGCACGTGACGTTTCCCGCTCGGCACGCGACGTCCCGGACCCGCCGTGTGACGTCCCCGGCCCGGCACGACGTCGCCCGCGCGGTCGACGGGGTGAACCTCGACGTGGCCTCCGGCGAGATCGTCGCACTGGTGGGCGAGTCGGGGTGCGGCAAGACCACGCTGGCCCGTACGCTGCTCGGCCTGGAGAAGCCGGCCCGCGGCCGGGTTCTCCACCGCGGCGAACCGATCCGCTACGCCGCGCGCGATCTGAAGGCGTACCGCCGCCACGTCCAACTCGTCCTCCAGGACCCCAGCGGGTCGCTCAACCCGCGGCACACCGTGTACGAGGCCGTCGCCGAAGGGCTACGCATCCACGGCCACACCGCGCTCGGCACGTTCCCCGACGAGCGCGCGAAGGTCGCCGACGCGCTGTCCCGCGCGGGGCTGCGGCCGGCCGAGCGGTTCTTCCTGCGGTACCCCCACGAGCTGTCCGGTGGTCAGCGCCAGCGCGTCGTCATCGCCGGAGCGCTGGTACTCGACCCGGCCGTCCTCGTCGCCGACGAACCGGTCGCCTCGCTGGACGCGTCGGTACGCGGTGAGATCCTGTCGCTGCTGCTGCGACTGCGCGACGAGACCGGCCTGTCGGCCCTCGTCGTCACCCACGACCTCGGCCTGGCGTGGAACATCGCCGACCGGGTCGCCGTCATGTACCTGGGCCGGATCGTCGAGACCGGACCGGTCGAGAAGGTGCTGGTCGCCCCGGAGCACCCGTACACGAGGGCGCTGCTGTCCGTCGTCGGCGCCGCCGAGCCCACCATCCTCGCCGGTGAGACACCCGATCCCACCGACATTCCGGCCGGCTGCCGCTTCCACCCCCGCTGTCCGGTGGTGGCCTCCGGTCGCGCCGAAGCGACCGGGATCATCACCGCGTGCACCGGCCGCGAGCTGCCGGTACTGGCGGGTGGGGCCGGTGCACAGGTGGCCTGTCACGCGGTGACCTCATCGGAGGCCACCCCGACGGGTGTCACCTCGACGGATGCCACCACGTCGGGTGACACCTCGGCGTGCGGTGCCGTTGATCCGCAACACTGATGCGACGACAGACCCCGGGGCATGCCGGGTCGACATCGGTTACTTCGTCAGGCCGGCCGAAGAGGCCGGCGGCGGGGACCGAGCGGTCGCAGGTCAGCGGCGGGGTGGCATGCCGGGTCGCTGGGGATACGGCGGAACCGGAGGCCGCCCCACGGCGCCGCGCACGGCCGCCTGCTGCGCCGCTCGCCGTTTGTGGACCAGCCGGGTCAGGTAGAGGAGCGCGCCCGCCAGGACGCCCATGTCGTCGAGGTAGATCGGGTCGGGCAGCAGGTCGACCGGCAGGATCGTGTAGAGCAGCGCGCCGTAGAAGGCGACCTTCCCGCCCGCGCCCAGTTCGCCCAGCAGCCTGCGGGTCCGGAACACCTTGATGGCCAGTACGACGGTGCCGGCGAGCGTCGCGACGGCCACGATGCCGACGAGCACGATGACCGCGATCCATGCCTCTCGTGACATGCCGCAACGGTAGCCGAGTCGCGCCGGCCCGGCTCCGTACCGACCGAGGCCGGAACGACGGACGCGGTGGGTCAATGAGCGCGGCGAATCAACGATCTCAGTGGAGCAACGAGCGCGACAGCTCGACGAGCGCGGTGACCAGCGGTCACGAAAGGGAGCGCACCGGTAGAGAAATGAATGATATTCATCTATGCTTTTGGCACCCACTCGCGGTCGGAGTCCCGCAGATCGCGTTCTGCCCGCCGGGAAGCGGCCGCACGATCTCGGAAGGCACCAATGCCATGGGACGTCGGAGAGTGAGAGCCACCCACCCCTGGATCCTGGCCGTCGGCGCGCTGCCCCTGGTGCTCGGGCCGGTCCCCGGCCCCGCGACAGCACCGGCACCCGCCCCGGCCGCCAGCGCCGAAACGATGCGCGATGTCCTCCTGGTCGGCAACAACTGGGACGGTACCGCCGACATCGTCGACGCCCGTACCTATCAGCGCCTGTGCCGGGTCGACGTGATTCCCGACCGCGACCAGCGGCTGGCCGAGATCACGTTCGACCCGGTACGGCTGGCGGCGTTCCTGTTCGTCCGCACCCAGATCGGCGAGGGACACGACCAGTTCGTCGACGACCTGTACGCCTCCAACGACGGTCACCTCCTGTACGCGTCGCGCCCCAGCTTCGGCGACGTGGTCGCGATCGACCTGGGTACCGGCCAGATCCGGTGGCGCACGAGGGTCGACGGGCAGCGCGCCGACCACATGGCGATCTCGCCGGACGGCACCCGGCTGGCGGTCTCCGCGTCCACCGCCAAGGTCGTCGACGTGCTCGACACCGCGACCGGACGGATCACCGGGACCTTCCCGTCCGGCGACTCACCGCACGAGAACACGTACTCCCGGGACGGCAGCAAGATCTTCCATGCCAGCATCGGCGCCGTGTACACCGCCCTGGACGAACCGTGGCTGGACTGGACCAAGGGTGAGCGCGTCTTCGAGATCGTCGACGCGCACACGCTCCAGGTCCTGCGCACCGTCAACATGGGCGACAAGCTCCGCGAGTTCGGGATGCCCGGGATGAGCGCGGCGGTCCGGCCGATGGCCCTGACCGCCGACGGGCGCTTCGCCTACCTGCAGGTGTCGTTCCTGCACGGCTTCGTCGAGTACGACCTCCAGGCCGACCGGGTCACGCGGGTGGCGCAACTGCCGGTACCCGAGGAGACCGCGAAGCTGCGCCGCGACGAGTACATTCTCGACTCCGCCCACCACGGGATCGCGCTCAGCGGCGACGGCACGAAGCTCTGCGTCGCCGGCACGATGTCGAACTACGCGGCGATCGTCTCGCGCCCGTCGTTCAGCCACCGGATCCTTCCCCTCGGCGCCCGGACGTACTGGGCGACGAGCAGCGCCGACGGCCGCTACTGCTACGTGTCGGTCGCCGGTGACGACACCCTGTCGGTCATCTCCTACGCCACCGAACAGGAGGTGGCCCGGATCCCGGTCGGTGACCACCCGCAGCGGGTACGGACAGCCCGGGTCGCGGAGCCGGTGCTGGGCTGACGGCAGGTCGGGTCCGCATCGACGGAGGGCCGGCAGCCGCAAGGCGGCAGGCTCAGCCACGGCGCCCCGGCCAGTACGGCTCAGCCGGTGAGCCGGGTGTGCGCGTCGACCCGGAGGTCGGGGTTGAGCCGCTTCGCGGCCAGCCACGCCGCTCCCCCGGCCGGCTTCTCGGCGTGCACCGGCTGGCCGCCGTGGTGGTCGGCCAGGCGCCGCGCGACCTCCCGGCCGATCAGACTGCCGCGCCCCAGCAGCGAGCCGGCCAGGACGAGCGGTTCGGCCGGGTCGTCGCCGGCCAGCGCGGTAGCGGTGTCCACCAGCAGCGTGACGGCCCGGTCGACGATGCGCTGGGCGACCCGGTCGCCCGCCTCCGCCGCGGCCGGCACCAGGGGCGCCAGGCCGGCCAGGGTGATCGGCGGTCCGTCGTAGACGGCGTGGCGCAGCACCTCGACCTGTTCGACCGGGTCGGCCGGTACGTCGTCGTGGCCGGTCAGCGCCGCCAGCACGGCGTGGCGCAGCAGGGTCGGTTCACCGCGCCGGTCGAGAGCGGCGAAGACCGCCCGCACCGCCTGCCGGCCGATCCAGAAGCCGGAGCCGTCGTCGCCGACGAGCCAACCGTTGCCGTCGATGCGATCGGTGACCTCCTCGCCGTCGATGTGGGCGGCGATCGCCCCGGCACCGGCGATCAGGACCGAGCCGGCCGGCTCCGGCGTACCGGCGGCGAAGGCGGTCACCGCGTCGGCCACGATCCGCACCGGGCAGGTCAGACCGGCCGATGCCCACACCTGCGCCAGCGCGTCGGCGGAGGCGCCGCGGGAGAAGCGCAGCACCCCGGCGGCGCCGACGACCACGCCGCGCACGGCGGCCGGGTCGACACCGGACAGGGCCTGCCTGACCGCGGCCCCGAGGTGATCGGCGACCTCGGCGACGGGAAGGGCGGTGGGGTTGGCCGACCCGGACCGGCCGGTGCCCACCGGTGCACCGTCCACGGTCGCCAGCACCGCCTCGACGAGCGCGCTGTCGGCGTCGACGCCGAGCACCAGGGCGCGGTCGAGAGCGGCCCCGCCGACCGTAGGTCCGGCGGCGTCCGCCCCGACCACCGTTGGGCCGTCAGCGTCGATGCCGAGGCCCCGCGGTCCGTCCGGCCGGGCCGACGGGCCATGGGTCGTGCCGGGCATTGCGCATCCCTTCGACTCGCGAACGTCGGGCCGTCGGGCCAGCCAACGAGAGTGTGCGCCGATACTAGAGGAGCGTGGCCGGGCGCGGAATCCACGCGCCCGGCGACACCTGCCCGGCACCGCGGTCGCCACCCCAGCCAACAAAATCCACAAGAATCAAAGCCCGGTCTTGACCGGTTCCCCGTACACATCGATAGTCATGACACCGGCGTATCGATGAGGGAGATCCCATGCAGGGCAAGCCGTACCGGGCCGCCGCCGTCGCGGCCACCGCGGCGGGCCTCCTCGCGGGCAGCGCGAGCGCGGCAGCCGCCACCACCACACCGACCGCCCCGCGTACCGAGTTCCACGCCTGGACCACCACCACCGACTTCGTCGCCGGCACCGCCGACGGCGTGCTCGCCGTACCCGGACCACGGCTGGGCATCGTGATGACCCGGCCGGCCGGCACCACCACCTACCACGACCCGCACCTGGGCACCGACGCCGTGTACGAGTACAGCACCTGGACCTCGCCGCTGCACCGGTTGGGTTTCGGCGCGACCGAGCTGGTGTCGTCGTGGAGCGCGAAGACCCCGGCCGGTACGTGGCTGGCAGTGGAGCTCAACGCCACGATGGAGGATGGTGCCACCACCGGCTGGCTGGACATGGGCCGCTGGGCCTCCGGGGACGCCGACATCCGCCGCATCTCGGTCAGCCCGGACGCCCCGCCCTACGGCACGGTCGACACCGACACCTTCAGCACCTCCGCCAGCCACAGCGTGCACGCCTACCGGCTTCGCGTGACGCTGTACCGGACGGCGGGCACGCCGACCTCGCCCCGACTGTGGCAGCTCGGCG
This sequence comes from Planosporangium spinosum, assembly GCF_049999945.1. Lineage (NCBI taxonomy): Bacteria > Bacillati > Actinomycetota > Actinomycetes > Micromonosporales > Micromonosporaceae > Planosporangium > Planosporangium spinosum. The sequence continues at coordinate 54,530 of NZ_JBLYUB010000003.1, read as the reverse complement.
CGTTCGCCTCCGCCCTACCGGCCCGGGCCGGGGTCGCGGCCAGCGAGCCGGGACCGGCGTCGAAGGCCGGAATCGAGCTGGCGGTCCCCCGCTACTCCCAGAACATCCACGCCGGGGAGTACCCGCAGTGGGACGGCGGCGGCGAGGCGTGGTGCAGTCCGACCTCGACGGAGATGGTCGTGGAGTACTGGGGCGCGCACCCGAGCCGGGAGCAGTTGTCCGAAGTGGACCCGGCGTACGCCGACCCGAGCGTCGACGTCGCGGCGCGCGGCACCTACGACTACGCCTACCAGGGCACCGGCAACTGGCCGTTCAACACCGCCTACGCCTCCAGCTACGGCCTCGACGGCCAGGTCGTCCAGCTGCGCTCCCTCGACGAGCTGGAACGCCTCATCGCCGCCGGCATCCCGGTGATCACGTCGCAGTCGTTCCAGCGCGGCGAGATCGACGGCGCGGACTACCGCACCAACGGCCACCTGTGGGTCGTCGTCGGGTTCACCCGGTCCGGCGACGTCGTGGTCAACGACCCCGCCTCGCCGTCGGACCCGGCGGTCCGCCACGTGTACCCGCGTCGGCAGTTCGAGAACGTGTGGCTGCGCACCACGTACACCCGTCCCGACGGATCGACCGGGCACGGCTCGGGCGGCATCGCGTACCTGATCAAACCGCACCTCAAGCCGCTGCCGCCGGTCGTCGACCGGGCCAACCCGTCCTGGTGAGCGCCCCGGTCATGCGGATCCTGATCTCGGCGGACATGGAGGGCGCGACCGGCGTGACCTGGCCGGCCGACGTCGAGCCCGGTACCGAACAGTGGCAGCGGTGCCGGGTGATGTTCACCTCCGACGTCAACGCGGCGGTCGCCGGGTTCTTCGACGGTGGCGCCGACGAGGTCGTCGTCAACGAGGCCCACGCGACGATGCGCAACCTGCTGCTGGAGGACCTGGACGAGCGGGCGGTCCTGCTCACCGGCCGGCACAAGGACCTGACCATGGTCGAGGGGATCCAGGACCCGGCCGTGTCGGGGGTGGCGTTCGTCGGGTACCACACGGGCGCGGGCAGCGAGGGCGTCCTGGCGCACACGTACCTGGCGAACTCGATCACCGGCGTGTGGGTGGACGGCGAACCGGCCAGCGAGGGCCGCCTCAACGCGCTGGTCGCCGCCGAGTACGGGGTACCCGTCGTCCTGGTCACCGGCGACGACCGCACCTGCCTCGACGCCGGCGGGTACGCCCCGGCGGCCCGTACCGTCGCGGTCAAGGACTGCGTCAGCCGGTACGCCGCGGTGTGCCGGCCGCCCGGCGTCACCCGGACCGCGATCCGGGCCGCCGCGACGGAGGCGGTGTCCCTGGCGACCCGCCACGAGCCCGTGGACGGGCACGGCTACGAGGTGGAGGTCGAGTTCGACGCCGCGCACCTGGCGGCCGCGACGGCGCTGGTACCGGGTGTGCGGCGGGTTGGTGTGCGCCGGGTCGCCTACCGCAGCGCGAGCGCGTACGACCTGATCCGCTGCTTCAAGACGGTGACCACGATGGCGTACGCGGCGATCGAGGACCACTATGGCTGACCAGGACCACCGTGGCTGAACTCCGAGACGGCGGCCCGGCCGGACCGCCGGACGACGCCGTACGCACGGATCCGCTGCTCGCCGACGAGGTGGTCCGGTTCTGTTCGGACCTGATCCGGATCGACACCACCAACCGTGGCGGCGGTGACGGCCGCGAACGCCCCGCCGCCGAGTACGTGGCCGGGCTGCTGGCCGAGGCCGGGCTCGACCCGGTCGTCCTGGAGTCCGCGCCCGGCCGGGCCAACGTCGTCGCCCGGATCAGTGGTACCGAACCGGACCGGCCCGCCCTGCTCGTGCACGGCCACCTCGACGTCGTACCGGCCGACCCGGCCGAGTGGCGGGTGCCGCCCACCTCCGGGGAGGTCGCCGACGGGGTGATCTGGGGGCGCGGCGCGGTCGACATGAAGAACACCGACGCGATGGTCGTGGCGCTGATGCGCGCCTGGGCCCGCCATGGCCGCCGGCCTCGCCGTGACCTGGTTCTGGCCTTCACCGCCGACGAGGAGGACACCGCCGCGTACGGCGCGGACTTCCTCGTGTCCCGCCACGCCGACCTGTTCGCCGGCTGTACCGAGGCGATCGGCGAGTCCGGCGGCTACGCCTTGCACACCGGCACCCTACGCACCGGCGGTATCCGGCTGTACCCGGTCGCGGCCGGCGAGCGCGGCACCGCCTGGCTGAGGCTGACCGCGCGCGGCACGGCCGGCCACGGCTCACGCGCCAACCCCGACAACGCCGTGGCCACGCTCGCCGCCGCCGTCGTGCGCATCGCGGAGTACGAGTGGCCGGTGCGGCTCATCCCCACCGTGCGCGCCTGCCTGGCCGGCGTCGCGGCGGCACTGGGTCGGGCCGGCGGGGATCTCACCGCAGCCAGCGGAGATGTCGACGCGGCCGGCGGGGTTCTCGACATCGCCGGGCTCGACGAGGCCGGCGTGGTGGCGCTCGTCGAGGCGCTCGGCAACGCCGGCGACCTGGTCGCCGCGAGCCTGCGCAACAGCGCCAACCCGACCGGCCTGCGGGCCGGGTACAAGGTGAACGTCATCCCGGGCGAGGCTGTCGGTTACGTGGACGGCCGGGTCCTGCCCGGTCACCTGGCCGAGTTCGAGGCCACCCTCGACGCGCTGACCGGACCGGCGGTGGACTGGGAGTACACGCACTCACAGGTCCCCCTCGAGGCGCCGTGGGCGACCCCGACCGTGGCCGCGATGACCGACGCGCTGCGCGCCGAGGACCCGGACGGGCACGTCGTGCCGTACTGCATGGCCGGCGGGACCGACGCCAAGCAGTTCGCGCGGCTCGGCATCGCCGGCTACGGCTTCGCGCCGCTGGGCCTGCCGGCCGGCTACGACTACCGGGCGATGTTCCACGGCGTCGACGAACGGGTCCCGGTCGAGGCGCTGATGTTCGGGGTACGCGTCCTCGACCGGTTCCTGTCCGGGGTGGGGTGACCGCGCCCGGCGGATCGGCCCAGCGATCAGGCCGCGGGCGCCCGGCGCGGTCGCCACCGGCCGGTGGCGCGGACCACCGCGAGGGCGATCAGCGGTGAGCCGACGACCGTGGGGAGCACCCACGCCACCGGCGAGTCGAGGCCGAGGTTGACCACGAGGAACGCGGTGACGAACGAGATGTAGGAGCCGCACATCAACGAGATGTGCATCGGCAGCCATCCCGCCGGCCGGCGCCGGCGCATCCACCAGCCGGCCAGGGCGACGGCCCAGGTGGCGACGCCGATCACCGCCAACCACCACAGCCAGGGCTTGAACGCGACCAGGCCGATCGAGGTGAGGCAGAGCAGCGCCACGAGCGCCTGGTATACCAGGCCGAGCCGCGGGTGCCAGCCGGGGCGTTTGGGCGCCAGCATGATGGCCGGCCCGAGCAGGAGGCCGGTTGCTCCGGCGGCGATGTGGACGGCGAGCAGGACGGTTCTCATGGCACCCCCGCAGGACACGACGATATGACAAAGTCACATGACCTAGTGACATGACACAGTGGAACCTTCGTCGATGTTCTATCCTCCACAGTGCTATGTCAAGAGGGGGTACCGTGTCCGACCTCAACCCGACGTCGGCGTCACTGCTCGGCTTCCTGCACGAGGGCGACTTCACCGGGTACGACCTGGTCAAGGTCGCCCGGATGCTGATCGGCGACTTCTGGAGCCTGACCCAGAGCCAGGTGTACCGGGAGTTGGCCGGCCTCGCCGACCGGGGGTTGGTCACCGTCGGCGAGACCGGCCCGCGCTCGCGCCGGCCGTACCGGATCACCGAGGCCGGGCGGGCGGCGTTCCGGGACTGGATCCGCAGGCCGCCGGGCGGCGAGCAGATCCGGTACCCGCTGCTGCTGACCCTGGCGTTCGGCGCCCACCTCGACCCGGACGAGCTGCTGGAGTTCGTCGCCGAGCAGCGCCGGACGCACGAGCGGCGGCTGCGCGAGTACCGCGACACCGGGGCGACCCTGCCGCTGGACCGGTACCAGCGCGCCACCCTCGCCTTCGGCCTGCGCTACGAGCAAGCGGTCATCGACTGGATGAATGAGCTACCGGGCATTCTGGGCGAGGAGCCGCCCGCCTGACGCCACCCCGGTGCCGCGGGGCGGCCCGACCCCCCGGTCAGCCCGCGTACCAGTACGTGTTGAGCTGGCCGACGGCGGCCATCGCCGATCCCAGGTCGTAGCGGTCCACGGCGAGGAAGGTGGGCTTCTTGCGGGCGGCCGGCGCACAGAAGCGCTCCGCCCGGTCGAGCGCCTTGCCGTTGTCGGCCGTGATGGTCGCCGCGACCGGCGTGTCCCGGAAGTGGTTCATCACGAACAGCGGCCGGAACCCCGGCTCGGTACGGGTCAGCGGGGTGTCCCACCGGCTGTAGCAGGACCAGTCGGAGGTGCCGACGCCGCCACCCATCGACCAGTAGTTCTCGACGGTCCAGTCACGCTGGTACATGACGCCGAAGCTGTCACGGGTCAGCCCGGCCGCCTCGTCCTGCGCGCGGCTGTGGTCGGTGAAGATGAGCAGCCGCTTGTCACGCCGCTTGAGCTCGGCCAGGGTGGGCCAGCCGCGCTCGCGCACCCCGTCGAGGTCCGGCCGCAGGAGCAGGTCGGCGAGGCCGGGCACCCGGGCCAACTCGGCACGCAGCACGTCGGGCGCCACGTAGTCCTCCAGGAACACGGTGACGATCTCGTCGCGGTGCCCGGCCAGGAAATCGACGATGCGCCGGAGATCGACCGACAACGCCACCGGCCGGCTGACCAGGGTGCAACTGTTGTGACACAGGATCGCCCCGTCGGGGGTCTGCTGGATGTCGAGCATGAAGCCGCGTACCCCGTCGGCCAGTTGCTGCTCGATGCCCCGGTTCTGGTTGGGGAACATGTTCACGAACGGCGGAGCGAACCCGCCGTCGACGCCGTTGGCGTACGCGTTGTGCGCGGTCAGGAACGTGAGCTGGTCGAGGGTACGGGAGTCACCGGGCGGCAGCGGGTTCCTCGGCACCGACAGCGGGGTGAGGTACCACCGGGCCGGGTCGCCGTCGGCGCCGAGTACCAGCCGGTCGCCGGCCGAGCCGGTCGGCACCGCAAGGTACCGCTCGGCGCCCGGGTCTCCCAGCGCGTACCGGTCGGCTCCGGTCGCCGTGACCCGCCACCGCGCGTCGGCGCCGCCGCACCCGGTGAGGACGACCGCGTCGCCGGCCCGGCCCAGGCACCGCCCGGCGAGGTCGAGGTTGTCCAGCACGTACCCGTCGCCGTCGCGGCGTAGCCGCCACTGTTGGTGGTCCTCGTTGCCCCGGGGTCGGTGCGCCGCCACGGCGTCGCCGCTGGCGGCCGCGTTCCACCCGGTCAGCGCGCTCTGCAGGTAGTACTGCCCGTCGGCGGGCCCGCTCGGCGCACCCGGCTCGGCGGACGTCGCCGCGGCGTGGCCGGTGGCGAACGTGCCGGCCGCCACGGTGGCGGCGAGCACGGGTACGGCGAGCACGGCGGCACGGGACGCGCGCATCCAGGGACCCTCCCGGTCGACGGGTGACGGCCACGTCTGGTGACGCGACGCGTCGGCAGCGCGAATTGTAGCGACATACATCGATCAGTACACGCCCGTGCCGGGACCGGTGATTACGCGGATACGCCGGCACCGGCGCGACGCCGAGACTTCACGCACCCGTAATCATTGAGGAGGTTCAATGAATCCGATCCTCAGCGTGCGTCGAATTCTCGGCCTGATGGTCGCCGCGCTGGTGCTCGCCGGCATCACCCCGGCCGGCGTCGCCCACGCGGCAGCGCGGACACCGGTCGTGTTCGTCCACGGCTTCACCGGCAGCGCGTCAAACTGGACCACCGCGATGTCGGTCTTCCGTGCGGCAGGCTACAGCAGCAGCGAGCTGTTCGCCTACGAGTACAACTCCTACGGCGACAACGTCGCCAACGCCCGCGGCCTGGCCACCTTCGTCAACCAGGTGCGCAGCCGCACCGGCGCGTCCAAGGTGGACATCGTCAACCACTCCATGGGCGGCCTGGTCAGTCTCTGGTACGTCAAGCAGCTCGGCGGCACCGCGTACGTCAACCACCTCGCCTCGCTGGCCGGTGCCAACCACGGCACCACCTCGGCGGGCGCCTGCCTGGCCTTCGTCACGTGCCAGCAGATGTACCCGGGATCGCCGTTCATCAACACCCTGTCCGCGGGCGACGAGACACCGGGCAGCGTCACCTACGCCACCTGGTATTCGCCGTGTGACGGCGTCATCATCCCGTACACCAGCACCATGCTGTCCGGCGCGACGAACAACTACGTCGTCTGCGAGAACCACCTCACGTACCTGACCGACACCACGATCCTGAACCAGGTGCGCGCCTTCATGTCGAGCTAGCCGGCCTCGACCCGCAGGGCCGCGAACGGAACGGCCACGGCCCGAACGGTCCCGCGTACCCGGTGCGGTGCGCGGGACCCGCCGCTGCCCGGCTCCGACCCCTACCCCATGAGCCGGGTCAGTTCCACCCGCGAGCGCACGCCGAGCCGGGTGAAGATGTTGCGCAGGTGGTACTCGACGGTCCGCCGGCTCAGGAACAGCCGCTCGGCCACCTCCCGGTTGGTGGCGCCGTCGGCCACCAGCCGCGCGATCTGCGCCTGCTGCGGGGTGAGGGAGTCGGCGACCCGTACCCGGTGCGGCTGCACCCGGTCGCCGGCCGCCCGCAGCTCGGCGGTCGCCTGGCCGACCCACGGCCGGGCGTCGAAGCGCTCGAACGTCTCCAGGGCACTGCGCAGGTACTCGCGGGCGGCGCCCGGCTGCCGGCGCCGGCGCAGCCGCTGGCCGTACAGCAGTTCGGTACGGGCCCGTTCGAACTCCGACGCGCCGACCTGGTGGTGGCGCAGCGCCTCCCGGAAGTACTCGTCGGCCTCGCCGTCGCTGTCGGTCACCAACGCGTGGCACCGGGCCGACAGGGCGAGCCAGCCGGCCTTGCCGGTCCGTACCATCCACGGGTCGAACGCCTTCAGCGCGCCGGCGGCGGTCTCCCGGTCGCCGCAGAGCGCGGCGGCCTCGACCAGGTGGGGCGTCGCGGCGACCTTGACGACGAGGTGACCGTGCGCCGGCTGGACGCCCATCAGCCGCCGCAACCGGGTGACCGCGTCGGCCGGGCGCCCGTCGACGAGGTCCAGGACCGCGAGAGCCCAGTCGCCCAGCGAACGGGACCGGCCCGCGTCGTCCCCGGCGGTACGCGCGTGTACTTCGCGGACCCGCAGCGCACAGGTCTGGCGGTCACCGCCGAGGGCCGCCAGGACCGCGAGCGCCCCGAGCTCGTTGGTGGCCAGGCTCTCCTGCCCGGACAGTCGCGCCAGTCGCACGGCCTCCTGGTAGGTGGACGCGGCGGTGTCGTAGTGACCGAGCGCGAAGTCCGCCGCCGCCATCAGGTCCAGCGCGTGCGGCACCGTCGCGAGATCGCCGCCGGTACGGGCGACCTCGGCCAGCCGGGTCGCCAGGCGGTGCGCCCGTACGTCGTCGCCGAGCAGGAAGGCGGCCGCGCCGGCCTGGCTCAGCGCGGCCGGCTCGTCGAGCGCCCGGGCCAGCGCGACGACCCGGCGCAGCGGGGCGGCCGCCGCGGCATAGTCGCCCTGGAACAGTGCCGCCAGACCGGCCATCTGCTCCAGCATCAGCTCGACGGCCGGCGGCTCATCGGCGCGGCGCAGCGCCAGCGCCCGCCGGGCGACGGCCGGGTACCGGTCGTAGTCACCGGACTGGCACAGCGCCTCGCCGGCCCGTACCAGCGCCGCGATCGCCAGGTGACGGTCCCGCTCGGCCAAGTGCACCGCCGCGGTCAGCAGCGACCGCCGGGCGGCGGCGGTGTCCCCGCCCGCCAGCTCGATCTCGCCGCCCAGCAGCTCCGCGTGCGCGCGTACGCGTCCGGTGGCGGTACCGGCGCGGGCCCGGCGCAGCAGCATCCGGGCCCGGTGCGACTCACCGCCCAGCCAGGCGTGGCGCGCCGCGGCGAGCAGGCGCAGCGCCGCGCACTCGGGTCGGGTGCTCAGCTCGGCCGCCCGTTCGAGCGCCCGGGAGGCGGTTGCGCGACGCGTTCCGGGCCGGGTCGCCGCGCGCTCGAGGGCGGCGGCGAGGACGTCGTCGGGGCCGGGCCGGGCCGCCGCCCGGTGCAGATGGTGGCGCAGCGCCTGGGTGGCCGGGTTCAGCGTCCGGGCCAGCACCCGGTGGGCGGCGTGACGGTCGGCGGCGGGCGCCTCGTGGTACACCACCGACCGCATCAGCGGCTGCCGGAACGTCACGACGGCGTCGGCCACGTCTGCCCGCTCGGCGCCGCCGAGGTCGGCCCAGCCGGCCCCTTCGGGGAGGTCGGCCCGGCCGGCGGCGCCGCCGACGTCGATCAGGCCGGCCGACTCGGCCGGTCGCAGCGCGTCGAGGTCCGTGCCGGACGCGGCGGCGGCGCGGGACAGCTCGCCGACGCCGAGACCGCGGGCGCCGAACTCGCCGTCGGCGGCCGCGAGCAGCAGCAACCACCTGGTGGCGGCCGGCTGGCCGGCCAGCCGCGCCCGGTACGCGTGCCGCAGCCGGCTCTCCGGCGGTAGGCGCGCCGGTGGTGGCGCGTCGCCGCGCCGCTGCTCCGGTGACAGGGAGCGGGCCAGGTCCAGCAGCGCGCGTGGGTTGCCGTGGGCCGTGGCGACCAGCGCGCCGGCCACGTCCTCGGCGGGTACGAGGTCCGCGACGAGCGCGTGGGCACCGCGGTGGTCGAGCGGGGCCAGCCGATAGGCGGGTACGCCGGACGGCGGTCCGGCGGCGAGCCGGTCGTCGCCCGCGTCGTCACCGGCGAGGACGACCGCGACCGGTTCGCCGTCCACCCGCCGCGCCAGGAACTCCAGCACCTGCCGGGTCTGCCGGTCCAGCCAGTGGGTGTCGTCCGCCAGGCACAGGACCGGCCGTTGGCGGGCGGCCGCCCGGACCGCCCGGAGCACACCGACCGACACCGCGAACCGTTCGTCGTCGCGGTAGCCCGCCTCGACCGCCCGCAGCAGCCGTCGCGCCTCGTCGCACACCTGGCCGTCGGGATCGTGCACCGGGTGGTCGGATTCGCGGGCCGGGTCGTCGAGGTGGTGCAGGACGAGTTCGAGCAGGCGGTGCAGCCCGGCGAACGGTAGCGCGGTCTCCCCTTCGCTGCCGGCCACCGAGAGGACGGTGAAGCCCTCGGCCTGCGCGGCGGCGTACCGCAGCAGCGTGGTCTTGCCGATCCCCGGTTCGCCGTGGAGGACGAGCGCGCCGCCCCGGCCGGCGGCCGCGTCCGCGAGCAGGGTACCGATGGCGTGGCGCTCCGCCGCGCGGTCGACCACGATGACCCGTTCCATTGAAGAACCGGCATTCATATTTCTGAGTGTTACCTGTCGGTAACGACTTCGGAAGACCGCCCACGGGTGACGCCCTCCGAACCGGGTGCCTGACGCGGGCGAAACCGCTGATACCAGGGGGACAGGGCGGGCAGCTCGGGCACCGGAGACAGCGATTTCGCGGCATCCGACCGGGCCTAGACTTATCGACCGACGGCCGGCACCCACCGGAACCGATCGGGGCGCGCCGACGCAGCGGAAAGGTCGTGATCGATGCCAAAGCCTCGTTCCGCGCTGAGACTGGTCGACGTCGCGGCACGCGCCGGAGTCTCACTGGCGACCGCGTCCCGCGCCCTCTCCGGTCGCGACGGTGTCAGCGCCCACCTGGCCGAACGCGTCCGCCAGGTCGCCAGCGAACTGGGCTACGTCGCGAACATGCACGCCCGCACGCTCGCCGGCGGATCGACGTCGACGGTCGGCCTGATCGTCCACGATATCGGGGACCCGTACTTCTCCGAGATCGCCAGCGGCGTCCTCCGGGTCGCCGGCGAGCAGAACCGCATCGTCCAGATCTGCCACTCCGGCCGCGACCCCGAGGTCGAACTGCGCCAGATCCGTACCCTGATCGCCCACGGCGTGGACGTCATCATCGTGGCCGGTTCCGGACACACCGAGCCGGAACTACAGGCCGGGTCGCGCGCCGAGTTGGCCGCCTTCCAGCGCTCCGGCGGACGGGTGGCCGTGATCGGACGGCACCACCTCAGTGCCGACGCGGTACTCCCGGACAACGAGGCGGGCGGCCGGGCCGTCGCCGCGCACCTGCTGTCGCTCGGGCACCGCCGGATCGCGGTCGTGACCGGGCCACGCGGGCTGACCACCGTCGCCGACCGGCTGGCGGGAGTGGCGTCCGCGCTGGACGGACACGGCCTGTCCCTGACCGACCTGCCCCTGGTGGAGACCGACTTCACCGGTGGCGGCGGACGGCTGGCCGCCGACCGGATCCTGCGTGGACACCCGCGGACCACGGCCATCGTCGCGCTCAATGACGTGATGGCCATCGGCGTCCTGTCGACGCTGCGTGCGTGCGGGGTGGCGGTACCCGGACGGATCTCGGTCACCGGGTTCGACGACGTGTCGGTCGCCGCCGACCTCGGGCCGAGTCTGACCACCGTCCGGCTGCCGATGGCACAGATGGGCGAGCTGGCACTGGAGCTGGCGCTCAGGCCGCCGGTGGTCCGCCCACGACGCAAGTCGATGGCGTACCGGCTGGTGGTCCGCGACTCGACCGGCCCCGCCCCGGAAGCGTGACCTGAGCAGGGCGCCCCCGCGACGGCCGGTACCGACACAGGGACGCCCTCCGCAGCACACTCGGGACCGGAGCCCCGGGCGACTACCCGCGCAGGACGTCGACGGCGAGTTCCTTCACCACGGACTCGTCGACCTCCACGCCGAGACCGGGTCCGGCCGGCACGTGGGCGATGCCGTCGCTGACCTCGACCGTCGCGCCGGTGGCGTACGACGACTTCAGGAACTGGCGGCCGTTGAGGTCGACCGGCGTGTCGATGCCGAACGCGGCGAACAGGTGCAGCGACGCGGCGAGGCCGAGGTCGGAGTCGGTGAGACCGGAGCCCATGAGGCGGACCCCGCTGTCCTCGGCGAGCGCGCACAGCCGGCGCGACAGCGTCAGCCCGCCGCTGCGCTGCACCTTGGCGATGGCGACGTCAACGGCTTCGAGCTTGACGAAGGTGGCGAGGTCGCTGGGGTGGCGCAGGCTCTCGTCGAGCGCGACCGGCAGGGGCGACGCCTGCCGCAGACGGCGCTGGCCCGCGATGTCGTTGGCCGGCAGCGGCTGCTCGAACGCGGTGACGCCCAGGTCCGCCATGGCGCGGGCCATCCGCAGCGCCGCGTCGACGGTGTACCCCTGGTTGGCGTCCACCCACAGCGGCGCGTCCGGGGCCGCCTCCCGGACGGCGCGGACGACGGCGATGTCCTCGGCCTCGGTGTGCAGGCCGACCTTCACCTTGAAGGCGCGGTACCCGAGCTCGTACCCCTCCGCCACGCAGTCGGCGACCTCGGCCGCGGTCTGGCCGGACACGATCCAGCCGAGGTCGATGGTCTCCCGGCGGCGCTGGCCCCACAGCATCCCGACCGGTACGCCCAGCGCCCGGCCGAGCAGGTCGTGCAGCGCGACGTCGACCGCGCACTTGGCCAGCGGCGAGCCGATGGTGAACCCGCGGTTGACGGCCCGGTCGAACGCGCTTGTGATGCCATCGAGATCCCAGCAGGGGCGGCCGAGGATGGCCGGAGCCAGGTACCGGTCGATGGTGGTGACGATGGACTCGGCCGTCTCGTAGGTCCAGGCGGGGATGGGGGTCGCCTCGCCCCAGCCGGCGACGCCATCGGCGCTCACCTTCACCAGGACGCGGATGCTGGGCTTGCCGGCGACGGCGACCGACCCGCCGGACACGCCGAAGGAGCGCAGGGTGGGTAGCGCGACGGCGTACGTCTCGACACGGTCGATCGTCAGCCCGGTCAGGGCCGAGGCGGGATGGGTCACGAAAATTGCCTCTCGTTAGTGCGGTGCGAGCTTCGCCGTGCTGGCCCGGAGGACGACGTCGCCGGCCATCCGGTGGATCCGGCGGCGGCGACCCGGGTTCTCGGTGAGCACCAGTTCCATGGCGCGCTCACCGAGCTGCTGCAACGGCAGGGCGACGGTGGTCAGGGGTGGCATGAGGTCGCGGACGATCGGGATGTCGTCGAACCCGGCGACCGACACGTCGCCGGGCACGGACAGCCCGTGGTCGCGCAGGGCCGCGACCGCGCCGATGGCCATCACGTCGGTCACGGCGAACACGCAGGTGGCCTCCAGTCCGCGGCTGATCAGCTCGGACATGGCGGCGTACCCGCCGTCGCGGGTGAACGGGCCCTCCAGGATGTCAGCCGGGGACAGCCGCACGCCGTCCTTCCTCAACTCGTCGCGGAAGCCGCCGACCCGGTCGGCCACGGTGGTCAACGCCCGGGGTCCGGCGAGGACGACGAACCGCCGGTGGCCCAGGTCGAGCAGTGCCCGGGCCAGGGCGGCGGCGCCGGCGCGGTTCTCCGGCAGGACGCTGTCGACCTTCAGGCTGCGGTGCCGGCTGACCACCGCGACCCGACCGCCGCCCTTGAGGTACGGCTCGAGTTCGGCGTCGAGGGCCTGTTCCCAGTCGGGATCTTCGAAGCCCGAGCCGATGAGCAGGATCGCCGGGGCGCGCTCGGCGCGCAGCATCGACACGTACGCGATCTCGCGCTCGGGTTCGCGGAAGGTGCTGGCGAGCATGACCAGCAGGTCGTTTTCTCCGGCCACCCGCATGATGCCGCCGGCCACCGCGGCGAAGTAGGGATCGCTGACGTCGTGGCAGATGACGCCGACGGTCCGGTTCGTGGCCCCGGCCAATGCCCGGGCGTGCGCGTTCGGCGTGTACGCCAGCCGTTCGGCGGCCTCGAGCACCCGTTCGCGCAAGCCGGGTGTCACCCGCGCGGTTCCATTAAGTGCCCGGGAGGCCGTCGCGAGCGAGACGTCGGCGGCGCGGGCCACGTCTTCCAACGTCACATGGGTCCGTGCCTGCATCGACTCTCCCCACGGATGTGCTTGACCACACATTTCGGTGTGGTTACCGTAACAGCCTGAAAGCGCTTACTGAAAGCGCATTCAGACGCAGGGATTGTTACGCCGAGGTAACGCTCGGCCAGTCCGATGGCACGCGCCTACCCAGCGGCTGCGCACCCGGAAACCGCCGGCCAGCCCAGGGAGAACGGAGGGTCATGGCCGCGCACAGTTCGACCGACCAACTGAAGCGGACGGGTTCCACCCCCGGCGGAGCGGTGACCGCACGCCGCCCGGCGCGGGCGGGCAGCGGTCTCGTCCGTTTCGTCCAGGGGACCTGGCGCCCGTTCGCCGTCCTCGTAGCGATCTTGATCGCCTGGTGGGCGGTGACCGCCGCCGAGCTCGTCAAGCCGTACCTGGTGCCCTCCCCCGGCAAGACGCTCGACGTCATCGTCGCCCAGACGAGCTACTTCACGCACAACACCTGGATCACCACGTACGAGACGATCCTCGGCTTCGCGATCGCGATCGCGGTCGGCGTGGTGTCCGCCGTCGTCATGGTGTACTCGCCGACGGTCGAGAAGAGCCTGTACCCGCTCCTGCTGTTCGCGCAGGTCATCCCGAAGATCGCGATCGCGCCGCTGTTCGTCGTCTGGCTCGGCTTCGGGCTCACCCCGAAGATCGTCGTAGCGGTGCTGATGGCCTTCTTCCCCATCGTCATCGCGATGGTCACCGGCCTGAAGTCGGTCGACCCCGAGATGCTGCAACTGTCGGCGACGATGGGCGCGGGCTCCGGACAGACGTTCTGGAAGATCCGGTTCCCCGCCTCACTGCCGCACCTGTTCTCCGGACTGAAGGTCGCCGCGACGATGGCCGTCACCGGCGCCGTGGTCGGCGAGTTCGTCGGGGCCAACGAGGGCCTCGGCTACGTGATCCTGCAGGCCAACGGCAACCTCGACACCCCCATGCTCTTCGCCGGGCTGCTCATCATGTCCCTGCTCGGCGTGATCCTGTTCGTCATCGTCGAACTGCTCGAGTACTTCGTCCTTCCCTGGCACGCCAGCCGCCGTACCGACGCCGCTACGACGTCGCTGTAAAAGGAGACACCACATGAAGTTGCGCACCCTCGTCGCCGGACTCGGGCTCGTTCCGGCGCTGTTACTCGCCGCCACCGGCTGCGGCGGCTCGGACTCGGGTAAGCAGAGCCAGGACGCTTCGGGCAACAAGACCGACAAGGTGACCCTGACCCTCAACTGGTACCCGTACGGCGAGCACGCGCCGTTCTACTACGGCAAGAAGCAGGGCATCTTCGCCAAGCACGGCATCGACCTGACCATCCAGGCCGGCCAGGGCTCGCAGAAGACGATCCAGGCGACCGCGGCCGGGCAGACCGACTTCGGCTGGGCCGACACGCCGGCCCTGCTGGGCGCCGTGGGCCAGGGCATGAACGTCAAGAGCCTCGGTGTGTTCCTGCAGACCACGCCCTCGTCGGTGCAGTTCTTCAGCGAGAAGAACATCACGTCCCCGGCCGACCTCAAGGGCAAGACCATCGCCTCCACCGCCGGCGACGCGCTCAGCAAGACCTTCCCGGCGTTCCTGAAGGCCAACGGCATGAACCCCGGCGACGTCACGCTCCAGAACACCGACGCCGCGGGCAAGATGGCCGCCGTCATGTCGGGCAAGACCGACGCGCTGCTCGGCTTCGCCACCGACCAGGGGCCGACGATGCAGGAGAAGGCCGGCAAGCAGGTCTCCTACCTGAAGTTCGCCGAGCACGGTCTCAGCTTCTACAGCAACGGCCTGCTCGCCTCCACCGACACCATCAAGAACAAGAAGGACCTCGTCAAGCGCATGGTCGAGGCCAGCAGCGAGGCGTGGGCCGCCGCCGAGTCCGACCAGGCCGCCGCGGTGGACGCGATGGACGGCGCCTCCCAGCAGCTGCCCTCCAAGAAGGTCCTCACCGAGCAGTTCAGCGAGACCGTCAAGCTGCTGCACACCGACGCCACCAAGGGCAAGGCCCCCGGCGTGAACACCGAGGCCGACTGGAACAAGACCATCGCGGTCTTCGCCGAGGCGGGCGTGATCGCGAAGGCCGAGTCGCCGGCGACGTACTGGGACGCGAGCTTCGCGCCGAAGGGATGACCTCGATGATGGCCGGTAACACCACCACGCAGCGGTCCGCGGGCGCCACGACGACCGGCGCCGCGGTCGAGATCGACGACGTCGCGGTCCGGTTCCGCACCAAGAAGAAGGACGTCACCGCACTCACCGACGTCTCCCTGCGGATCGAGCCGGGCGAGTTCGTGTCGATCGTCGGCGCCTCCGGCTGCGGCAAGTCGACCCTGCTCAAGCTGGTGTCCGGCCTGCTGCGGCCGACGTCGGGCCAGGTCCGGCTGCACGGCGAGGACGTGCGCGGGCCGCGGCGCGACATCGGGTACGTGTTCCAGCGGGCCGCTCTGCTGGAGTGGCGGACGGCGCGGAAGAACATCCTGCTCCAGGCCGAGATCCGCAAGATGCCCAGGGCCGAGGCGCGCCAGCGCGTCGACGAGCTGATCGCGATGACCGGCCTGGCCGGCTTCGAGGACGCGTACCCGAACGAGCTGTCCGGCGGGATGCAGCAGCGGGTGGCCCTGTGCCGCGCGCTGCTGCACCGCCCCCCGGTCCTGCTCATGGACGAGCCGTTCGGCGCGCTCGACGCGCTCACCCGTGAGCAGATGAACGTCGAGCTGCGCCGGATCTGGCGGGAGACCGGGACCACCGTCATGCTCGTCACGCACTCCATCGCCGAAGCCGTCTACCTCGCCAACCGCGTGGTCGTCATGACCCCCCGGCCGGGCACCATCGCCGAGCTGATCGACGTCGACCTGCCGGTCGAGCGCGACTACGGCGCGACGATGTCCGAGCCGGAGTTCGCCCGGGCCACGGGACGCATCCGCGACCTGCTCGGCGCGACGACGACCGCCGAATAACCACCAGATCTGGAAGGACACACTGTGGAGCGCACGTCAATCGGCATCGTCGTCAACGGCGTGACCGGGCGGATGGGGTACCGGCAGCACCTCGTCCGTTCCCTGCTGGCCATCCGGGAGCAGGGCGGCCTGCCCGCCCGCGACGGCAGCCGTATCTGGCCCGAACTGACTCTCGTCGGCCGCAACTCCGCCAAGCTCGCCGAGATCGCTGCCCGGCACGGGCTGACGTCGTACACGACCGACCTGGACGCCGCGCTCGCGGACCCGTCCCACCAGATCTACTTCGACGCACAGGTCACCGCCCAGCGGGAGAAGGCGATCCGGGCGGCGATCGAGGCGGGTAAGCACATCTACACCGAGAAGCCCCTCGCCGAAGGCGTGGCCGGGTCGCTGGAGCTGGCCCGGCTCGCCGCGGCGAAGGGCGTCAAGAACGGCGTCGTACAGGACAAGCTGTTCCTGCCCGGCCTGCGCAAGCTCAAGCGGCTGGTCGACAGCGGGTTCTTCGGCCGGATCCTGTCGGTACGCGGCGAGTTCGGCTACTGGGTGTTCGAGGGCGACTGGCAGACCGCCCAGCGGCCGAGCTGGAACTACCGCGCCGAGGACGGCGGCGGCATCGTGGTCGACATGTTCCCGCACTGGCACTACGTGCTGGAACAGATCTTCGCGCCGGTGAAGTCGGTGACCGCGCACATCGCCACCCACATCCCCGAGCGCGTCGACGAGAACGGCCAGGTCTACAAGGCCACCGCCGACGACGCCGCGTACGGCATCTTCGAGCTGTCCGGCGGCATCGTCGCCCAGATCAACTCGTCCTGGACGGTCCGCGTCAACCGCGACGAGCTGGTGGAGTTCCAGGTCGACGGCACCCACGGCAGCGCCGTCGCCGGCCTGCGCAACTGCCGCATCCAGCACCGTGGGACCACGCCGATGCCGGTGTGGAACCCGGACCTGCCGGTCACCGAGCCCTTCCGGTCACAGTGGCAGGCCGTCCCGGACAACGAGGAGTTCGACAACGGCTTCAAGGTGCAGTGGGAGGCGTTCCTGCGGCACGTCGTCGACAACGAGCCGTTCCCGTGGGACTTCCTGGCCGGCGTGCGCGGCGTGCAGCTCGCCGAGGCGGGCCTGCAGTCGGCGCGCGAGGGCCGGCGGATCGAGCTCGAGGAGATCACACTGTGAGTGCCAGCATCGTGCTGCCGGGCGTCGACGGCACGTCCGAGCGGCTGACGCTGCGGGAGCCGGGGCGCTGGCAGCGCCCGGCCGCCCCGGCGACCAGCCGGATCGCGTACGCCGCCGCCCACGTCGTCGCCGACCCGTACGCCGACAACGCCCCCGGCCAACCGGCCCGGCTGGACTGGGAGGCCACCCTCGCGGTGCGGCACAACCTGTGGTCGTGGGGGCTCGGCGTCGCCGAGGCCATGGACACCGCCCAGCGCGGGATGGGCCTGGACTGGGACGCCACCCGGGAGCTGATCCGGCGCAGCGCCGCCGAGGCGGCCGCCTGCGGCGGGCGGATCGTGGCCGGTGCCGCCACCGACCAACTGCCCGCGGCGGTCGGCAGCCTCGACGAGATCGTCGCCGCGTACACCGAGCAGGTCGCGTTCGTGCAGGACGCCGGCGCGACGGCGGTCGTCATGTGCAGCCGCCAGCTGGCCGCCCTGGCCAAGGGGCCGCAAGACTACCTGTACGTCTACGACCGGGTCCTGGCGCAGACCGGTGCCCCGGTCGTGCTGCACTGGCTGGGCGACATGTTCGACCCGGCGCTCGCCGGCTACTGGGGGGCGGGCGACCTCGACGCGGCGACGAAGACGTTCGTGTCGATGGTGCACGCCCACGCCGACGTCATCGACGGCGTGAAGGTGTCGCTGCTCGACGCCGCCCGCGAGGTCGGCCTGCGCGAACTGCTGCCGGCGTCGGTGCGCGTCTACACCGGCGACGACTACAACTACCCGGAGCTGATCGCCGGCGACGGGCAGCGGTACAGCCACGCGCTGCTCGGCGCGTTCGCGGCCATCGCCCCGGCCGCGTCGACGGCGCTGCAGCGCCTCGACGCCGGCGACGCGGCGGGCTTCCGGGAGATCCTCGACCCGACGGTGCCGCTGTCGCGGCACGTGTTCGCGGCGCCGACGCAGTACTACAAGACCGGCATCGCATTCCTGTCCTGGCTCAACGGGTTCCAGCCCGGCTTCACCATGGTCGGCGGCCTGCACAGCGGCCGTAGCGTGCCGCACCTGGTACGGACGTTCCGGCTGGCCGACGCGAGCGGCCTGCTGCTCGACCCCGAACTGGCCGCCGAACGGATGCGGCAGTACCTCACCGTCGCGGGGGTGACCGCGTGACCACGATTCCGGCCGGCGACCCGCGCCTGGCGAAGCTGTCACTCAACCAGCAGACCACGAAGTCCTGGTCGGTACGGGAGGCCGTCGAGGGCTGCGTACGGGCGGGCATCCCCGCCATCGGCCTGTGGCGCGAGCCGGTGGCCGAGATCGGCGTCGAGGCGGCCGCGAAGGTCGTCTCCGACGCCGGGCTGCGGGTGTCGTCGCTGTGCCGCGGTGGCTTCCTCACCGCCTCCGGCGACACCGACCGCGCGGCGGCCCTCGACGACAACCGGCGCGCCATCGACGAGGCGGCCACCCTGGGTACCGACACCCTGGTGATGGTCGTCGGCGGCCTGCCCGCCGGGTCGAAGGATCTGCCGGGCGCGCGGCAGCGGGTGGCCGACGCGATCGCCGAGCTGGCCCCGTACGCGGGCGAACGCGGCGTGCGGCTCGCCCTCGAACCGCTGCACCCCATGTACTGCGCCGACCGGGCGGTCCTGTCCACCCTCGGCCAGGCGATCGACCTCGCCGAACCGCACCCGGCTGCGCAGGTCGGCGTCGTCGTCGACACGTTCCACATCTGGTGGGACCCGGACGTGTGGCACCAGATCGCACGGGCGGGCGCCCGCATCGCGAGCTTCCAGGTGTGCGACTTCCTCACCCCGCTGCCGGCCGACGTGCTGCTCGGCCGCGGCATGATGGGCGACGGTCACATCGAGTTCGGGCCGTTCCAGCGGGCGGTCGACGCCGCCGGGTACACCGGCGACACCGAGGTCGAGATCTTCAACGCCGAGGTGTGGGCGACCGACCCCGACGAGGTCCTGGCCACCATGAAGCAGCGCTATGTCGACCTGGTCCTCGAGGCCTGACCCGGGTCGCCTGGTGATGAGGGTCGTGTGCTGATGAAGGTCGTGTGCTGATGAAGGTCGTCCGCTGATGAAGGTCGTCATAGCGCCCGACTCGTTCAAGGGCAGCCTGGCCGCCGGTGACGCCGCCCGCGCGCTCGCGCGGGGATGGCAGCGCCGGCGGCCTGCCGACGAGGTACGGCTGCTTCCGCTGGCCGACGGCGGCGAGGGTACCGTCGACGCCTTCGCCTCCGCCCTGCCGCAGGCGGAGCGGAGGGCCGAGACCGTACCCGGGCCCGACGGCCGGCCGGTGGCCGCCGACTGGCTGCTGCTTCCCGACGGGACGGCCGTACTCGAACTGGCCCAGTCCAGCGGATTGCCGCTGATGCGCACGCCGGACCCGCTGCGGGCGCACACGTACGGGCTCGGCGCGGTCATGCGCGCCGCCGTGGACGCCGGCGCCACCCGCCTGGTCGTCGGGCTCGGCGGGTCGGCGTCGACCGACGGGGGTACCGGCGCGCTGCGGGCGCTCGGCCTGCGGCTGCTCGACGCGCACGGGCGGGACCTGCCGCTCGGCGGCGGCCCGCTGGTCGAGCTGGCCCACCTCGACGGCGTCGACCTGATCGACCCGCCGCCCGGCGGCACGGACCTGCTGGTCGACGTGACGGCACCGCTGCTCGGTCCGACCGGCGCGGCCGCCACGTACGGCCCGCAGAAGGGCGCACAGCCGGCCGACGTGGCGCTGCTGGACCGGGCGCTGCGGCGGCTCGCCGAACTGGCCGGCGGCCGGCCGGACCAGCCCGGCGCCGGTGCCGCCGGCGGCACCCCGTACGGCCTGGTCGCCCTGTGGGGCGCACGCATCATGCCGGGCGCGCAGACGATCTCCGCGCTCGTCGGGATGCCCGACGCCCTCGCCAGCGCCGACGTGGTGCTCACCGGCGAGGGGCGCTTCGACGAGACCTCGCTGACCGGCAAGGTCGTCGGGTCGCTGCTGGAGGCGGCCGCCGGGTCGGGCGTGTCGATCGGGATCGTCGCCGGCCAGGTGGCCGGGCCGGTACCCGCGTCGGTGGCCGCGGCGGTGTCGCTGGTCGAGCTGGCCGGATCGGTCACGGCCGCCCTCGGCGACCCGGCGACGTGGCTGGAGGAGGCCGGCGCCGCGATGGCGCAGCGGCTGGCCGGCTGATCGGCGGCCGGCCCGACGCCCGCACGCTGATCGGCGGCTGGCCGGTCCGCTGACCGGCAGGTCACCGGGTTACAGGTACGGGCCGGCCGTCTCCCGGTCGGCCTTCGAGATCCGCACCGACACCACGTTGGCGAGGTTGATGACCATGCCGTGCTCCTCGGCCTCGTAGCTCTCCCGCGCATGGTTGAGGACCAGGCTGCGTCGCTGGTCGACGGCCCGGGTCACCGCCTCCAGCGCCTCCTCAGGGCCGCGGAAGTCCTTGCTCAGCAGGGAGACGTCGTCACCGCCCATCGGGTGGAACCGGACGACCAGTTCCATGTTGTCAGCCACGACCGTCCCCCTCCCGGCCCGGTATCCACCTGTGTCGCCGTCACTTCCGGGCCATCGCACGCCTGCCCCGTTTGCGGTCGATCACACCTGTACCGGTGAGCTGCGCCGCTGCACCGGCCGGGGCGCGCACCTACGATCGAGAACCGATGAGCGAGCCAGCGCGCCTTTCGGATACCGGTCCGGGCCATGCCGACCTCGCGACGGCACGGCTCATCGCGGCGGTCCTCGACCCCGGCACCTGGCGGTCCTGGGACGAGCCGCTGCCCGACCCGGCGGGGCTCGACGCCGGGTACGCCGCCGACCTGGCGGACGCCCGTGCCCGGACCGGGCTCGACGAGTCGGTGCTGACCGGCGAGGGCCGCATCGGCGGGCACCGGGTCGCGATCGTCGGCTGCGAGTTCGCGTTCCTCGGCGGTTCGATCGGTGTACGCGCCGGCGAGCGCCTGACCCGGGCGGTCGAGCGCGCCACCCGGGAGCGGCTGCCGCTGCTGGCGTCGCCGGCCAGCGCCGGTACCCGCATGCAGGAGGGCACCCTCGCGTTCCTGCAGATGGCCAAGGTGACCGCCGCCATCGCCGACCACCGCGCCGCCGGCCTGCCCTACCTGGTGTACCTGCGGCACCCCACCACCGGCGGCGTCCTGGCGTCGTGGGGGTCGCTGGGGCACCTCACCGTCGCGGAGCCGGAGGCGCTCGTCGGCTTCCTCGGCCCGCGCGTCTACCGGGCCCTGTACGGCGAGCCGTTCCCGCCCGGCGTCCAGATCGCCGAGAACCTGCACGCCCACGGCCTGCTCGACGGGGTGCTGAGCGCCGACCAGCTCCCCGGCGCCGTCACCCGGGTCCTCGACGTAATCGCCGACGGCCGGGCCGAGCCGACCAGCCGGGCCGAGCCGAAGCCGGTGCCGGCCGCCGAGCCCGCGCCGCGGCCGGTGCCGGCCGCCGAGCCCGCGCCGCGGCCGGTGCCGGCCGCCGAAACGATCCGCCGGTCCCGCCGGCCCGAGCGGCCGGCCCTGCGGGATCTGCTGCGCGCGGTGGCCCGCGACGTGACCCCGCTCAGCGGTACCGGCGAGGGCGAGGCGGACCCGGGACTGCTGCTGGCCCTCGCCCGGATCAGAACGACCCCGTGCGTGGTCATGGGCCACGACCACGACCCCGACCGGCGCCCCCGGCCGATCCGCCCGGCCGGCCTGCGGGTCGCCCGCCGGGGGATGCGGCTGGCCGCCGAGCTGGGCCTGCCACTGCTGACCGTCGTCGACACCGCCGGGGCCGAACTGTCCGCTCAGGCCGAGGAGCAGGGGCTCGCCGGCGAGATCGCGCGCTGTCTGGCCGACCTCATCACACTGCCGACCGCCACGCTGTCGGTCCTGCTGGGTGAGGGCGCGGGCGGCGCGGCGCTGGCCTTCTTCCCCACCGACCGGGTGGTGGCCGCCGCGCACGGCTGGCTGTCGCCCCTGCCGCCGGAGGGCGCCTCGGAGATCCTGTACCGCACCGCCGACCGGACCGGCGAGCTGGCCGACCGGCAGCGCATCCAGGCCACCGCCCTGTACGCGCACGGCGCCGTCGACCGGCTCGTCGCCGAGCACCCGGACGCCGCCGACGAGCCGGCCGCGTTCCTCGATCGGCTCGGGCGGGTCGTCGAGGACGAACTGCTCGACCTGCGCGGGCAGGATCCGGCGCAGCGGTTGGCCCGGCGCCGCGCCCGGTACCGCGACCTCGGCCGGTTCTGACGGGTGACGGGCCGCCGCGGCCGCGCCGGATGACCTGCGACCCGCGGGGGCGGACGACCACCGACGTCCGGGGTGCCGCGCCGCGCACGTCGCCCGGCGGTCCTTGACCGCGGTCGCCGGGCCTGACGAGACTGGCGGGGCCGAGGTCGAGAGGCGCTGCGACGGACGTGTCCGCCACGCTCGACCCGGCGCTCCAGCGGACAAGGGCGCCTCCACGAGAGGAGCCTCGCCAATGTCCGATCTGGTCGCGTCCGGGATCACCGGCGGTGTCATCCGGGAACTGCTCTCCTACCCGGTCAAGGGATGTGCCGGCGTCTCCCTCCCGCACGCGGTGGTGACCCGCGCCGGCCTCGCCCACGACCGCAGCTTCATGGTCGTCAACCCCGACGGCGTCTTCCGCAGCCAGCGCCGTGATCCGCGGCTCGCGGTCATCCGGCCGCGGATCAGCGCGGACGGTACGCGGCTGACCCTGGACGCGCCGGACACCGACCCCGTGCGCGTGGCGGTGGACCTCGACGCGGCGCGACGCCACGTGCTGCTGTTCGGCACCCGCTTCCGGGGCATCGACCAGGGCGACGCCGTCGCCGGCTGGCTGTCGCGGGTACTGGGCGCACCGAGCAGGTTGGTGCGCGTCCCACCGGAGCACGACCGGGTCACCGACGGGCAGGTCCCGGGGACGTCCGGCTACGCCGACAGTTGCGCGGTACACCTGCTGTCCCGATCTTCCCTGGACCTGCTCAACGAGCGGCTCACCGGCGCCGGCGCCGCGCCGGCGCCGATGAGCCGGTTCCGCCCCAACGTGGTGGTGGACGGATGGGCCGCACCGCACACTGAGGACCGGGCCGGGCGCTTCCGCGTCGGTACCGTCGAGTTGGCCTATGCCAAGCCCGCCATCCGCTGCGTGGTCACCACCGTCGACCAGCGTACCGGCGCGAGGACCGGCCCGGAGCCGCTGCGTACGCTGGCCACCTACCGCCGGGTCCGGGACGGGCTCGCGTTCGGCGTCAAGTTCGCCGTGACGCGACCGGGTGAGGTGAGCGTCGGCGACGAGGTGCTCGTCACCCCGGGACGCCGACAGGCCCCGCCCGCCCGACCGGTGTCGTGACGGGCCACGGTCACAGCCCGCCGGCCAGCCGGTGCTCGCGGATCATCTCGGCGTACCGGTGGCCGCTGGCCTTGACCGTGCGCCGCTGGGTGTCGTAGTCGACGTGGATCAGCCCGAACCGCTTGTCGTACCCGTAGGCCCACTCGAAGTTGTCCAGCAGTGACCAGGCGAAGTACCCGGCGACCGGCACGCCGGCCCGGGCCGCCCGGCGGGTGGCCGCCACGTGGTCCTCCAGGTAGGACAGCCGCTCCTTGTCCTCGACGGTGCCGTCGGCGGTGACCGAGTCGGCGAAGGCGGCCCCGTTCTCGGTGACGTAGATGGTCGGCGCGGCGTACTCGCGGTGCAGCCGGAGCAGCAGTTCCTCCAGGCCGTCGGGGTGGACCTCCCAGTCCATCGCGGTCTGGTGGGCGCCCGACACCGGTACCTGCCGGGCCCGGGGCGCCGGCCCGTCCGGATCATCGACGACGACCTGCCGGAAGTAGTAGTTGAGCCCGACGTGCTCGGTGGGGGTGGCGATGACGTCCAGGTCACCGTCGCGCACCGGCGGCGCGAAGCCGTACTCGGCGACCATGTCCGCCGGGTAGCCACGGCCGTACAGCGGGTCGAGCCACCAGCGGTTGGTGTGCCCGTCGGACCGGCGGGCGGCGGCGACGTCGCGCGGGTCGTCGCTGGCCGGCTCGACCGGGCTGAGGTTGACCACGGCGCCGACCCGCACCGGGCCGGGCGAGGACGCCCGCAGCGCCGCGACGGCGAGCCCGTGGCCGAGCAGCAGGTGGTGCGCGGCCGGTACGGCGCGCCGCAGGTCGCGCTCCCCCGGCGCCATGGTGCCCTCGAGGTGACCGATCCAGGCCGAGCAGAGCGGTTCGTTGATGGTGAACCAGTCGGCGACCCGGTCCCCGAGCCGCGCGCCGACCACGGCCGCGTAGTCGGCCAGCGCGTACGCCGTGTCCCGGGCCGGCCAGCCACCCCGGTCCTGGAGGGCCTGCGGCAGGTCCCAGTGGTACAGCGTGACGAACGGCCGGATGCCGGCCGCGCACAGGGCGTCGACGAGCCGGTCGTAGAAGTCCAGGCCGCTCGCGTTGACCGCACCGGTACCGCCGGGGATCACGCGCGGCCAGGCGACCGAGAACCGGTAGCTGTCCACGCCGAGGCGCCGCATCAGCTCGACGTCCTCCGGCCAGCGGTGGTAGTGGTCGCAGGCCACGTCGCCGGTGTCCCCGCCCGCGATCGCCCCCGGTACGCGGCAGAAGGTGTCCCAGATGGACGGCGACCGGCCGTCCTCGGCCACCGCCCCCTCGATCTGGTACGCCGAGGTGGCGACCCCCCAGACGAACTCGGCTTCCATGCGTTCTCCTCGCTGGTGTTCCGGTGTGACGACGTGGCCGCGCCGGTCGGCGCGGCCACGTCCGGGTGACGTGACCACGGCTACTTGACCGCGCCGGCCGTGAGGCCGGAGACGAAGTGCCGTTGCAGGGCCAGGAAGCCGGCGACGACCGGCACGCTGACCACGAGAGAGGCGGCCATGACCTGGTTCCAGTACACCTCGTGCTCGGTCGAGTAGCCCTGCAGGCCGATCGGCAGGGTGCGACTGGTGTCGTCGGTGAGCACCGAGGCGAACAGCACCTCGCCCCAGGCGGTCATGAAGGCGTACACCGCGACCGCGACGATCCCGGGCAGCGCCGCCGGCAGGATGACCCGGATCAGGGTGCGTACCGGGCCGGCCCCGTCGACCTGGGCCGACTCGTCAAGGCCGCGCGGAATGCCGTCGAAGTACCCGACCAGCATCCAGATCGAGAACGGCAGCGAGAACGTCAGGTACGTGACGACCAGGCCGGTGCGGGTGCCGTACAGGTCGATCCCGGTCAGGTTGCCGATGTTGACGAAGATGACGAACAGCGGCAGCAGGAACAGGATGCCGGGAAACATCTGCGTCGACAGCACGACGATGCTGAACAGCCGCCGGCCGCGGAAGCGGTACCGGCTCACCGCGTACGCCGCGAAGATCGCCACGGTGACGGAGCAGACGGTGGCGGCGAGCGCCACGATGACGCTGTTGAGGAAGTACCGCCCCAGCGGCACGGTGTGCCAGATGTCGACGAACGGGCGCACCGTGACGGTGGACGGCCACCACCGGAACGGTCCCTGCACGTCGCGCAGCGGCTTGAGCGCGGAGGTCACCATCACGTAGATCGGGGCGAGGGTGAACACCGCCAGCAGGGTCAGCACGATCCGGCGGACCCAGGGCAGCCAGGCCGGTTCACGCATCGCTCCTCCTGCGGGACGTGACGGTCAGGTAGACCGCGGTGGCGACGAGCAGGAACAGCAGCAGCAGGACGCTCATCGCCGAGCCGAGGCCGAAGTTCCAGGTGAGGAACGAACTCTGGTAGATGTGGATGGCGATGAGGTCGGCGGCGTGCGGCGCGGATCGTCCGAACAGGACGAAAGGGGTGTTGAAGTCGTTGAACGTCCACAGGAACAGCACCAGCACGAGGACCTGGTTGACCGGTCGCAGCATGGGCAGCGTGATGCTGCGCAGTTGCCGGCCGAACCCGGCGCCGTCCATCGCGGCCGCTTCGTACAGTTCCTGCGGTATGTTCTGCAGGCCGGCGGTGAGGCAGAGGAACGCGAACGGCCAGGTCCGCCAGACCGACACGACCAGCAGCGCGACGAAGCTGTTGTTACCGATCAGCCAGAACGGCCGGTCGGACGCGAGGCCGAGCTGGTCGACCAGAACGTGGTTGACCATGCCGGTGTCGCGCTGGAGCAGGAAGCTCCAGGTGATGACCGCGGCGTAGGTGGGCAGCGCGTACGGGGTGAGGAACAGGGTACGCAGCAGCCCCCGCCCCCGGAACGCGCGCTGGGTGAGCACCGCCCCGGTGGTCCCGAGCAGCCAGGCCAGCCCCACCGACGCCACGGTGAACGCCAGCGTGACGCCGAACGAGTGCAGCAGGTCGGCGCCGGCCGCGCTGTTCACGTCGACCGCCACGCGGTAGTTGGCCAGTCCCGCGAACGGCGCGGCCGACCAGTTCCGGATGAAGAACTGGGTCAGCCGCAGCAGGCTCATCCAGATGCCGCCGAGCATCGGGATCAGGTGGATCAGCAGCTCCAGCAGCAGCGCCGGCAGCAGCATCAGGTACGGGGTGAGCGTGCGTCGGGTCAGCCGACGTCGCGCGGGCCGCCGGCCGGTGGCCGGTGCGGGTGACCGGCCGACCGCGGTCGCCACCGGCGTGGTGGTGAGGGGTGCCATCGGTAGCTCCGTCTCAGGGGAGGTCCACCGCCTGCCCGCCGGCCGCGTCGGTTCGTGGCCGCCGCGGCCGGCGAGGGCTCGTACCGGCTAGCTGCCGGCGTGGACCTGCTGGTTGGCGGCGGTCAGCTTGCTCTTGATGGCGTCGTCGGTCAGCGGCTTGCCGCTCGCCGCGTCGGCGAACAGGCCCTTGACCACGGCGCCGACCAGAGTCTCGAACTGGCTCTCCTCGGGTACCGCCGGCAGCGGCGCGGCGGTGGTGGCGAGGGTGTCCTGGAAGACCTTGGCCTTCTCGGTCTGGAACGCCGGATCGCTGTAGGCGCTCTGCACCGTCGGCATCGACCCGTACGTCTTGTTGAGGATGCGCTGCTCGTCGTCGCTGGTCATGAACGTGACGAACTTCAGAGCAGCGTCCTTGTGCCTGGTGTTGGCGAACACGGCCAGGTTGATCCCGGCGACCATGCTGTTGACCTTCTTGCCGCCGGCCGGGGCCGGCTGCTCGAACGGCACCGGCGCGACCCCGTAGTCGTCGGGGTTCACGTTGTGCGCCTTCAGCGTGGTGTCCGCGGCCTGCCAGAGCAGCATCGCGGCCTTGCCGGTGGCGAAGTCGGCGACCGCCTGGTTGTTGGCGTACTCCGCGCCACTCGGGTTGACGATCTTGTCGTTGGCCATGAATCCGACGTACCGCTTGATGCCGGCCACCATTCCCGGCGAGTCGAACGTCGGCTTGCCGGACGAGTCGAACGCGTCGGCGCCGTACTGCTGGCCGAAGGTGAACGCGTGGTGGGCGTTCTCCGTCGGGTTGCCGCCCTCGATCGCCAGGCCCCACTGCCCCGGCTTGGTGAGCTTCTTGCCGTCCTCCACCAGCTCGGCCCAGGTCTTCGGCGGCGCGGCGATACCGGCCTCGGCGAAGAGCTTCTTGTTGTAGTGCAGGACGTAGGACATCGAGTACAGCGGTACGGCCGTCGGCGGCTTGCCGGGCGCGCCGGTGGCCGACATGCTGCCGGCGAGGAACCGGCTCTTGCCGCCGACGGTGGTGAGGGTGGCGTCGTCGAACGGCAGCAGCGCCCCGGTGGCCTGCAGCGACGGCGACCAGGTGTTGCCGATGTTCAGCACGTCCGGGCCCTTGCCGGAGGTGGCCGCGGCGAGGATCCGGTTGAGCAGGTCGGGCCAGCCGATCACCTCCAGCTTGACCTTGATGCCGGTCGCTTTCGTGAACTTGTCCAGCTCGGGCTGCAGGATCTGCTTGTCGTTGTCGAGGCTGGTGCCCTGGTTACTGGCCCAGTACGTGAGCGTCGGGTCGGACGATGAGGCGTCACCGCCGCCGCAGGCCGTGAGCGCTGGAGCGAGCAGCGCCATGGCCGCGGCCGCGAGGCCGATTCTGCGAAGGGTCACGGTGTCCCTTTCTCATCATCGTGCGGAGCGTGGGGGTGTAGGGATCTGCGGTGCGGAGCGCGTGGTGCCGTGCGCTCCCGGGTAGGGCGTTTCGGATATCGGGTGGTGCGGGTGCCCGGCGTCGGGTGGACGCCGTTGCGGTGTAGGCATGTGCCGCGTCGGCCGGACGCACGGTTGTGGGACTTTTTTTAAGTGCTGAAGTATTGAGGGCATTCAACCCGTCGATGCCCTGGCCGTCAAGCCTCCGGACGACACCCGCCGGTCCACGCGCGTCCGCGCGGTGTCGTGAGACGGCGCACCGGCCGGCAGGCATCCACTAATCGGCATATTCGTCTGCCGCAACCCCGACGGAAGGAGCAGCGGTGCCCCCAGGGCGACCGCGAGGGCTGACGGCCGGGTGACGGCCGGCTGACGGCCACGCCGGCGGGTCGTACCGGACGGTGGCGCGGGTCTGTGAGACTGACCGGATGCGCCATATCGGGATCATTGCCGCGGGCGCCAGCCTGGTGGCCGGCGCCGCCGTCCCGGCGTGGGCCCAGCCGGCGCCGGTCGCGCCCGGCGGGGCCACCCCGGTCGCACACCCCGCTCCGGCCGCACTCACCGCCCCCACGGCGTCGGCCGCGCCGGCCGGCGAGCCGGTGTGCACGATCGACGACTCCCGCGCCGTGGAACTGTCCGGCCTGGTGACGACCGCCTCGGGGTACGTGGCGATCAACGACAGCAACGACGTGCCCGGCGCGATGGGGATCTTCTTCGTCGACCAGGCCTGCGCGCTGACCCGCGTCGTCCACTACCCCACCACCGCGCGCGACCCGGAGGACCTGGCCGTCGCCCCGGACGGGACGCTGTGGGTGGCGGACATCGGCGACAACTTCACCCTCCCGGCCGACAGCCGACGGCGCACGGTCGCCCTGTGGAAGCTGGCGCCCGGCGCCTCCTCCCCCGTGATCCATCGGCTGGCGTACCCGGACGGCCCGCACGACGCCGAGGCCCTCGTCCTCGCCGGCGACGGCACACCGGTGATCGTCACGAAGGAACCGGCCGGGGCGGCCGGGATCTACACGCCGGCCGGGCCGCTGCGCCCCGACTCCACCACCGGCGTGCCGCTGACCAGGGTCGGCACCTTCACGCCGACCCTCACCGGTACCTCCAACCCGTTCGGCCTCCTCGGCCAGATGATGGTCACCGGCGGCGCGAACGCCCCGGACGGCCGCCGGGTGGCGCTGCGCACCTACGCCGACGCGTACGAGTGGGACGTGCCCGACGGCGACGTGGTCAAGGCGATCACCACCGGGAAACCCCGGATCACCCCGCTGCCCGGGGAGCCTCAGGGCGAGGCGCTCGCGTACAGCCGGGACGGCGCCGGCCTGCTCACCGTCTCCGACCAGAGCGGACCCACCCGGCTACTGCGGTACCGGGCAACCCGCCCCGCCCCGACGGGCGCGGCGAGCGCCGCGGCCAGCGCCGGCGCGACCCGGGCCGCGGCCAGCGCCGGCGCGACCCGGGCGGCGGCCGGCACGTCCGCCCTGGACGGTGCGGCGGGCCGGTTGCCGTTCCTCGCCGGCGCCGGGCTGATCGGGCTCGGTCTGGTCACCCTCACCCTGCTCGCGGCACGCCGCGCCCGGCGGGTCGACCGGTAGCCGTCGGCCGCCCCGGGGACCCGCCTGGCCGGCCGACCGTTCCACGCGCGCCCTCGCCGGCACCCGGAGCCCGGTCGATGAGGGCGGCCAGTCCGTCGAGGACGCGGCGCAGGCCGAAGTCGTAC
This sequence comes from Planosporangium spinosum, assembly GCF_049999945.1. Classification (NCBI taxonomy): domain Bacteria; kingdom Bacillati; phylum Actinomycetota; class Actinomycetes; order Micromonosporales; family Micromonosporaceae; genus Planosporangium; species Planosporangium spinosum. The sequence goes on along the minus strand of NZ_JBLYUB010000003.1, from coordinate 24,707 downwards.
GCGTGGTCGGGGTCGAGCGTGCTGCCGTGCGCGGTGCCCGCCGCGGTGCCGACGCGGCTGGCCAGCGGGTAGGCCCGCGGGTCGAGCACCCGCGCCAGGAGCGGCCCGGCGGCGGCCCACCACTGCTCGTCGTCCATGGCGGTGACCCGCCGCGCGGTACGGGCGTCGATCATGGCACGGGCGTTGGCCTGGACGAACGTCAACAGGTACGTCAGGCAGTCGTCCATCTCGACGTCGGTGAGGCCCAGGCCGTCGAGGGCGGACAGCTCATGCTCGTACTTGGCGATCGCGCCGGGGCCCAGCGGAGGCCGCAGGGTGGAGACGGTGACCGTCCACGGATGGGCGGCGAACAGTGCGCGGTTGGCGTCCGCGACCACGGCCAGCCGCTGCCGCCACGGCTGGCCGGCGGTGTCGGCCCGCGGCATCCGGCCGTACGCGGCGTCGAGCATCAGGTCGAGCAGCTCCGCCTTGCCGGGGACGTACGTATAGACGGTCATCGGCGAGACCCCCAGCGCCTGGGCGACCCGGCGCATGGTGAGCGCGTCCAGGCCCTCGTCGTCGGCGACGGCGGTCGCGGCGTCCACCACCGCGTCCAGGCTCAGGCCCCGCCGTGGTCCGCGACGTGGCACGGCTGACGGATCCCGCCAGAGCAGGGCCAGGGTACGGGCCGGATCACCGGCTCCGGTCATGTCGGTAGGCACGCCCACATCCTCGTCGACAACTACTCTGTACAACGCACAGAGTACAATGTACGACGTTGCGTTTCACCACAAGGGAGCACGCCGTGAACATCACCGCCTCCGCCGTATCGCTGAACGTCGACGACGTCGCCGCCTCCAGCGCCTTCCTGACCACCCACTTCGGATTCCGGGAGGAGATGGCCGCCGACGGCTTCGCCTCGCTGACCCGCGACGACACCGGCATGAACGTCGTCTTCCTGCGCCGCGGACTGCCGACGCTGCCCGCCGACCAGCGCGACGACCACGCCCGCGGACTGATCCTGGCCTTCGTCGTCGACGACCTGGAGGGAGAACTGGCCCGGCTCCGGTCCGAGGGCGTCACCATCACCATGCCGCTCACCGTCGAGGAGTGGGGCGAGCGGGCCTTCCAGGTCCGCGACCCCAACGGCGTCATCGTCCAGCTCGTCGACTGGAACGCGCCCCGCTGACGACCCGCACGCCCAAGATCCGCGCGCCCAAGATCCGCGCGCCCAAGATCCGCGCGCCCAAGATCCGCGCAATGTCGCAAACATTGCGGCTATTCCGGGGCCGGTAGCAGCAATGTTCGCGACATTGCACGGATCTTGGGGCGCAGGAGCGCGGCGCAGCCCCGGCGCAGCCCCGGCGCAGCCCCGGCGCAGCCCCGGCGCAGCCCCGGCGCAGCCCCGGCGTGGCCCCGGCGTGGCCCCCGCGTGGCCCCGGCGTGGCCCCGTCCGGGTTCGACCGGTCGGGTGAAGGGCCACCCCGATCGGCGCGGCAAGCCGCCAATCGTACAAAAAACGAAAACGGAGCCGATAGCCTGATTTATGTCCAAACCAGTGCATGATTGGCTGTCTTGCCGAGGGCGGGAGGGTCATGCGCAGCGGCGTGTTCGAACGGTTCACCGAAGACAACGGCGACCTGCGGGCGGAGTTGCTGATACAGCCGGCGATCAATTACGCGCTGGTGCACAACCGGGTTCCCGTGGTCCGGCACGTATCGGTCACCAACGACACCGGCGCGCCGGTCGCCGACCTGCGGATCACCCTCGAGCTGCTCGGGCCGGACGGTCCGCTCACGGCGCCGTGGTCACGGACGGCACCCGGACCGGTCGCCCCCGGCGCGGTGGTGGAGTGGACCGACTTCGCCGACTTCGTACCTGACCAGAGCCGCCTGCGCGCCAACGACGAGGCGTTCCCGGTCGACTACCGGCTCACCATCGCCCGGCCCGGCCAGCCGGACACCCGGCTGGTCGCGCCGTCGTCGGCCCTGGCGCACAACGAGTGGTTCAACAGCCCCACCCTCTACGACACGCTCGCCGCGTTCGTGCAGCCCAACGCCCCGGCCGTGGAAGCGACGCTTCGGGCGGCCGCCCGGATCCTGCTGGAGCGCACCGGCTCCGGTTCGCTCCAGGGATACCAGGGCGGGCCGCAGCGGGCCGCGCGGATCGCGGGCGCCGTCTACGAGGCGCTGCGCCAGCTCGACATCCACTACCAGAGCCCGCCCGCGTCGTTCGAGCACACCGGACAGAAGGTGCGCAGCACGGCCGCCGTCCTCGATGGGCGGATGGGCAACTGCCTCGACCTGTCCGTCACGTACGCCGCCTGCCTGGAGGCGGCCGGCCTGCGCCCGCTGATCTGGCTGACCACCGACCACGCGTTCGCCGGCTTGCTGATGGCCGACGAGCGCCTCGGCGACACGGCCGTCACCGACACCGCCGCGCTGGTCTCCCTCGTGGAGTCCGGCCGGGCGGTACCGGTCGAGCTGACCGGTATCGGCCCGGGCGCCGCCAGCGCCGACTTCACCGCCGCGGTGGAGGCCGGCCTCGCCCACTTCCGGGCCCGCCAACAGGACCTGCAGGGCGTCGTGGACGTCCACCTGGCCCACCAGTGCGGCATCCGGCCGCTGCCGTCGGCGGAGCCCGCCGCGCCGACGTCGACGACGGTACGCCCGGAGCGGGTCGGCTCGATCGAGCTTCCTCCCGGGGTGGCGCGCACCGCGCTGAACAGCCGGGGCGATGCCGGTGACGACACGCCGGAGCGGGTCGACGACGCACCCCGGGCGATCCGGCAGTGGAGGCGGGCGCTGCTCGACCTCAACCTGCGCAACCCGCTGCTCAACCTGCCCGGCAACGGCAACGGCTCCAGTAACGGCAGCGGCACCGGTAACGGCAACGGCCTCGACCTGCACGTGCCGTCGCGGGTGCTGGCGCTGCTGCACGACCTCGTCCACGAAGGCGCGCAGCTGCACGTCGTGGCGCAGGACGCGGTCGGCCCCGACGGCCGGCACGATCCCGACCTCGACCCGGATCTGCTGGCCCGGCAGCTACGCACGGACCGCCGCGTCTATGGCGCGGTGTCCGGGCAGGCGTACCTGTCGACCATGCGCGGCCTCCAGCGCGCGGCCCGCACGATGGAGCAGGAGACCGGCGGCAACTGCCTGTACCTGACCATCGGCACCCTCGCGCACAGCCTGGGTAACGGCGCCCCGGCGTACGCCCCGCTCTTCCTCGTCCCGGTGCGCCTCGAGGGCGGTGCCGGGCGCCGGCCGTACACCGTGGTGGCCGACGGCTCGCAGCCGCCGACGGTCAACCACTGCCTGGTGGAGTGGCTGCGCGTCAAGTACGGCCTGGAGCTGCCCGAGCTGGACGAGCTGGCCGATCCGGCCGGGGCGGACTTCGGCTTCGACATCGCCACGGCGTTGACCGCGATCAGCGGGCGGCTGGTGGAGAACCGGGTCAACTGCCGCGTCGACGAGGGTGCCAGCCTGCGGTTGCTGCGCCTGTCGCCGGTACAGATGTGGCGCGACCTCGCTGACCACTGGCCGGCGTTCACCGACAATCCGGTCGTGCGGCACCTGGTCGCCGCCACCGGGTCCCCGTTCGACGACCCGGCCGCCGCCGGTGCCGACCCACACGTCGACGAGGCCGCCGCCGGTACCGACCCGCGCGTCGGCGAGGCCACCGCCGGTACCGACCCACACGTCGACGAGGCCGACCTGCCGCTGCCACTGCCGGCCGACGGGTCCCAGCTGCGCGCGGTCGCCCTGGCCGAGCAGGGCCGGTCGTTCATCCTGGAGGGCCCGCCCGGCACCGGTAAGTCACAGACCATCACCAACCTGATCGCCCGCGCGGTGGCGTCCGGGCGGTCAGTGCTGTTCGTCGCGGAGAAGGGGGCCGCGCTCGACGTCGTCACCCGCCGGCTCGGGCAGGTCGGGCTCGGTGCGTCCACCCTGGACCTGTACGGGCGTGGCCGGTCCGCCGATGCCCTGCGGCAACGGCTACGGCAGGCGCTCGACCAGCGGGTACGCGACGAGGACGCGGACTGGAACGCGGTCGAGACCGGCTACCGGGCCCGGCTCGGCCCGCTCGCCGGGTACCCGACCCTCGTCCACACCCCCAACGCCGCGGGCCTGTCGACCTGGTCGGCGTACGAGCGCGCGCTCGCCTACGGCGACGGGCCGAGCGCCCCCGTACCGGTGGACCACCTGACCGTCACCGACGACCAGCGCCGGCGTGTGGTCGCGGCGCTGCGCGCGCTGCCCGCCGCCGCCCGCGCGGCCCGGCTGCGCCCGGCGCACCCCTGGTCGCTCAGCGGCCGGCGCACCCTCGACGGCCTGCACGCCGACGCGGTGACCCACCTCGCTGCCGACCTGGAGGAGGTCCGCGCCCACGTCGCGCAGCGACCGCCGGTCGTACGGCTGCTGCGCCGGCTGTCCGGTCCGGCCGCCATCAGCGGTCTGCTGCCGGTCGCCCGGCTGGCCGCCGCCGGTTCGCTGCCCGACCACCGGGCCGTGACGGCCGCCGAGGACGCCGGCTGGGACGCCGCCGTCACCGAGCTTCAGACGCAGCTGACCCGGTTCCGGCAGGCGTACGCGGCCGAGATCACCGCCTACCGGCCGGAGGTGTTCACCCTCGCCGAGCTGCCGGCGTGGCATGCCGAGGCGCAGGCGGCCGGGCGCCGGTTCTTCGGCAAGGGCAAGCGCCTGCGGGCGGTGGCCGGCCGCCTCGCGCCGTACCTGCGGCCCACCGCGGTCATCGACGCCTACCACGTCGAGCAGCTCCTGGCCCGACTGGTCGCCGCCGGGCACATCGTGACCGCGCTCAACCAGCGGCTCGCCGAACTCGGCGGGCTGCCCGTACCGGACGGCTGGTCGCCGGCCGGTACGGCGGCGTCGACCGAACTGGCCCAGGCCAAACAGGCGACCGAGGCCAGCCGTCACCTCATCGCCCGCCAGCCGGCGGCCTGGCCGCTGCTGCAGGCCGGCATGACCGACGACGACGTGCGACTGCTGGAGCGGCTCGCCGCCGGCTGGCGGGCCTGGCGGGGCATCCTGCAGAGCACCCATCCGCAGCTGCGCCTGTGGGCCGACGGGATGCACTGGTTCGACGCGTGGCGGCGCGACGGAGCTACCTGGCTGGCCGACCTGCGCGCCGAGAAGCTGCTCGCGGTGCAGCGCTGGGCCGACCTGCTCAACCACACCGACGTACTGGCCGCGGCCGGCCTGGTCGACTACGCCGACCAGCTGCTGCGCGGCGAGGTCGACCCGGACCTCGCCGAGCAGGCATACCAGCGGGCCGTCGCCGCGACCTCGGTGTCGGAGCGGTTGCAGGCCGGCGGGTTGGACCGGTTCGACGCCGACGTCCACGACAACCACGTCGCCCAGTACGAGGCGGCGGCCGCGCGACTGCGGACCGCCCTGGTCGACCACCTGCCCTCGGCACTGGTACGGGCCCGTCCGTTCGACACCGGTGACCGCCGGGTCGCCGAGTTCACCGCCGAGCTGCGGCGCGGCCGGGGCGGCCGGACGTTCCGGGAGCTGTTCGCGGCGTACCCCGATCTCGTCCTGGCGCTGACCCCCTGCGTGGTGGCCAGCCCGGGCTCGGTGGCGGCGCTGCTGGCTCCCGACGCGGCGCGGTTCGACCTGGTCGTGTTCGACGAGGCGTCGCAGATCCCGACGGCCGAGGCGATCGGCGCGATGGGCCGCGGCCGGGCGGTGGTCGTCGTCGGCGACCCGCACCAGCTGCCGCCCCACCCGCTGCTGCCGGGCGGCGGCGAGACCGGCCGGGAGGCCGGCGGGCGGGCGGCCGAGGTACCGAGCATCCTCGGCGCGGCGGTCGACGCCGGGCTGCCCCGGCACCGGCTGTCGTGGCACTACCGAAGCCGCGACGAGTCGCTCATCGCCTTCTCCAACCGGCACTTCTACGACGGCGCGCTGGCCAGCCTGCCGGCGCCCGGCACGACCGGCGCGACCGGGATCGGCTGGCGCCGTGTCGACGGGTACTTCGACCGGGGCGCCTCGCGCACGAACGAGGTGGAGGCCCGCGCCGTCGTGGCCGAGATCGCGGCGCGGCTGCGGGACCCGGCCACCGCCGCCCACTCGATCGGCGTGGTCACGTTCACCACCGCGCAGCGCGACCTCATCCTGAACCTGCTGGAGGACAGCACCGACCGGCTCGTCCGCCGGGCGATGTCGCCGGCGGCGACCGAGCCGGTGTTCGTCAAGGAGGTCACCGACGTCCAGGGCGACGAGCGCGACCTGATCCTGCTCTCGCTCGGCTTCGCCACCAACCCGGACACCGGCCAGCTACTGCTGGACTTCGGGCCGCTGGGACAGCCGGGCGGTGAACGGCGCCTCAACGTCGCGATCACCCGGGCCCGCCGGCAGGTCCTGGTGTTCGCCTCGTTCGACCCGGGCGACATCCGGCTGTCGCGGACCTCGGCGCCCGGAGTGGCGCACCTGCGCGCGTATTGCGAGCTGGCCGCCGCGGCGCCGGCCGACCGGGCCGCCGAGGCGACACCGGGCCGGCGGGCCGGCCGCGACCGGATCCGCGACGAGGTCGCCGAGGCGCTCCGGGCCCGCGGCCACGAGGTGGTCTGCGGGTACGGGCAGTCGGACTTCACCGTCGACGTCGCGGTACGCGTTCCCGGAGCGCGGCAGTGGCAGGTGGCGGTGCTGCTCGACGGGCCGCAGTGGAGCACCCGGCCGACGGTCGCCGACCGGGAGGGCGCGCCGGCGCTGCTGCGTACCCGGATGGGCTGGCCGGAGGTGGTCCGGTGCTGGCTGCCGTCGTGGATCCGGGACCGGTCGGTACTGCTGGACAACGTCGACGCCGCGCTCGCCCGCGCGGTGGAGGCCGAGGAGGCCGCAGCGACCGACGCGGTCACCGCCGCCGCGGAGGCGGTCCTGGCCGGCGCCGACGCCGCGACCGACGCCGACGACGCGGTCGCCGCGACCGACGCCGGCGGCGGTACCGGCCCGGCCGGCACGCCCGCCGGGCCGCCGAAGGGTACCGACCCCGTGGTGACACGCCCGCTCACCGCGGCCGGCACGACGGGCGGCCGGCCCGCACCGGTACGGTTGACGCCGGCCCAGCGGTCCGCACCCGAACGGGTCCTCGTCGCCGGGCTCAGCGCCCCGCCCGCTCCCCCGGTCGAGACCGCCCCCGACGCCCTGCCGGTACCCGGGGACGCCGACGACGCCGCACCCGCCCGGGTCGCCGCCGATCTGATCCCGTTCGTGCCGTACCAGCCGACGGTCATCGGCAGCCAGACCGACATCGACCTGCTGCACAGCGACTCGCGGGTGCGCAAGCTGATGCAGAGCACGCTGCGCGAGATCGTCGCCGCCGAGGGGCCGGTCGAGCAGCACCGGCTCGCGAAGCTGGCGCTGGCCCGCTTCGGTTTCGTCCGTCCCCGCGAGGACCGCCGCAATGCCGTCCTGGACCTGCTCGACCCGGGGGTACTGCGGGTGCACGAGGGGGTGGGCGCCTTCGCCTGGCCGAGCACGCTCGACCCGAAGCGGTGGAACGGGTTCCGCACCACCCAGGCGAAGACCGACCGGGCCTTCGAGGAGATCGCCCCGGAGGAGGTCGCGAACGCCGTCCGCCACGCGCTGGCGGTGACCCCCGACCTGACCGAGCAGGAGCTGTTCCGGGCGGCGCTGGAGCTGCTCGGGTACCAGCGCCTGACCCAGAAGATCACCAAGCTGCTGCGGTACGGCCTGCTGGTCGCCCTGACCAGTGGCCGGGTGGTGCACGCCGGCCGGGGTCGCTACCGCCTCAGCTGACCCGGCACCGTTCCGGACAGCGCCGCGGAGCCGGCCCGGAACGGTGCCGGCGGGCCAGGTCAGGTACTGGCCCGCCGGCCCCCGCCCGGCGCCGGCAGCACGCCCCGACCGGCGAGCACCTCGAAGACCAGATGGGTCTCGGTGTGCCGCACGGCGGGGTGGACGGTGATGTGCTCCAGAATCAGGTCGCGCAGCGCCTCCGGCGACTCGACAGCGGCGTGCAGCAGGTAGTCGTCGTCGCCGGCGACGTGGAACGCGGTGAGCACCCCCGGGATGTCGCGCAGGGTTGCGTGGAAGCTGCGGACGTGCTCGCGGTTGTGGCTGCCGAGCCGGACCTTCACCACCGCCTGCAACGGGTAGCCGAGCGCGGCCAGGTCGACCTGCGCATGGATCCCGGCGATGACCCCTGCCTCGCGCAGCGCGCGGACCCGGTGGATGCACGTCGACTCGGCCACCCCGACGCGCGCGGCCAGCGCCGCGTTGGTGATCCGCCCGTCCGCGGCGAGCGCGGCGAGGATGGCCAGGTCGGTGGCGTCCAGCCCGGGCGCCGATCCCGGTTGCGGATTCCTCGGCCGAGGCCCTCTGGATGCGGGCTGTACCGCCATAACCTTCACCGTCCCGGGCCTGTTGCCGAATAGTCTTCGGCGGCTATTGAGTCAGACGTCAGTTCCTTGCAGCATCTTCGCATGGACAGCAAGGTTCTTTCGTTCGACTCGTTGGCCGTGCACGCCGGCCGGGACGACCTGGCCGCCCTGGGCGTCCACGCGCCGCCGCTGGACCTGTCGTCGACGAACCCGCTGCCCGACATCGAGTGCGGTGGCTCGTCGTACGAGTCGATGGCCACCGGCGGACACCCGGTCACCGACGGCGGTTTCGTCTACCAGCGGCTGTGGAACCCGACGGTGGCCCGGTTCGAGAGCGCGCTCGCCCAGCTCGAAGGCACCGAGGAAGCCGTCGCGTTCGCCTCCGGCATGGCCGCGGTGACCGCGACCGTCCTGGCCGCCAAGGCCGAGACCGGCGGCGCCCACGTGGTCGCGGTCCGCCCACTCTACGGCGGCACCGACCACCTGCTCGGCTCCGGACTGCTCGACGTCGAGGTCAGCTACTGCACCGCGGCCGAGGTCGCCGCCGCGGTCCGCCCCGACACCTGCCTGGTCGTCCTGGAGACCCCCGCGAACCCGACCCTCGACCTGGTCGACATCACGGCCGTCGTCGACGCCGCCGGCGGGCGCCCGGTCCTGGTGGACAACACGTTCGCCACCCCGGTTCTGCAGAACCCCGCCCGGCACGGCGCGGCGCTCGTCCTGCACAGCGCCACCAAGTACCTCGGTGGCCACGGCGACGTCGTCGGCGGTGTGGTCGCCACCGGTGCCACCTGGGCCGCGGCGCTGCGCCGGATCCGGGCGGTGACCGGGGCGTTGATGCACCCGCTGGCCGGCTACCTGCTGCACCGCGGACTGACGACACTGCCGGTACGGCTACGGGCCCAGCAGGCCAGCGCGGAGAAGACCGCGGTCTGGCTCGCCGGTCACCCCGCCGTGCGGCGGGTGTACTACCCGACGCTGGCCGACCCGACCGGGCTGCTCGGCCAGCAGATGCGCGGCCCGGGCGCGATGCTCGCCGTCCAGCTCGCCGGCGGGTACGAGCACGCCGTCCGGGTCACCAACCGGGTGCGCCTGTTCACCCACGCCGTCTCCCTCGGCGGTGTGGACTCCCTCATCCAGCACCCGGCGTCGCTGACCCACCGCCCGGTACCCGCGGCCGCCCGCCCGGGCGCCGACGTCGTACGACTGTCCATCGGACTGGAGGACGTCGAGGACCTGAAGGCCGACCTGGCGCAGGCGCTCGACGGCTGATCCGACGGCGGGGGTGCGTGGCCGTCAGTCGCGCTTGCCGGGTGCCAGCACCCGGGCCACGGCGTGCGCGGCGATGGCGGCGGCCGGCAGCAACGCGGCGGCGGTGACCGCCGCCGCGCCGGCGCGCCGGGGCACGCCGGCCTTGCCCAGACGCCGCCAGGCCCATAGCGAGTACGGAGCGACCAGCAGCGGCGCGGTCACCACGCCCGGCGTGTACCCGCCGGTGACGACCGCCTGCGCGACGTGGGTACCCGCGTGCAGGCCGAAGCCGGCCAGCGTCGCCTGGTAGAACCGGCTGCGGCCGCCGGTGCGGGCACCGCGCGCCGCCGCGACCGCCACCAGCGCGCCGACCGCGCCGATCGCGATCCCGGCATGCGCGGGCGTGACGCGCATCCGGTCCCAGACCCGGTCGGGCACCCGCGGGAACCGCGCCCGCAGTCGCGGCCGGGCCCGGTCGACCCAGCCGCTCATCGTGGCCAACTCCTCGGCGTCGTGGATCGCCCAGGCGACCCACAGTCCCCACGTGGCGGCGGCCGGCAGGGCGCGGTCGCGGTTCGGCTCCATGGTCATCCGGTCGACGATACGGTCCGAGACTGAAGGAAAACCGGCGGCACGCGGGGCTCGGTGGCGCCCCACGGCTCCCGCCGCCGACCGGGCCAGGCGGAGAAGGCGCTGCCCGTCTCGACGAGGGTCTTGAGGTCGCTGAGCACCCAGGCCCACCCGCCACCGGCGCCGGTGTCCTCCAGCGCTCCGCCGGTCAGCGCGGCGGTGGCCGGCGCGCCGGTCAGGTCGTGGGTGACGGTGAGCCGGCAGGCCCCTGGCTGGTCCGCCAGCTCGATGACCGTCATGCGGCCGACAAGTACCGGGAGATCGCGCACGATGTCGGCAGCGAAGCGACCGTCATCGTCGAGATCCTGCGGCGAGCCGGTCTCGGCTGACAGCGCGCCACTTCTGCGACACTACCTAGTCCAGCCAGCCCAGTCTGGGCACACCGCCGCCGACCGAGATGACCTCGGCCCGGTGCAGGACCCCCTGAGATTCCAGGATGACGTGCTCCTTACGCGACGGGCACCGGGCCGCCCCGGTCACGACACCGCCCAGTGGAGTGGACCGGATGGTGACGGGCTGGCTGCCGAGGGTCGACCAGAGAACCGCTTCCCCGCTGGCGACCACGCGTTTGCGGACCGGGCGCGACAGGGTGATCGCGGTAAGGATCTCGACATCCAGTGCGCCGATGTCGTGGAACGCGAAGCGGGCCTGGTCGCCGTTTGCTGACAGGCACGTGGCGACGGCGACGATCGGCCGGGGCAATCCGTCCAGGCGTGCCGCGATCGCGCTCCCCTCCGGCGGGAGGTGATCGAAGACGGCCGAGAACCCGCCGATCGACACGTCGGTGGTCAGGCCGTTGCTGTCGGCCCCGGCGCCGGGCCACCACACGGACACCGGCGCGGACAGCGCGCGGCGGGGAAAGCGACGGCGCTCCACGTCGTCGTGCACGGGAGGCCCCAGCCGCAGGGACCTGTCGGTGACCTCGCGAACCGCCGCCCACCAGCGGCTCATCGGCCTCGTACGAATGAGGCTGATGACGTCGAAGGGGCGCAGTGGCAACCAGTCCCCGGTCGAGGAGTCCAGGGTGACGCCGTCGGCGTCGACCTCCACGACGGTCGCCCGGACCCGGTCGTCCACGTAGACCGCGGCGCCAACCCAGTCTTGCCATGTGTGCACTCGGCAATGATCACCATGCTCGGTTGCCGGACCCTGCCTTTTGGGTTTCCGTCCGGTCGCCGAGCGCGGTCAGGCCGTCCATCCGGCCGACCGGTCATCGGGGAGGCCGGCCGCCCGGCCGTCGAACGTGGTCAGGTCATTCGGCGGACCACCGACAGTGGCAGTGTCCGCATGGCGACCGACAGCGGCACCCACGGCCAGCGCGGCACGTACGCCTTGGCGGGCTCCCGCTCGATCGCCGCGGCGAGCAACCGGCAACCCGTCTCGGTATCGATCATGAACGGGGCCTTCTTGACCTTCTCGTTCATCTCCGAGCGGATGTAGCCGGGGTAGATCGTGGTGATGGTGATGCCGGAGCCGAGGACGTCGGCACGGATGCCCTCGGCAAGGGTGGCGACGGCGGCCTTGCTCGCCGCGTACATGGTCATGTTGCGCGGCATCCCGCGCAGCGCGCTCATGGACGAGACGACGACCAGGTGCCCCGCCTGCTGATCGCGGAACGCCTCCATCGCGGCCTCGCACTGGGCCAGGGCACCGAGCACGTTGGTCCGCGCGGTCTGCACGTTGGCGTAGAAGTAGCCGGTGCCGATCGGCTGCCCCTTGCCCAGGCCGGCGTTGACGACGACCCGGTCCAGCGAGCCGAGGTCGGCGCGGAAGGCCCGGAAGACCTCGAAGACCTGGTCGTGGTCGTCGACGTCGAGGCTGCGCACGCTGACCGTGATTCCCGGGTGGGCGGCGAGCAGCTCGGCGCGCAGCTCCTCCAGGCGGTCGGCGCGGCGGGCACACAGCGCCAGGTTGCGACCACGGGCGGCGAACTCGCGGGCCATCCCGCGACCGAGTCCGGAGCTGGCTCCGGTGATGAGGATGTTGCGGCGCACGTACGGACCCTCTCAGCGGTAGGTGAGCAACCGGCGGCCGTCGCCGGCGACGTGGGCATGGTCGTTGTAGGTCAGCAGCGAGACACCCTGGCCGCCCAGCAGGACGGTCGTGATGCTCGCGTTCACCATGACCCGGTTGAGCGCGAGCCAGCCCTCGGCCGGTACGCCCAGCAGGGCGGCGCAGACGGCGCTGATCGGGCCGCCCGAGGTCACCACCACGGTGGTCGCCGCCCGGCCGGCCGCGACGACGTCATCGAGAGCGGCCCGGACCCGGCCAGCGAAGGCGGACCAGGTCTCGGCGTGCCCGCCGGTCCGCGACGCGGTCCAGTCCCGCAGGGCGGCGTCGAGCAGCTCCTGGAGGGCCCGGCCGGGCCGGTCGGCGGCGCCGAGGTCAGTGGCGAGCGCGATCGGGTCGCGGTGGCGGGGTTCCCGGACGGCGAGCAGGTCGACGTGGTCGTACTCGTCCCAGCGGCCGTCCACGACGGGCTCCGGCACCGGCGCGCCGAGCCCGGCCAGCAGCTCGTCGGCGGTCTCGCGCTGGCGGCGTAGCTCGCCGGTGACGATCCGGTCGGGCCGCACGCCCCGGCGCGCCAGCTCGGCGCCGGCCGCCCGGGCCTGCTCGCGCCCCAGCTCCGACAGGGCGTCGTAGCTGCCGTCGTTGCCGGTGGCCTGCCCGTGCCGGACCAGGTACAGCACTCCCATCAGCGGCTCCCGCGTTCGGTCGCGCGGATCAGTCGCCGACACCGGAGGTCGAGGTAGCCCACCATGATCCAGTAGTGCCGGAACGCGCGGTTGCGGGTCCGCCGGTGGTGATAGCGGCAGGAGATCCGCTGGGCGATGACGGCGAGCCGGAACAGGCCGAACACCTCGTAGCAGGCCCAGGTGCCGACGTCGCCCGCACCGCCCGTGTCGACGGTCATCGGCCGGCTCCGGCGCGGACGGTCCCGGTGCCGACGGTCATCGCCCGGCTCCGGCGCGGACGTCACCGTCGGTGCGGTCGCTGTCCGGGTGGCGGCCGTCGACGTGGCCGCTCTCGATGCGGGCGCGCAGCCGCCGCGCCGCCGCTACCGTCTGGCGGTGCACCAGCGCCGGGACGTACCGCTTGGCCAGCCACGCCACCCGCCCGACGAGCTCGGTCAGCACGAGGAAGCGGCCCCGGTCGACAGCGACCACGACCCGGTCGGCGACCTGCTCAGGCGTGAGCTTCGACCCGTTGACCAGCTTATGGGTCAGATCCACCATCGCCGGGTCCGGGCTCCGGACGGACGAGGCCAGATTGGTCCGCACGAAGCCCGGGCAGACCACCGTGGTACGGATGCCGTACGGCTCCAGTTCGGAGCGCAACGTCTCCGACAGCGCGACCACCGCCGCCTTGGTGACGTTGTAGGAACTCATCGCGGGTGGGGTCAGCAGCCCGGCCAGCGACGCCACGTTGACCACATGCCCGTGCCCCTGCGCCTTGAGGAGCGGCACGAAGGTACGGCAGCCGCGGACGGCGCTCATCAGGTTGGTCTCGAGGATCCAGCGCCAGTCCTCGATCGGTATCGCGTCGACGCGCCCGGCCGCGGCCACGCCGGCGTTGTTGACCAGGATGTCCAGGCCGCCCCAGTTCTCCTCGCACCACACCCGGGCCCGCGCCCACGCGTCGTCGTCGGTGACGTCCAGGGACAGCGCAGCGATGCGGGACGGGTCGCCGAGGGCGGCGGCCGCCTCGGCGACGGCATCGGCGTTGACGTCGGTGAGCAGTACCCGGCACCCGTCGGCGGCGAACCGGGCGGCGATCGCCCGGCCCAGGCCGGATCCGGCGCCGGTGACCAGAACCCGCCGGCCGCAGTCTGCACCGGTGGCCGGCGCGTGCCGGCCGGATCCGGCGCCGGTGGCCGGCGCCTGCCGGCCGGTGTTCGCCTCGCTCATCGGGCCTCCTCCAGGTAGGGCGCCAACTCCAGGCGCGCGACGACGCCACGGTGCACCTCGTCGGGGCCATCCGCCAGCCGGATGGCCCGCGCGGTCGTCCACGCTCCGGCGAGGGGAAGGTCGTTGGACAGGCCGGCCCCACCGTGCAGCTGGATGGCCATGTCGACGACCTGCTGGGCCATCGTCGGCACCGCCACCTTGATCTGGGAGACCGCCGACAGCGCCGCCCCGATCCCGTCGGTGTCCAGCAGCCAGGCGGTGTGCAGCACCAGCAGGCGGGCCTGCTGGATGGCGATCCGCGCGTCGGCGATGCGCTCCCGGTTGCCGCCGAGGTTGACCAGCGGCTTGCCGAACGCGGTGCGACTGACGCCCCGCCGGCAGGCGAGTTCGAGCGCGCGCTCGGCGAGGCCGATCAGGCGCATGCAGTGGTGCACCCGGCCCGGCCCCAGACGCCCCTGGGCGATCTCGAAGCCCCGGCCGGGACCGGCGATGATCGCGCTGGCGGGCAGCCGGACGTCGGTGAAGGACACCTCCCCGTGCCCGCCCGGCTCGTCGTAGAAGCCCATCGTCGGGAGCATCCGCTCGACCCGCACCCCCGGCGTGTCACGGGGCACCGCGACCATTGAATGGCGCAGGTAGCGGTGGGCGGTCGGGTCGGTGACGCCCATGAAGACGAGTACGTCGCAGTCGGGGTGGCCCACGCCGGTGCTCCACCACTTGCGCCCGTTGAGCACGACCTCGTCGCCGTCGAGCACGGCGGTCGCGGCCATGTTGGTGGCGTCCGAGGACGCGACGTCCGGCTCGGTCATGCAGAATGCCGACCGGATGCGCCCCTCCAGCAGCGGCACCATCCAGCGGTTGCGCTGCTCCTCGCTGCCGTAGTGGTAGAACACCTCGATGTTGCCGGTGTCCGGCGCGGCGCAGTTGAACACCACCGGCGCGATCGCCGACCGTCCCATCGCCTCGGCGAGCGGGGCGTACTCCACGTTGGACAGGCCGACGCCGTACGTCTCGTCCGGCATGAACAGGTTCCACAGGCCGGCCGCCCGGGCCTTGCGCTGAAGATCGCGGATCCGCGGCGGGACTGTCCACGGGTCGGCCCCGCCACCGCCGTCGCGGCCGGCGATACCACCGTCGCCCTCGCGGCCGGCGATACCACCGTCGCCCTCGCGGCCCGCGGTGCGGCCGTCGCGGTCACCCAGCGCGGCGAGGAGCGCGGCCTCGACCGGCTCGATCTCGGTGCGCATGAACTCCTGCACCCGCTCCAGGTACTCCCTGGACCGGGCGGACGGCGTGAAGTCCACCGGATCGCCTCCCGCGACGCTTCGTACCGGGAACGGCCCGGCGACACCTCCGGGCCGGGCACCGCCCACCCCGGTCGGGCACCGCTCAACCCGGCCGGACACCTTCGCCAGCCCGGTCACGTCCCACCAGCCCGGACAGGTCGAACCAGCTTCTTGAGCAATGCTCAACGCCAACTTAGCGGTATGTTGAGCATTGCTCAAGAGACCACGTCAGCGGGGAGTCAGCCATGACCGACCAGCCCGCCCGCCGAGCGACCCCGCACACCGCCGGGGAGACCCGCAGCCGGCGGCTCAGCCAGGACGACCGGCGCCGGCAGCTCATCGGGATCGGGCTGCAGATGCTGGCCAGCCGCCCGATCCACGCACTGTCGGTCGACGCGGTGGCCGCGGAGGCCGGCATCTCGCGCGGCCTGCTGTTCCACTACTTCCCGACCAAGCAGCACTACTACACGGCCGTCGTCCGGGCCGCCGCCCGCCGGCTGCTCAACGCGGCGCAGGCCGACCCGGAGGTGGCGGCGGCCGAGCAGCTGCGGTCCATCGTCGCGGCGTTCGTCGGGTTCATCGACCGCCACCTCGAGCCCTACACCGCGTTCTTCCGGGGCGGCGCGGGCGCCGACCCCGACATCCGGGAGATCTTCGAGGACATCCGCGACACCCTCACCGAGCGCGCGCTGGCCGCCCTGCGGGTACCGGCGACTCCGACCTCCCGGATGACCGTACGGGCCTGGTGGTCGCTGGTGGAGAGCCTTGCCGTGGACCGGGCCGAGCAGCGGGTGACCACACCCGACGCCCTGGTCCGGTACGCGGCGGCGACCCTGACGGACCTGCTGACCCGCGCCCGCGACCTGCCGGTCGGCGACGGCGCGGCGACTACCAGGTGAACGTCTCCGGCCAGGTCAGCCGGGCGATCTCGTCCTGCCCGGCGGAGCTCGGGTGGAAGAAGTCCAGCACGGACAGCCGGTCGAGATCGAAGGCGGCCCGGTACACGGCGCCACCGTCCCACCGGCAGTGCGGCCCGTACCGGTCGCAGGCGCGCGCGAGGGCGTTGTTGTAGGCGTCGACGCGGTCGCGGAAGGCCTGCCGCCGGGCCGCGTCCACCGGCGCGGTGGACGTCGGACTGGCCAGCAGCGATGGGCACACGCCCCGCGACCACACCGACCGGACCACCGCGGTGACGAAGTCCGCGACCGGGGTCAGCAGATTCCTTCCGTGGATACTCCGACCTTCAGGCCGGGCAGGAAACGCCAACACCTGCGGAGCAGAGCAGGGAAAGCCGATCCGCCGCCACGGCGGATCGGCGGGTCGGCGACCCGGGCACTGGGCCGGGCGTCGTTGGCGGCCCGGCCCCTGATCGCCGGGTTCCCGACGAGGCTGCGCTGGTAGCGGCCCTCCACCACCCCGTACCCGTCCTCGGCGGACCACGAGTTGCGCGGGCAGCCGAGGACGGGTGAGGCAGCTGGCGTACCCGGCGGTAACGAGTCACCCAGGGCATGTCCGGCGCGCCCGCAACACGAACTGAACTGAGCCGGATGCCCGGCCGCCGACAGTCAGGGCGCCGCCGGGACGATGACCGACCCGCGGGTGACGACGAGTGGAGCGTCGGCGTTGAGCCCCAGTTCCCGAAGAATCGCCTCGCGTGCCGTAGCCGGATCGTTCGGCGTGGTGACCGACGTCAACCCGGTACGAGCGTCGACACCCGCGGTGGCGAGCTGGATCCCGGCGCGACGCAGCGCGGTACCGGCGGCCATGACCCGGTCCGCGAGCCGCTTGCCGTCCGCGGAGGACTGTGCGACCGCGAACACCTCGACACCGGCGTCGGTACCGGCGAGCCGCCTGAGGGCGTCCCGATGATCGCACCACCGGGACACGAACCCCGCGTACACCCGACCGCCGGCAACCCCGTCGTCGACGATCAACTGACCCGAGTCGTCGGGATGCGCATCCAGGTACTGGCGAACCCTGCTCACCACCGCCTCGTCGACCCGATGGCCTTGGGACGCGCCCCGCGCGGACATGTCGGGCGGCGCGGTCGTACACGGCTGCGCCGCGCGCGCCGATGCTGGCGGTCCGGCAGCAGCGGGAGAACTGTCGGCCGGGCTCGCAGCCGGACCTCCCGGCCGCGAGCCACCGGCGCCGGCGCATCCGCCGACGAAGAACGCGACGGCCAGGACCGGCCCCGCGAGGATGCCCGCCAGGATCCTGGTGAGCCTCTGCGCGTGGCCCCCGGAAGCACCCGCGGCCGATGGTTGACGGGTACGCCTGTCCGACGGTTGCCTGCGGGCCGGTCCAAAGCCTGTCATCACGATGGGACGTCCTCAGTCATCCGCACGGGTGCCGTCAAGAATAGCGTGGGGAGAAACCGATGGCAGCCGTAGCGTTTCCAATCTTGCTGAAGTACGAGCGGGTATTGACAGTACAGTTTCCACTGTCGTCAAGCCCGCCGACCGCAGACGTGATCCCGAGCAGTGTAGATCCCGAGAACAATGGACCGCCGCTGTCGCCCGGCCTCACACATGCGCTTGTCTCCAACTGGTCGGCGAGTGACACAATGAATCCGTTGTCGTCGATGTTGACGTTGACGCTACTACGAGTCACACTGCCAGAAGTCAGGTGCGTGGTGATGCCACTCTTTTGGACGCTACGGCCAACGGCGAAATCATCGCCGCTGCCACTTCTCGTCACCCGGCGGCAATCCTGCGAGTAGTCGATCAGGCAGTTGTTCAGCTTGTCGAAACCGCCATTGTTGCCAAACCACTCGACCTCCTCGACGTCCGCAGTGCCCGCGAAATTCCGGTCACCTCGATACCCCAGTCGATAGCCGCTTATCTCCGGGGATGTCCGACCGGCGTAGACCGGGGCGTTGGGGTCGTCGAAGCAGTGCCCGGCAGTGAGGGTCGCGTTTCGACCAGCCCGGTCAACCCCCAACACCGTGGAGGTGCAACTCCAGACATAGCCGCCGGACGCCTGTTGCAGGAGCACGCCACCCCGGGTCGGGGTGCAGTAGACGTTGGTGGGACAGGACCCCAGTGAGTCTTGCGCGGTGACACCGCCTTCGCTACCGGGCTGCGTGAGATTGATCTGCGCCTGCGCTTCTGGAACGCGCAGCACGGCTGGCCGGGCAAGGACTCCCAGCCGCACGACCACCCGGTCGGAGTCGAAACGAAGGCGGATTTTCCTCGCCAACGCGGGGGGTGTAGTTCACCACGTCCTACCGCCCCGTCGCCGCTTGACAGATCCCATAGGGACACCCCCGGACGGGACGGGCCCGCAGCCTGCGCACCGGCGGCGGCGAAAGTCCTCAACCCCGCCCCGCGCGTGCCGACACTCCGGAGTGCGGTACGGAAGGTGGCCGGATGTCCGCATCCGCCTGCGCCTTCCGCCATCGGACGGGAAGGGCGGTGCGCGGTGAGCGAGATCCCCGGCATCAACAGCTTGATCGAACTGGTCGTGGACGGCGAGCGGGTGTACCGCTCACGCGTCGAGGCCCGGGCCGACGACGTCCTGACCGTGGCGGCGCCCATCGGTGCCGGCGACCTGGAACCGCCCGAGGTGGGCTCGATCCTGACCGTCGGCTGGCCGGTCGCCCGGTCCCGCCACGTCGTGCCGGTGCGGCTGACCGAACTGATCCGGCAGCAGCAGCCGCCGCGGTGGGTGGTGGAGGTGGCCGGCGACGTCCGCGCGGAGAACCGCCGCAAGTTCGTCCGCGGCGCGGCCGGCGGCAGCGTCCACCTGTACCGGACGACCGGCGCCGACCGCGCACGGCCGACCGTCGGCGGGGTGATCGACCTCAGCGAGGGTGGTCTGCGCTGCCACCTCGCGGCCTGCGACTTCCAGCCCGGCGAGCCGGTCCGCGTGCACCTCCCGCTCGGCGGCGACCCGGTCGACACCGCCGGCGCGGTGGCCTCGCTGCGCCCACCGCCCCAGGGTCCCGGTTCCGACGTGGTGGTCACCTTCGATCTCGGCGAGCGCGACGCGCAGAAGGTCCGCCGCTACCTGTACCAACTGGAGCTGGAGGAGCGCCGCAAACAGCGCTACGCCGACTGACCCGCGCCCGCGCCACGCCCGTGCCCACGCCACACCCACGCCGCGAACCCATGATCCTGAAGGATTCTCCGTGTCCCGGCACGGAGAATCCTTCAGGATCATGGGGGTTAACCAACCCAGACGGTGCTCGCGCCCTGGATGGTCGAGGTCGGGGCCGGAGCGGGGTCGTTGCAGGTCTGCACCTGGTCGCCGACCCGGGCGGCCGGCTTGTTGTTGATCATTACCGTTGCGCTGCCCACGACGACCGTGCCCTGGTTCGTCGGCGGGCTCTGGAAAGTACCCCCGGGTGGCACGTGCGGCGGACTGTTGGTCGCCGTCGCGCCGACGACGGCGGCGGGCCGCCCCTCGATGCGGACATCCGGGCTGCATCCCCCGGTCAGCGTGCCGCTGAACGGCAGCGGCATCGGGGTGGGTACCGGCCCACCGGGCGAGGGCACCAGCACGATGTGCGTGTCGGTACCGACAACCGGGTCACCCTGCTTGGCCGCCGGTGGCATCCGGCTCCCCCTCCCGCGCGCCGTGGACCGGCGTCTCCCGCGCGCCGTGGACCGGCGTCTCCCGCGCGCCGTGGACCGGCGTCTCCGCCACCCGTGCGGACCGCCAGCCGCCCGGGTGGCGGCGCCGACCCGGCTCGGGACGGCCGGCGGCACCCCGGCGGGTATCGAGCGTCAACCGCTCCGCCGGCGCGGCGAGGTCGGTGTCCAGCGCGCGTACCAGCGGCGCGTTGACCACCAGGCCCAACACCGTACGGGTCGGCGGGCCGAACGCGCGGTACAGGTCGGTGCCGGCGTCGGCGAAACGTACCAGCACCGGGGTGGGCGACTCGGCCAGCGCCCCGGTGAGCAGCTTCTGGTCCAGTCGCCGCTCCGGGACCACACCGGCCAGCACCACGTCGAGCAGCCTCTGCTCCCGGTACGGATCGGCGGCCCAGGACGTGACCAGGTAGAGCAGGTTGAACCGCCGGGTCGGCGGGCGCCGGCCGAGCAGTATCCCGTGCTCGTCGCGGACGTCGTCCCAGTCGGCGGCCACGCCGCGGCTGTCCTCGCGCACCTCGGCCAGGAAGAGGTTGAGCACGTCGTGCCCGTCCTCGGGGGGCGGCGCACCGAGCCGTACCGTCGCGTCCGGCGGCAGCAGCGGGTCGAACAACGCGCGCAGGGCCGCGCCGACCTCTCCGATCACCCGCTCAGGATCACCGGTGCCGCGCGGGTGGTGGCAGGACTGCGGGGGCGGCGCGGTGCGCGCTGCTGGCCGCCCGAAAGGGCAGCCGACGGTACCCGGCGCGCCGCCCCGTGGCCGGTGCCGGACGGATGGGCGGATTGGCGACGCTGACTCAACGTCAGTGGCGGTCCCTTGGAGGCCCTATGCCCAGCAGTTACCTGTCGCCCGGCGTGTACGTCGAGGAGGTCTCCTCCGGCTCGAAACCGATCGAGGCGGCGGGTACCGCGGTCGCCGCGTTCGTCGGCTTCGCCGAGCGCGGCCCGGTCAACCAGCCCGTCCTGGTCACCAACTGGACCCAGTTCACGCAGACGTTCGGTGGCTTCATGCCCGGGTCGTACCTGGCCCACGCCGTCTACGGGTACTTCGCCAACGGCGGCGGCACCGGGTACGTGGTCCGCATCGGCGGGCAGGCGCCGTCGGTGGTGCGCGGCGAGCTGCCCGCCGCCGGCGACGAGCCGGACCGGCCGGCGTTCACGGTACGGGCACTGGCCACAAACGACGGCGACGGCGCCCCACCGGCCGACCTGACCGTCGAGGTGACCCCGACCGCCGGCGGGCCCGACGACGCGTTCACGCTGGTCGTCAAGCAGGGCGGCCGGACCGTCGAGACGCTCGAGGGGCTGACCACGAAGCGCGGCCCCACCAACGTCGTCACCGCGGTGAAGCAGCAGTCCACGCTGATCGCCGTCGAGGAGGTCAAGGGCCGGCCGGTGCTCGCGCCGCGCAAGGGAGCCGCGGTCACGCTGGCGGCCGAGCCGGCCGCGGAGCTGGCCGTCTCCGCCCGCGACTACGTCGGTGACGTCGCCGACCGGACCGGGTTCGCCGGCCTGGAGGCCATCGACGAGATCACCATGCTGTGCGTACCGGACCTGATGGCCGCCCGTCAGCAGGACCTGCTCGACGACGAGGGCGTCCTGGCGGTACAGGCGGCGATGATCACGCACTGCGAGCTGATGGCCGACCGGGTCGCCATCCTGGACACCCCGCCCGGCCTCACCGCCCAGCAGGTCAAGCGGTGGCGGGCCGAGGCCAACGTCGACTCCAAGTACGCGGCCGTCTACTACCCCTGGATCAAGGTGATGGACCCGGTGGCGGGGCGGCCGGCGTTCCTGCCGCCCAGCGGTCACGTCGCCGGCATCTGGGCCCGTAACGACGCCACCCGCGGAGTACACAAGGCCCCCGCGAACGAGATCGTGCGCGGGGCGATCGCGCTGGAGTTGAACCTCACCAAGGGCGAGCATGACCAGCTCAACCCGGACGGGATCAACTGCATCCGGACGTTCCCGGGCCAGGGCATCCGGGTGTGGGGGGCGCGCACGCTGTCCAGCGACCCGGAGTGGCGCTACCTCAACGTCCGCCGGCTGTTCAACTACGTCGAGAAGTCCATCCTCCAGGGCACCAACTGGGTGGTCTTCGAACCCAACGACCCGAAGCTGTGGGACTCGGTCAACCGGACCGTCACGATGTTCCTGCGCCGGGTGTGGCGCGACGGCGCGCTGTTCGGGCGTACCCCGGCGGAGGCGTTCTACGTCAAGTGCGACGAGGAGAACAACCCGCCGGAGAACCGCGACGCCGGCATGCTGACCGTCGAGATCGGTATCGCGCCGGTGAAGCCGGCCGAGTTCGTCATCTTCCGGATCTCCCAGTTCGCCGAGGGCGCTGGGCTCGAGGAGTAAGGAGGTCCACGGATGCCCGGCGGACTGGGGCCGCAGCAGCCGAACGACGCGCTGACCGCGGCCCGTTTCTCGATCACTATCGACGGCTATGAGATCGCGTCGTTCTCGGAGCTGTCCGGGATCACCACCGAGGTCGAGGCCGTCGACTTCCTGGAGTCCTCCGACAAGGAGGTCATCTTCAAGAAGCTGCCCGGCAAGCGCAAGCCGCCGACCATCGTGCTCAAGCGGGGCAAGAACAACTCGATGGAGCTGTGGGCCTGGCACGAAGCGGTCCTGCTCGGCGACATCGTCGCGGCCCGCAAGAGCTGCTCCCTGGTGATGTACAACTACGACGGCAAGCCGGTCGCGCGCTACCACATGGAACACGCCTGGCCCGCAAAGCTCGAGATCGGCGCGTTGAAGGCCGGGGCCAGCGAGGTCCTGATGGAGACCGTCACCATCGTGTGCGAGAACATCCAGCGGGTGGCGCCATGAGCACAACCGCGACCGCCCCGCCGGCGCTGCGCACCGAGTACCCGTTCACGCTGCCCCGGGGCTACGTCGACGAGAACGGCCAGGTGCACCGCGAGGGTGTCATGCGGCTGGCCACCGCGCGCGACGAGATCATGCCGCAGACCGATCCGAGGGTACGCCAGAACCCCTCGTACCTGACCGTCATTCTGCTGGAGCGCACGGTCACCCGGCTGGGCTCACTGGCGGGCGTGGACACGTTCGTGGTCGAGAACCTGTTCGCCTCCGATCTGGCGTTCCTGCAGGACCTGTACCGGCGGATCAACCAGGAGGGCCGTACCGAGGCGGCGGTCACCTGCCCGTCCTGCGGGCACGACTTCGCCGTCGACCTGGCGGGTGATGCGCCGGGGGGATCCTGACGTACGCGTCCGACCGGCTCTGGGCGGAGGTCGCGTACGTCGCCTACTACCTGCACTGGTCGTTCGACCAGATTCTCGACCTCGAACACGCCGTCCGGGAACGGGTGGTGGACGAGATCGGAAAGATCCACACACGACGGGAGTACGGGGAAGGCGGGTGAAACGACGATGAGATGGTCACTGCCGTGGCGTAGCCGCCCCGCCGCCGCGCCCGCCACCGACCCCGGCACCACGCCCGCCACCGGGACCGGCGCCACGGCCGCCACCGGGACCGCGTCCGCCGGGTCCGCGCCGGCCCGGCCGCAGCGGCCGGCGTGGCGGTCCCTCGCCCCGATCCCCACCACCGTGGCGCTGCGCGCGCCGATCCTCGCCCCGGCGACGCTGCCCGACGTGGCGGGTACCCGGCCATTGACCGGCGCCAACCCGAGGGCCGCGGCCGGCCGGGTACCCGACGATCAGGTCCCGCACGGCCGGGTGCGGGGACTGGCCACGCCCGTACCCCCGGACCCGCCCGCGCCCCCGGCCACCGCCCTGGCCGCCGACGTGGTCGTGCCCACGGCCGGCGCGGGTACCGGGCCGGCCGCCGAGCCGCCACGGCGCAACCCTCGGGTGGTGGCCGGGCCGCCGCAGCCGGCACCGGAGCTGGTACGGGCCGTCGACGCGTACGTCGGACCGGCACGTGAGCCGGCCGTGCCGTACCGGGCACCGGGCTGGCTGCGGGCCGCACCGCCGCCGCTGCCCGTAGCCGGTATACCGCCCGAGCTGGCCGCGATGCCGGTCCGGCCGGCGCCCGGCAGCGCCCCACGACCGGGTGGCCCCGCCGACCCTGTCCGTCCGGGCTATCCGGCCGGTCCCGCCCGGACGGACGGCCACCCGCGCCCGGACGCCCGCGACGGCCACCCGCGCCCGGACGCCCGCGACGGTCTTCCGCGCCCGGACGGGCGGCGCAGCGTCGGGCAGAGCCGGCGGCTGGGCCTCGGGGCACCCATCTCCCGGCCCGCCGCCGCCGAGGCAGCCGGTGCCCCGCCCGACGGCCCGCCGCCGGGCGGCCCGACCGGACGCGGGGACCCGACGGCGGCCGACCGCACCGAGCCGGTCCCGCCCGACCTCGCCGCGCAGGTACGGGCGGCGTACGGCACCGATGTCGGCGCCGTACCGGTACACCGGGGTCCGACGGCCGACTCCGGCGCCGAGCGCCTGGCCGCCCGGGCCTACACCGCAGACGCGGAGGTGTACCTGCCACTGGCCGCCGGTGAGGCGACCGGCCCTCAGGGGCGCGCGCTGCTGGCCCACGAACTCGTCCACGCCGTACAGCAACGCGACCTCGGCGGGTCCCTGCCGGCCGAGTCGTCACCGGAGGGCGCACGGTTGGAGGCCGACGCCCTGGCCGCCGAGGACGCCGGACTGGAAATCCTGTCTCGGCCCGCGCTGCACCACCGGGTACCGCCCGACGACCC